>NZ_CP023445.1:6736314-7085128 GCF_002354875.1 Actinosynnema pretiosum
GGCGGCGCGCTGATCTCCAGCACCGACCTGGCGGGCGTCGCCAAGGACGTGGCCGACAAGGTCGCCAGGTACTTCTACGGCAGCGCCCCGGAGCTCGACGTCAAGCTCACCGACCCGAAGGAGGTGACCGTCCCGAACGTCGGCGGCGGTCAGCCCATCCCGGCGGTGCAGGTCGACGCGACGATCACGGCGGGCGGCGGCAACGCCTGCATCGCGTCCAAGGGCATGGTGCGCGTGCTCGCGGCCAGGGGCGAGCGGGCCACGCACGTGTTCATGGCCAACGGCGACCTGGCGGGCGGCCCGGACTCCGCACCCGCCTCCCCCACCGAGGGCGACCTCCAGGCGATGATCGACTCGGTGCGCCCGCTGGCGGTGGGCGGGTGAGCTACTCGGGCCTGGGCTACTACCAGCAGCAACCGCCCTCCAAGCCCAAGCGCACGGGGCTGTGGATCGCCCTGTCGGTGCTCGGCGTGCTGGTCGTGGCGGGCGGCGTGGTGACCGCCGTGCTGATCGGGTCCGGCTCGGACGCCGCGGCGGGCGGGCAGACCGCGGCGACCTCCCCCTCGGCGCAGCCGGAGTGGACGACCGCCCGCGGCTCGGGGCTGACCTACCAGGTGCCGCCCTCCTGGGAGGAGAGCGGCGACGGCTTCGCGGGCGGCACCCGGCTGACCGGCGTGTGGGTGTCCCGGCCGTTCGAGTGCCAGGACAGGCAGATGGTGCAGGCGATCGTGTCGTCCGCGCAGGTCAACGCGGCGACGCTGACCGTGCTCACCCAGCTCGGCAAGGCCGTGGCGAACAACGGGTACACCGTGGACGGCACCCCGCCGAGCGTGGGCGAGCCGGTGGTGACCGAGTCGGACGACCGGACGACGGTGGTGCTGCCGGTCGAGCCGAGGGGCGTGAGCGCCTGCTACGCGCCGAAGGCGGAGATCACCCTGGTGGCGGCGCAGCTGCCGGGCGGGAAGCACGGCGTGCTGGTGCTGAACGTCGCGCAGGGCGGGCCGCACGTGGCCCAGGGCCCGAGCGACGAGGAGGCCGACCGGATCGTGGGGAGCGTGCGCGTCTCGTGAAGACCCTCGTGCTGTGGGACATCGACCTGACCCTGATCGACGCCTCCGGGCTCGGCCACGCCTGGTACGGGACCGCGCTGCGGACGGTGTCCGGGCTGGAGCTGGTGCACCGGCCCTCGTACGCCGGGCGGACCGAGCGGGCGATCAGCAGGCAGCTGCTGCTCTCGCACGACCTGGAGGCCACCGACGAGCTGATCTCCCGGCTGCACGCCGAGCTGGTCGCGGTGGCGCGGCTGGAGCACGGGCGGCTGGCCGAGCGCGGGCGCGCGCTGCCCGGCGCGGCGGCGGTGCTGGAGGCGCTGGCGGGCGAGCCGGGCGTGGTGCAGTCGCTGGTGACCGGGAACCTGGTGGAGATCGCCCGGTACAAGCTCGCGGCGTTCGGGCTGGAGGAGCACCTGGACTTCGCGATCGGCGGGTTCGGCGAGCTGTCCGACGACCGGCCCGACCTGGTGCGCGAGGCGGTGCGGCTGGCGACGGCCAAGCACGGCGCGGCGCCGGAGTCGGTCGTGGTCGTCGGGGACACCCCGCACGACGTGGACGCGGCGCTGCACCACGGGTACCGGGCGGTCGCGGTGGCGACCGGGCGCAGCGACGTCGCGGAGCTGGAGGCGTCCGGGGCGCACGCGGTGCTGGTGGACCTGTCGGACACCGCCGACGTGGTGGACGTGCTGCTCGGCAGGCGCTGAGGTCCGCTGGACGTGCAGGGGGCCGGTGCTCGGGTGAGCGCCGGCCCCCTTCTCCGCGCCTCGGGTCAGCCGCGCGCGACGGCCAGCACGTGCTGCACGGCCTCGTCGACCGGCACCTCGACGCGCTCGCCGGAGCGGCGGTCCTTGACCTCGACCAGGCCGCCGGCCAGGCCACGGCCGACCACGAGGATCGTCGGCACGCCCACCAGCTCGGCGTCGGCGAACTTCACGCCGGGGCTGGCCTTGCGGTCGTCCAGCAGGACGCTCAGGCCCGCCGAGGACAGCTCGCCCGCGAGCTTCTCGCCGCCCTCCAGGAGGGTGGCGTCCTTGCCCGCGACGACCACGTGCACGTCGGCGGGGGCGACGTTGCGCGGCCAGATCAGGCCGCGGTCGTCGTGGCTCTGCTCGGCGATCGCGGCGACCAGGCGGGACACCCCGATGCCGTAGGAGCCCATGGTGATGCGCACGGGCTTGCCGTCCGGGCCGAGGGCGTCGAGCGAGAACGCGTCGGCGTACTTGCGGCCGAGCTGGAAGATGTGGCCGATCTCGATGCCGCGCGCGGCCACCAGGACGCCCTTGCCGTCGGGCGACGGGTCGCCCTCGCGGACCTCGGCGACGTCGATCGTGCCGTCCGGGGTGAAGTCGCGACCGCAGAGCAGGTCGACCACGTGGTGCTCGTGCCGGTCGGCGCCGGTCACCCAGGCGGTGCCCTCGACGACGCGCGGGTCGACCAGGTAGCGGACCTTGTTCGCGAGCAGCGCGCCGGGACCGATGTAGCCCTTGACCAGGAAGGGGTGCGCCTTGAAGTCGGCCTCGTCCAGCATGGCGACCTCGGCGGGCTCGACGGCCGCCTCGAGGCGCTTGAGGTCGACCTCGCGGTCGCCGGGCAGGCCGATCGCCAGCAGCTCCCAGTCGGAGCCGGGGACGCGGGTCTTGACCAGCACGTTCTTCAGCGTGTCGGCGGCGGTGAACTCGCGGCCGAGGCCCGCGTTGTTGAAGAACTCGACCAGGGTGTCGATGGTCGGGGTCGCGGGCGTGCTGTGCACCTGCGCCTCGGGACGGCCCTCGACCGGCTGCGCGGGGGGCGCGGGGGTGGTGACGGCCTCGACGTTGGCCGCGTAGTCGGACTCGGTGCTGCGGACGAAGGTGTCCTCGCCGTTCGGGGCGACCGCGAGGAACTCCTCGGAGGCCGAGCCGCCCATCGCGCCGGAGGTCGCGGACACGATGACGTAGTCCATGCCGAGCCGGTCGAAGATCTTGATGTAGGCGGCGCGGTGGCGCTGGTAGGCCTCGGCCAGGCCCTCGTCGGTGAGGTCGAAGGAGTACGAGTCCTTCATGACGAACTCGCGACCGCGCAGGATGCCCGCGCGGGGGCGCGCCTCGTCGCGGTACTTGGTCTGGATCTGGTAGAGCGCGACCGGGTAGTCCTTGTACGAGCTGTACTCGCCCTTCACGGTGAGCGCGAACAGCTCCTCGTGGGTGGGGCCGAGCAGGTAGTCGGCGCCCTTGCGGTCCTTCAGGCGGAAGATGTTGGGGCCGTACTCGGTCCACCGGTTGGTGGCCTCGTAGGGCTCCTTCGGGAGCAGCGCGGGGAACTGGATCTCCTGCGCGCCGATCGCGTCCATCTCCTCGCGGACGACCCGCTCGATGTTGCGCAGCACCCTCAGGCCCAGCGGCAGCCACGAGTAGCCGCCCGGCGCGACGCGCCGCACGTAGCCCGCGCGGACCAGCAGCTTGTGGCTCGGGACTTCGGCGTCGGCCGGGTCCTCGCGCAGCGTGCGCAGGAACAGCGACGACATCCTCGTGATCACGGTTGGGACTCCTCGTGGGGCTGGTGGTCCTGAAAAGCCTAGTGAACGGGGTGGCGGGGGTTCCAGCCGGTTACCCCGGCGCGGGGCGGGCGGGGGTCCGCGGTCGTGACCCGGACGGGTGGTGTTCGGGGGTGGGGGCGGCGGTGGGGGTCGGGCGGGGCCGGGAATTGTCGGGGGTCGTCGTTAGCGTGCCGGGCATGGGGCTGAGCTACGGGATGACGACGGTGGACGCGGCGGACCCTCGGGGGTTGGCGGCGTTCTGGGCGGGCGCGCTGGAGACGGACGCGGTGCAGGAGTACGGGGACGACGGGGACCTGGTGATGCTGACGGCGGAGGGCGGGGTGCGGTTGGGGTTCCAGCGGGTGGCGGAGCCGACGCCGGGGAAGAACCGGGTGCACCTGGACTTCGGGGCGGCGGATCTGGCGGCGGAGGTCGAGCGGTTGACCGGGTTGGGTGCGGTGCTGGTGGCGGAGCGGTCGATGCCGGGGGTGGAGTGGGTGGTGCTGGCCGATCCGGCGGGGAACCAGTTCTGCGTGTCGAGGGCGGGGTGAGGTGGGGCGGGTGAGGTGAGGGGGGTGCGCGGCGGCGGTTGGTGACGCTTGGTGACCGGTCGGGGCGTGGTCGGGTCTCGGCCGGGGTGTCGCGTGGTCGGGTCCCGGCCGGGATGTCGCGTGGTCGGGTCCCGGCCGGGATGTCGCGTGGTCGGGTCCCGCCGGGGTGTCGCGTGGCCGGGTCCCGCCGGGGTGTCGCGTGTCCGGGGTAACGGCGGGAGTGGCGGGGACGGGCGGTTCCGGTGGGTAGGCTCGCCGGTCGTGCTCGTGCTGCTGCCTCCGTCCGAGACCAAGGCGACCGGTGGGTCCGGCGCTCCCCTCGACCTGGACGCGCTGTCCCACCGGGAGCTGAACCCGGTGCGCGACAAGCTCGTCACCGCGCTGGTCGACCTGGCCGCCGACGTGCCCGCGTCGCTGGCGGCCCTCGGCCTGTCCGAGCGGCAGGCCGGGGAGGTGGGGCGGAACGCCGAGCTGCGCACGTCGGCCACGACGCCCGCGCTGCGGCGGTACACCGGCGTCCTCTACGACGCGCTGGACGTCCCGTCGCTGACGAAGGCCGAGCGCGACCGCGCGTTCGCCAGGATCGGCGTGGTGTCGGCGCTGTTCGGCCTGGTCGGGGGCGGTGACGCGATCCCGGCGTACCGCCTGTCCGGCGGCAGCGCGCTGCCCGCGACCGGTCCGCTCGGCGCGCTGTGGCGCCCCGCGCTGACCCCGGTCCTGGCGGAGGCCGACGAGTTCGTCGTGGATCTGCGCTCGGGCCCGTACGCCTCCCTCGCGAAGGCCCCGGCCGCCGTGGTGGTGCGGGTGGTCAGCGACGACGGGTCCGGGCGGCGCAAGGCGGTGAGCCACTTCAACAAGGCCCACAAGGGCCTGCTCGCACGCGCACTGGTCCGCTCCCGCACCGAGCCGTCCACGGTGGCGGGGCTGGTGAAGGTCGCGGCGAGCGCCGGACTGACGCTGGAGGAGACCGGGGCGAAGGCCCTGGACCTCGTGATCATCGGCAACCCCGCGGACAAGCCTGCGGCCTGACAGCGGCACCGGGAACTCGGGCACCCGGAACTCGGGCACTCGGAACCTGGGAACCCCCAGAACTCAGGAGCTCGGAACCCGGGAACCCCAGAGCTCAGGGGCCCGGCAACCAGCCCCGGACTTGGCCCCGGCCCCGGCCCCGGACTTGGCATCGGCATCGGCATCGGCATCTAGCTGGCCAGATCCGGCGGCGGACTCTGCCCAGGCAAATCCGACAGGCACACGACAAGCCACGCCACCGGGCCGGGGCTTTACCGCGCTGGGACTCGCCGGGGCGGAGCGGGGGGCACCGACCTGGGTCGAACCGGGACAGATCGGGCCAGGCAGGCCGGGCAGGCCGGGCCGGGCGGGCAAGGCAGGCCGGGCCGGGCGGGCAAGGCAGGCCGAGCGGGGCGGGCTAGGGCAGGCCGGGCGGGCGAGCTGCGGCAGGGCGGGGCGGGGCGGGCTGGAGCAGGGGCGGGCAGGCAGGCGAGCTGCGGCAGGGCAGGGCGGCGGGGCAGGGCAGGGCGGCGGGGCAGGGCGGGCAGAACCGGGCCGGGCGGGGCAGAACCGGGCGGGGCGGGCGGGGCGCGTCTCGCCGGGGTTGGGTTCGAGCGGGCAGAGCCCGGTCGGGTCGTCGCCCTTGCCGCGCTTTGCCGCGCCCTTCCGCGAGGCCGCGTTCTCCGGCCCCGGCGCTCTCCCCCGCCGCCACACCCCAGCCCTCGCGCTCTTGCCGGGCGTTCGACGCGCCCCCGCCCCCTCCCCCACCGCTATTCCGGGGTCCCCAGCCCACGTCCGGTGGTGTCCAGCCTGCTCCCCGTGGTGTTCGGTGGGTTCCGGCGGTGTTCGGCGGTGTTCGGCGGTGTTCGGCGGGCAGGGTGCGCGCCGGCCCCGTTCGGTCGCCGCCGCTCGGGTGAACGGAGTTGCACGCTTCACGTGGAATGCCCGGATTCTGGGAACGGCGGGGGTGTCCGGGCCGACATCCGTCAGGGAGAGAAGTCGATCCGGGGGGTGTGCGTTGACCGGTGCTGATCCGGTGTGGCCGAGCACGAGTCTGCTGGGGAGGGTGCGCGAACCCGCGCGAACCGACCTGCTCGCGCTGGGGACGCGGGTGCCGTACGGGCCGGACAAGGAGGTGATCGTCCAGGACGCGCGCGACACGCACGTGCTGCTGCTGCTCAGCGGCATGGTGAAGGTGCAGGCCGTGGACGAGGACGGTGAGCACGCGCTGCTGGACATCAGGATCGCGGGTGACGTCGTCGGCGAGATGGCGGCGTTGAGCGGGAAGCCCCGGTCGGCCACGGTGCGCACCTGCGGGGAGGTCGTGGCCCGCGCGATCACCCGCGCCGACTTCCAGGCGCTGCTGCTGCGCCGCCCCGAGGTGGCGATGGAGCTGGTGCTGGTGGTGGGCGAGCGGTTGCGCTGGTCGATCGACCGCCGCCGCGACTTCCTGTCCTGCCCGGCGCCGGTGCGGGTGGCCCGCGTGCTCGTGGAGCTGGTGCAGACCTACGGCAGGCAGGACAAGGACGCGTGGCGGCTGGGCATCCCGCTGACCAAGGTCGAGCTGGCCTCGATCGCGGGCATGAAGCCGCGCACGGCGGAGAAGGCGTTCAGCGACCTGCGGCACGCGGGCGTGGTCGTCAGCAACCTGCGCCGCGACGTCCTGGTGCCCGACCTGCGGGCGCTGCGCCGCTACGCCGGATCCTGAGAAACCGCGCGTTCGGGTGGAATCCCGCGCTTCGGCGAAACGAACCGGCCGTGCGGCGCGACCTGCACGCCGGGGGATGACAACGGTTGCAGCGAGTTGCGGATACGACGCATTAGGGGTGGATGGTGCTGATGTCATGGTCACCGAGCACGACCCAGCCGGAGCAACCGGTGTGGCCGCACGACAGCCTGCTGTCGCGGCTGCGCGATCAGGCGCGCGACGAGCTGCTGGCGATGGGCACGGTGGTGCGGTACGCGCCGAACCGGGACGTGATCGTGCAGGACGCCCGCGACACGCACGCGCTGCTGCTGCTCGACGGCGTGGTGAAGGTTCAGACCACGGACGAGACCGGCGACACGGCGCTGCTGGCGATCAAGGCGGCCGGTGACTTCGTCGGCGAGATGGCGGCGCTGGACCGCAAGCCGAGGTCGGCGAGCGTGATCACGTGCGGCGAGGTGACCGCGCGGATGATCAGCAGCAGCGAGCTGATGGGCTTCCTGCACCGCCGCAACGAGGTCTTCGTCGAGATGATCGGCATGGTCAACGAGCGGCTGCGGTGGGCGATCGAGCGCAGGCGGGACTTCCTGGCGCGGGCGGCCGACGAGCGGTTGGCGAAGGTGCTCGCGGAGCTGGTGCGCACGCACGGCCGCGAGGAGCCGGGCGGGTGGACGCTCGGGTTCCCGCTGACCAAGGTGGAGCTGGCGTCGATCGCGGGCATGAAACCGCGCACGGCGGAGAAGGCGTTCAGCGACCTGCGCAAGGCCGGGGTCGTGGTGAGCCACCTGCGCCGGGACGTGCTGGTGCCCGACCTGGACGCGCTGCGCGCCTACGCCCAGCGCCCGCCGCGCTGAGCGGCGGGCCGGGTTGGGTGGCGGGCCGGGCTGGGTGGCAGGCCGGGCAGGGCCGGGTGGCGGGCCGGGCAGGGTTGGGTGGCGGGCCGGGCAGGGTTGGGTGGCTGGGCAGGGCAGGGCGGGCAGGACTGGGCTGAGCGCCAGGTCAGGCCGGGCTGAGCATCGGGCCGGGCAGGTATCGAGCTAAGCGGGCATCGGGCCGGGCTGGCATCGGGCCGGGCCAGCCGTTGGAGTGGGCTGGGCACTGGAGTGGTCGGAAAAGCGGTTGCCCCGCCGGGTGCGGGCGGGGCATGGTGGGTGAGCACAGCGACTCGCGGGCCGGAGAGCCCGGAGCGGATTCGGGGAGGAGGTGTCGACATGGCCATGACACCTGTCCTGGACGCGGCACCGGCCCGTCCACCCACCCCGGCGCTCCACAGGGTCTGACGCGGTCGCGCGGCCCGACGTCGGGGTGATCACCCACTTCCCGCTGGGAGCCCCGCTGTGCGCGAGCACGCGATCACTACTGACGCACTGCACGAACTCAAGATCAACTTCAATCACGGCGGTCGATCTGACGACGCCGCCGATGTCGACGCGCCCGAGTCCGGTTCGGGCGGTGGCGCGGGTCGCCACGACGACACCGATACCCGCTACGGCGACGCGGACGAGGCCGGCACCGGCTACGACGACATCGATGATGTCGACGCCGGTTACGGCGACACCGATGATGTCGACGCCGGCTACGGCGACACCGGCGACGTCAACGCCGGCTACGGCGACACCGACTACGACGCCGGTCATGACGGTGGCGACGGCGACGACGCCAGCGACGACGACGCCGACCCGCACAGCCGCTGGTCCGACTACGAGCTGGACGACTACGGCCCGCGCGAGGTCAGGACCCGTGTCCGGGTCGTGCGGGACGACGAGGAGAACGTCCGGCGCGGCAGGCTCACCGAGGAGGCCAAGAAGCGGCTCGGCGAGTCCCGGCAGCTCACCGGGCCCGAGGACGGCGACCGGTGGTCCACCTGGGGCAGCGCCGACCAGGGGCCCGCGCCGCACCCGGCGTGGCTGGTCACCGACCTCGGGGCCGTCGACCGGGAGCTCGGGCTGATCAAGTCCGGCAAGGAGGCGGACGTCTCCCTGCTGGAGCGCGCCACGCCCGACCGGTCCTGCCTGCTGGCCGCGAAGCGGTACCGGGACAACGACCACCGGCTGTTCCACCGGGACGCGGGCTACCTGGAGGGCCGTCGGGAGCGGCGGAGCCGGGAGGCCCGCGCGATGTCCCGGCGCAGCGCGTTCGGGCGGAACCTGATCGCCGAGCGGTGGGCGGTGGCCGAGTTCGCGGCGCTCGGCGCGCTGTGGCAGCGCGGCGTGCCGGTGCCCTACCCGGTGCAGCGCGACGGCACCGAGGTGCTGATGGAGTTCATCGGCGACGGCGCCCAGGCCGCGCCCCGGCTCGCCCAGACCAGGCCCGAGCCGGACGCGCTGGTGGACCTGTGGCGGCAGCTCGGGTCGGCGCTCACGGGGATGGCCGCCGCCGGGTACGCGCACGGCGACCTGTCGCCGTTCAACCTGGTGGTGCACGACGACCGGCTCGTGGTGATCGACCTGCCGCAGCTGGTCGACCTGGTCGCCAACCCGCGCGGGGCCGAGTTCCTGGCGCGCGACGTGCGGGTGGTGGCCGAGTGGTTCACCGCGCGCGGCCTGCCCGCCGAGCTGGCCGACCCGGTCGAGCTGACCGCCGACCTGCTCCGGGAGGCCGGGCTGGCGTGAGACGGGCGCCGCCGGGTGGGAGGGCGCGCCCCCTCACCCGGCGGCGAGCGCGGCGCACGTGCGGTGAGAACGCGGGACACCACCCGCGAACACGTGCGGTGGGAGCGCGATCTCGTTGTGTCACCGATGCTTTCGCGCGGTCGACGCCGCTCGGTCACCACCCCGCCACCCCACGTCGCGACGGTGCGCGACGACGGCGCCCGCCGGGCGTCACCGCGCGTTCGCGGCGCCGCGAACACCGGCTGCCGTCCGTGACCGCCGCGCGAACGCGCCCCGTGACCACAGCTCGGGTCCCGGTCGCGCACGGGCCGCCCGACCAGGGCCCCTTCCACCACCGGGTCGTCCCGGAACCGGAACCTCTTGCGCCCCAGCGGTTTCCGCGTTCGGAGAGCGGACGCCCGCGCGCGGTCGCACCACCGTCAGGTGGAACCCGGCCACGTCCGGGTGCCGCGCGCGCCGCGCCCTCAGGCGGCACGGGGGACCGCCGAACCCCTCGGTGACCGCCCGCAGCCCGCCGAGCCAGCCGCCCCCCGACCTTCCCGACGTCCGCGCAGGTCAGAGCCCCGCCGCCGAAACTAGGCCGAGTGGCCGCGACCCAATGGATGATGATCAGCTAGACTGGTCAACGCACCGCACGAGGGCGCTACATTCCAGCGCCCCGAGGTCACCACTCAGGACCACCCGGTGCTCCACCCAACCGTCGGCGCTACGAAGCGCCGGGCCCGTCCGCGCGATCGCGCCTGCCCACGAGTGCAGAGCAATCCCCGTGACGTGCCGTGTCCCGGAGGTATGTTTTGCCACCCGTGTCCCAGAGCCGTTCCGAGCGCCCGCAGTCCTCTCGCAGGCCCCGCAGGCGCTCCGGCCAGGGCAACCGCCGTCCGCAGCACGTGGACGCGCCCCTCGCTTCCACCGTTCCCGACCACGTCGAGAGCACCCTCCCCGAGGGCCCGCTGCCCTCGTTCAGCGAGCTGGGCCTGGCCGACGAGCTGGTCCGCGCGCTCGCCACGGCCGGGATCACCGAGCCGTTCCCCATCCAGGCCGCGACCCTGCCCGACTCGCTCGCGGGTCGCGACCTGCTCGGCCGGGGCCAGACCGGCTCCGGCAAGACCCTCGCGTTCGGCCTGGCGCTGCTGTCCAGGCTGGCCGGTGGCCGCGCCAAGCCGCACATGCCGCGCGCGCTGGTGCTGGTCCCCACCCGTGAGCTGGCCATGCAGGTCGAGGAGGCGCTGTCGCCCTTCGCCCGCGCCCTCGGCCTGTGGTGCCGCACCGTCGTGGGCGGCACGTCCTTCCCGCGCCAGATCGACGCGCTGCGCAGGGGCGTCGACCTGCTGATCGCCACGCCCGGCCGGCTCTCCGACCACGTGCGCCAGGGCACCGCGGACCTGTCCGAGGTCATGTTCACCGCCCTGGACGAGGCCGACCAGATGGCCGACATGGGCTTCATGCCGCAGGTGCGGGCCATCCTGGACCTGACCCCCGAGAACGGGCAGCGGCTGCTGTTCTCCGCGACGCTCGACGGCGACGTGGACAAGCTGGTCCGCCAGTACCTGCACGACCCGGTCGTGCACTCGGTCGCGCCGCCCACCGGCAGCGTCACCACCATGGAGCACCACCTGCTGTTCGTGTCCGCCGAGGACAAGCAGTCGGTCGTGACCGAGGTGGCCGCCCGCGAGGGCCGCACGATCATGTTCGTGCGCACCAAGCACCACGTGGACCGCCTGGCCAAGAAGCTGCGGTCGATGGGCGTGCACGCGGGCGCCCTGCACGGCGGCAAGGCGCAGAGCGCGCGCACCCGCGTGCTCGGCCAGTTCCGCGAGGGCACGACCCCGGTCCTGATCGCCACGGACGTCGCCGCGCGCGGCATCCACGTGGACGACGTCAGCCTGGTCGTGCACGTGGACCCGCCCGCCGACCCGAAGGACTACCTGCACCGCGCGGGCCGCACGGCGCGCGCCGGGCAGTCGGGCACGGTCGTCACGCTGGTCACGCACGACCAGCGGCGCGCCGTCCAGGGCCTGACCTCGCGCGCGGGCATCCGCCCGGAGTCGACCAAGGTCCGTCCCGGCGACGACGAGCTGATCCGCATCACCGGCGCCCGCGAGCCCAGCGGCGTTCCCGTGGTGGAGCCCGAGGTGCAGCCGCGCGGTCGTCGCGGCGGCGCGGGCGGTGGCGCGGGCGCGCGTCGTGGCGGCGGCGGGTTCTTCCGCGGCGGTCGCGAGGGTGGCCGCGGCGAGGGTGGCGGCCGTGACCGCGACCGCTCGGGCGGCCGTCCCCGGCGCAGCGCGGCCCCGCAGCACTGACGAGTGACGAGTGACGCGCGGCGCCGGTAGCGGGCGCTGACGCGGAACGGCGAGAGCCCCGGTCCCCTGGTGGGACCGGGGCTCTCGTGTTGCCGGGGGACGGGTGGGGTGGCGGGAGCACCGGTGTCGCTGCGTGATGTGGCCGCCGGGCGCCAGCCGGGGCCCGGTTCCCGAGCGTGACGCCCGCGCCCGGAGTCCGGTGGCCGAGCGTGATCCGGACCGGTGGCCGAGCGTGAGGTGACGGCCGGGGTGCGCGGTGGCGGTGCGTGACGTCGCGCGGGAGGCCGGGGCGTCCCGCGCGACCGGCTCACGCCTGCTCGGGCAGTTCCCCCGCCAGGCCGGCGACCGGGCCGACGACGATGATCGCGGGCGGGCGGACGTGGTGCGCCGCAACGGCTTCCGCCAGACCGTCCAGAGTGGACCGCACGATCCGCTGGGCGTCCGTGCTGCCGTTCTCGACGACGGTCACCGGCGTGTCCCCCGGGCGGCCCTCGCGGAGGGCTGCGGCGAACGCGGCGGCGCGCTCCACGCCCATCAGGATCACCACGGTGCCGCGCAGCCTCGCCAGGGCGCCCCAGTCGACCAGGGAGCGCTCGTCGTCCGGCGCGACGTGGCCGGACACCACCACGACCTCGTGCGCCACACCCCGGTGCGTCACCGGGACGCCCGCGAGGGCGGGCACGCCGAACGCGCTGGTCACGCCCGGCACGACGGTGACCGGCACGCCCGCCTCGGCGCAGGCGATCAGCTCCTCGAAGCCGCGCCCGAACACGTACGGGTCGCCGCCCTTGAGCCGGACCACGAACTTCCCGGCCTTGGCGTTGTCCACGAGCGTCCGGTTGATGAACTCCTGCGCGGCGGCCCGCCCGTACGGGATCTTCGCGGCGTCGACCACCTCCACGTGCGGCGGCAGCTCGTCCAGCAGCCACACCGGGCCCAGGCGGTCCGCGACGACCACGTCGGCCCTGGCCAGCAGGCGCCTGCCGCGCACGGTGATCAGGTCGGGGTCGCCGGGGCCGCCGCCGACCAGGGCCACGCCCGCGGGCTGGTCGTGCTGGTCGGCGAGGGTGCCGTCGCGCAGCGCGGACAGCACGCCGTCGCGCACGCGCGCGGAGCGGTTGTGGTCGCCGCTGGCCAGGACGCCGACGAGGAGGCCGTCGTGGTTGCCGGAGGCGGGCGTGACGGCGGTGCCGAGCGCGCCGACGTCGGCGCGCACGCAGAACACGCGGCGGGCCTCGGCGTCGGCGGTGATCCGGGCGTTCACCTCGGGGTCGGAGGTGCAGGCGAGCACGTACCACGCGCCGTCCAGGTCGCCGTCGGCGTAGCGCCGGGCGTGCCAGGTGACCGCCCCGGAGTCGACCACGCCCTGGACGGTGGGGGTGACCTCGGGCGAGACGAGTTCGACGCGGGCGCCGGACGAGACCAGGCGCGGCAGGCGGCGCTGGGCGACGGACCCGCCGCCCACCACGACCACGCGCTTGCCCGCCAGGTCCAGGCCCACCAGGTAGTGCTGTTCTCCGTGCATGGCGAGAAGCATCCCCGGCGGACGGGCCCGCGCCCAAGGTGGGTGTCCCACATCACGGGAAGCGGGTGTCGGAGTGTGAGCGGACGGCGGGAGGGCGCGCGGCGGCAGGGCGCAACGGCCGCGCCGCGCGGGCGGAAGGGCACCGGGCCGGGCGGGGCGAACGGACCGGGACCCGCGGGCGGGCGCGGGCACGGGGGAACGCGCGGACCGACCGAGGGCTGACCGGTCCGCGCGCCCGCCCGCGCCCGGTCGACCGGAGGACGTCGGTCACCGGGCGTGGGGCGCGCCCGAGGGCGCGCCCCCGGCGGTCATCCGATCTGCGCGCTCAGCACGCTGTAGTAGGCCGCGACCCTGGCGTACACGCCGGGGTAGTTCGGCAGTGCGCAGCCGTTGCCCCACGAGGTGGCGCCGATCAGCTTGCCGCCCGCCACGAGCGGGCCGCCCGAGTCGCCCTGGCAGGTGTCCTTGCCACCGGCCGGGACGCCCGCGCACACCATCGAGGTGTTGCTGTACTGCGAGTACGCGGTCTTGCAGGTCGCGTCCGAGGTGACCGGGACGGTGACCTTCAGCAGGTAGCGGGACGTGGAGCAGCCGGAGCAGGTGGCGCCCCAGCCGTACGCGACGGCGTTGGTGCCCGCCGCGTACAGGGCCGTGTCGGACGGGGTGGCCAGCGGCAGGTAGGTGCCGCTGACGCTGGTGCCCAGGGTCAGCACGGCCACGTCGTAGCCGCTGGTCGCGGTGCGGTAGCTGGGGTGCGACCAGATGCTGGAGACGGTGGCCACCGTGCCCGCGGTGCTCTGCTTGTCCTCGCGGCCGATCACCACGCGGGTGCTGGACGCCGAGCGGCCGGCGACGCAGTGCGCGGCGGTGACGACCTTGTTGGCCTTCACCAGGGTGCCGCCGCAGAACTGGGAGCCGGAGGAGGAGGCCAGGTACACCGCCCAGGGGGCCTCGCTGATCGAGGCCCTGGCGCCGCCCACGATGAACGGGGTGACGTCGGACGCCGAGGACACCGGGGTGGTCATCAGGCCGATCGCGGCGGCAGCCACGCCCAGGCCGATGAACTTCGCCAGGCGACGCAGGGTTTTCGCCATCGGAGTTCCTTTCCGTGCAGGAGTGAGCACTCACTGCAACGCACCCGACGGCCTCCCGGCAACCTCCTTCAGCGGGACTGAGGGGGCTTCACAATTGACCAGTGACTCCGGTCACACGAACGACATCGGCGTGTACCGGCCCGGCAACAACCGGTCCCGCGTCCGGCGCCACCAGCGCCACCGCGACGCCCTGCTCGGCCAGCCGGACCGCGCCGTCCGCGCGCACCGACGTGCCCGGCCGCAGCAGGTGCCTGACCTGGTCGACGCACTCCGGCGGCCCGACCACCACGGACGCGCGGCGCAGCTCGGCCTCGGCGCGCGGGGTGCGGTCGTCCGCGCCGCCCGGCCCGAGGCCGATGAGCGCCAGCCTGCCCCTGGGCAGGACGCGGGCGGCGGCGACGGTGGCCCGCGCGCCCTTGACCTTCTCGGCGGCGATCTCCACCCGGCCGCCCGCGGACAGCTCGGCCGCGCCGCGCAGCGCGGCGGCCTCGGCGACGCTGGGGATGCCGATGGCCAGCTCCACCGGGTTGGGCACCGGGATGACGGCCAGCTCCTCGCCGGGGTAGCCGAGCAGGGGCGTGGTGGTGGAGCCGTGCCAGAAGCCCCAGTCCTCGACCGCGTCGACGATGCCGGGCTCCTCGGTCTTGCGGTCGAGCGTGGCGAACGCGCGCACCGCCCGCAGGTCCAGCCTGCCGTCGGCGGCGAGCTTGGCGAGCGCGCCGGAGACGTCGGTGGACGTGACGCCGGCGCTCGCGCCGATGCCGATCACGAGCGTCCTGGGGATCACCCGGACCACGTGGTCGCCCAGCTCGGTCCTGGGCACCCGGTCGTCCAGCAGCACCGTCCACGCGGCCTCGTGACCGGCGGGCAGGACGTTGTCCGGCAGCGCGGGCAGCGGGAAGCCGAGCGGGTTGGCGAGCGCGACCGGCTCGCCCGCGCGCATCGCCTCGCCGCACGCCGCGGCGTCGCCCTCGGCGGTGGCGTCGAGCAGTTCGAGCAGCTCGTCCAGGGGGGACGCGGTGGGCGGGGCGGTGGTGACGGCGGTGCGGCCGAGCACGTCGGCGACCCGCTGGGCGAGCGCGTCCGCGCCGCCGAGGAGGGCGATGGCGAACGCGCCGTCGACGCACACCACACCGGGGTCGGAGCGCTCGTCGCGCAGCAGGGGGGCCACGAGGCGGACGACGGTCTCGCTGCCCTCGAAGAACACGGCGCTGCCCAGCACCGGCCACATCCGGCGCAGCGCGGGCGCGACGGGGCCGTCGGGGACGACGGCGTCCGGGCCGAGGAAGGCCGCGAGCTCCTTGGCCTGCGCCCTGCCGCGCTCGGTCGACGCGAACAAGCCGATCACGCTGCCTCCTTGCCGGGGTGGGGGTGCCATCCTTCCCCGCCCGGCGCGGTGGGGTGGGGGCGGGTGGGGTGGGGGGCGGCGGGGAGAGGCTGAGGGGGGACGAGAAGGGCCGGGAGGAGCGGGCGGGGCTGCGCGAGGCGGGCGGCGCAGGCGGAGCCGGACGGAGCCGCGCAGGGCTGCGCGAGGCGGGCGGCGCAGGCGGGACAGGACCAGGCGGGGCTTGGTCTCGCCAGGCGGGACCAGGCGGGACCAGGCGGGACCAGGCGGGGTCGGGCGGGGTCGGGCGGGGTCGGGTTCGGGCTTGGCGGGTTCCGGGTGCCGGGTGGGGGTCTCAGGCCGGGCGTTCGGCCCACAGCACGGTGACCGGGTCCACCGCGCGCAGGTGGTCGTCCTCCAGCCTCGCGGCGGACAGCTGGGTGCCGGACACCGCGTAGCCGCCGTCGCGGAGGGCGTCGTGGGACGGCAGGACGGCGTCGAGGCGGGTGGTGGCCACGACCACGCGGCGGGCGCCCAGGGCGGCGCAGGTGCGCACCGCGCCCGGTCCCCCGCCGCCGACGAACACCGCGTCGGGGCGCGGCAGGTCGTGCGGGGCGAGTTCCACGTCGGACTCGACCACGCGCACGTCCACGTGGTGCGCCGAGGCGTTCGCGATGATCCGGACGCACTGCACCGGGTCGCGCTCCACGGCGACCACGGCCGCGCCCAGGCGCGCGCACTCCACGGCGACCGCGCCGGGACCCGCCGCCACGTCCCACACCAGGGCCCCGGACCTGGGGCCCAGCTTGGCGAGGACGAGCGCGCGGACCTCGGCGGTGGCGACCAGGCCGTCGCCCCGGTGCGAGAACTCGTCGTCCGGCAGCGCCCACCGCGAGGTGTCCGGGAGCAGCGGCTGCTCGGCGAGGCACAGCACCGGGAGCGGCTCCGGCCAGGAGCGGAGCGCGACCTCGGCCGGGTCCACTGTGGACGGTCCGGGCGCACCGGGCACCACCAGGGTGCGCCGCCAGCCCGCGAGGCCCCTCGCCAGCGCGGCCGGGTCCGCGTTCGCGACCAGCACCGAGGAGCGGGCCAGGCACACGTTGCGGGCGTGCGCGAGGCCGTGCTCGGCGGCGTCCACCACCGTGACGGCGGACCAGGTGCGGCCGGTGTCGGTCAGGAAGCGGTGCAGCGCCGGGACGTCCACGCCCTCAGCCTGTGCGCTTGGACTTCTTCCCGCGCGCCGGGGCGGGCTTGCGCGGGGTGGTGCTGGCCTGGACGGAGACGGTCCTCTTGCGCGCCGCCGCGACCGGGGGCTTCCTCCTCGGCTCCGGCGCCTCCTCGGGGGAACCGGCCTGACCGGGCAGCGAGTCCACGGCGGGCTCCTCGGCGACCGGCCCGGCCGCTGTGGGCTCAACCGACCCCGCGGGCTCGGCGGGCTCGGCCAGCGACCGCGCTATGGGCAGCTCCGCGCCGTCCGCGCCGGACTCCTCGCGCGCCCTGGCCCAGCGGGAGCGCGCGGTCTCCTGCAGGTCGTGCACGGCCGACCAGGCGGCCTCCGAGCGGGACTCGGCGCCCGTCGCCCGCGCCGTCCGCCACTTCGAGGCGCGGGGCTGGCGCACCGGCTCGTCCCCGATCGGCGCGCCCCTGCGGACCGGCGCCCTGAGCGCGTCCCCGACCAGGAACAGCGTGCTGCGGTAGAGCTTGTGCTCCTTGACCGCCGACTCCAGCTCGCCCAGCGTGGTGCGCACGAGCACCGCGTCCGGCAGCGACACCTTGTAGGCGATCACGACCGGCGTCGTGTCGGCGTACCCGCCCGCGCGCAGCTGCTCGGCGACGCGGTCGGCGCGCGCGGCCGACGCGGACAGGGCGAGCGTGGTGCCGTGGGCGGCCAGCTCGCGCACGTGCTCGGCGCTCTCCGGGCTGGCCAGCACGAGCGACTGCGCGACCTCGGAGGTGGTCAGCTCCCGCCCGACCGACGCGGCGGCGGCGGACACCTGGGTCACGCCCGGCACGACCTCGATCTCCAGCCCCAGCCGCAGGCACGCGTCGTGCTGCTCGCGCAGCCCGCCCCACGTGGCGGGGTCGCCCGCGTGCAGCCGGACCACGGCCTGGCCGCTCGCGGCGGCCCTGCGGTAGACCTCGACGACCTCGGACTCGGTGACGCGGGAGAAGTCGACCAGCTCCGCGCCGGGGCGGGCGTGCTCGCGCACGCACTCGGCCTCGACCACGCTCGGGGCCCACACGACGACGTCGGCCTCGGCCAGTCGCCTGGCCCCTCGGAGGGTGATCAGATCGGCGGCACCGGGGCCGGCACCCACGAAGGCGACCCGACCTGTCATCTGAGAACTCCCCACGACGTGCTCGGTGTGAACGGCCCGACCGTATCGCGCAGGGCCCTCTCCCCATCGAGCGCCCTGATCCCGGCACGGAGCGCGACGATCGGGGTGGACGCGCCGTGAGCGGCACCCCGGATGCCGCGCCCCTGGGCCGTCCGGGTGAGCGGCGGGGGTCAGGCCGGTGGGTGCCCCCAGGCCGCGCAGGCGGCGGTGAAGCGGTGCGCCGCCCCTGGGATCGAGGCCGGGTGGGTGTGCAGGTAGGACGCGTGGACGTTGCCGAGCACGAAGCCCTCGGCGGCCGGGCGGCCGTCGTGCCCGCGCCAGCGCCACGCCGGGTCGGCGCCGTGCGGGGTGCTCAGCGCGGTGCGGTGGAACTCGTGGCCGGTGACGCGCGCGCCGACCGGCAGCAGCACCGAGTCGACCGGGGCGACCGCGTCCCGGTAGCCCAGCACCAGGCGCGGGGTCATGGCGGCCTCGGAGTCGACCACCCCGCACATCGGGGCGCCGTCGAGGGACTTGGCCAGGTACAGCAGGCCGCCGCACTCGGCGTGCACGGGCGCGCCCGCGCGGGCCAGCGCGGTGATGGCGGCGCGCAGCGGCTCGTTGGCGGACAGCTCGGCCACGTGCTGCTCGGGGAACCCGCCGGGCAGCAGCAGCCCCGAGGTGCTCGCGGGCAGGGTCTCGTCGCGCAGCGGGTCGAAGACGACGACCTCGGCGCCCGCCGCGCGCAGCAGCTCGGGGTGCTCGGCGTAGCCGAAGGTGAACGCCGGGCCGCCGGCGACCGCGATCACCGGTCGTCGCGCGCCGGGAACCGTTGCGGCGCCTGGGTTTTCGATCGCAGCCGCGATCTCGGCTTCCGGGTCCCAGGCCCGCGCGGCGACCGGGTTGGCGGTGGCCGCCAGCGCGCGGACCGCCGCGAGGTCCACGTGCGCGCCGACCGCGTCGGCCACCGCCTCCACCGCCGCGACCGCCTCGTGGCCGTGCTCGGCGGCGGTGACCAGGCCGAGGTGGCGCGAGGGCAGCGCGAACCGGTCGTCCCTGGGCAGCACGCCCAGCACGTCCAGGCCCACGTCCGCGCAGGCGCTCCGCAGCACCTGCTCGTGCCGGGGCGACCCGACCTGGTTGAGGACCACGCCGCCCAGGCGCACTCCGGGGTCGTAGCCCCGGAAGCCGTGCAGCAGCGCGGCGAGGCTGCGGCTCTGGCCGCGCGCGTCCACGACGAACAGCACGGGCGCGCCGAGCAGCTTGGCCACGTGCGCGGTGGAACCGACGCCGTCGGTGTCGATCCGCCCGTCGAACAGGCCCATGACGCCCTCGACCACGGCCAGGTCCGCGCCGCGCGCGCCGTGCGCGAACAGCTCGGGCACCCGGTGCTCGCCGACCATGACCGGGTCCAGGTTGCGACCGGGGCGGCCGGTGGCGAGCGCGTGGTAGCCGGGGTCGATGTAGTCGGGGCCGACCTTGAACGGGGCCACCGCGTCGCCCGCGCGGCGCAGCGCCGCCATGAGCCCGGTGGCGACGGTGGTCTTGCCGCTGCCCGAGGCCGGGGCGGCGACGACCAGCGCGCTCACCACTCGATCCCCCGCTGGCCCTTCTGGCCCGCGTCCATCGGGTGCTTGACCTTGGTCATCTCCACGACCAGGTCGGCGGCGTCCACGAGCGCCCGCGGGGCGTCCCGGCCGGTGATCACCACGTGCTGGTGGCCGGGGCGGTTGACCAGCACCTCCACCACCTCGTCGACGTCGATCCAGCCCCACTTGAGCGGGTAGGTGAACTCGTCCAGCACGTACAGGCCGTGCCGCTCGTCGGCGATGCGGCGGGCGATCTCGCGCCAGCCCTCCAGCGCGGCGGCGGCGTGGTCCTCCTCGGTGCCCGCCTTGCGGGACCAGGACCAGCCCTCGCCCATCTTGTGCCACTGCACGGGCCCGCCCTGGCCGGTGCTCTCGTGCAGCTCGCCGAGCGCGCGGAACGCGGCCTCCTCGCCGACCTTCCACTTGGCGGACTTCACGAACTGGAACACGCCGATGTCCCAGCCCTGGTTCCAGCCGCGCAGGGCGAGGCCGAAGGCGGCGGTGGACTTGCCCTTCATCGGGCCGGTGTGGACGAGGAGGAGGGGGCGGTTGCGGCGCTGGCGGGTGGTGAGGCCGTCCGACGGCACGGCGGTGGGTTGGCCCTGCGGCATGTCGTGGCTCCAGGTGTGGTGGGGAGGGGGACGCCCGCGGCGCGCGGACCGGCGCGACGGCGGCGGGCGGGGTCGGGCGGGGGGAGCGGGTCGGTCAGGCCGCGCGGGCGGCGCGGACGACGCCCGCGACCTGGTCGGCGGACAGCTCCTCCAGGCGCAGGCACGCGCCGTCGAGCGCGGCGGCCACGCGGGCGGCCATGCCGAGGCGGACGTGGCCGCTCTCGCAGTCCACGACCACCGACGCGACGCGGTCGGCGGCCAGCAGCCCGGCCGCGCGCAGGGCGTCGCGGACCGGGTCGCCGCCCGCGCCGGTGGCGGTGGCGCGGCCGTCGGTCAGCAGGACCAGCAGCGGGCGGCGGCGCGGGTCGCGGACCTTCTCGGACTGGAGCAGGCGGCGGGCGCGCAGCAGGCCGTCCGCCAGCGGGGTGCGGCCACCGGTGCGCAGGGCGCGCAGCCGGGCGGCGGCTGCGTCCACGGACGTGGTCGGCGGCAGCGCGGTCTCCGCCTCGGAGCCCCGGAAGGTGATGACGCCGACCTTGTCGCGGCGCTGGTAGGCGTCGCGCAGCAGGGAGATCACCGCGCCGGACACGGCGGACATGCGCTGGCGGGCGGCCATCGAGCCGGAGGCGTCCACGACGAACAGCACCAGGTTGCCCTCGGTGCCCTCGCGGACGGCCTTGCGCAGGTCCTCGCCGCGCAGCAGCAGGCCGGGACCGGTGCGGCCCCTGGCGCCCTGGTGCGGGGCGGCGGCGGTGAGCGTGGCGACCAGGTGCAGGCCGGAGCCCTCGGTGGTGGAGGGGCGCACGGCCCGGCCGCTGCGGGAGCGGGCGCGGGAGCGCTTGCCGGACGCGCCCTCGCCGACGCCGGGGACCTGGAGCAGGCGGGTGCGGAACGCCGGGGACGGGCTGTGCGTCCTGGTACCGCCGGAGCCGCCCTGCTTGCCGTCCTGCTGGGACGGTCCGGGCTGCTCGCCGCCCGGCTCCTGCGGGCCCTGCGGCTGGTCGGGGCCCTGGCCGTCGTCGGGACCGCCGCCGTCCGGGCCGCCGTCCGGGCCGCCGTCGTCGGGACCGTCCGGGTCGTCGTCGGGCTCGTCCTGCGCGTGCTCGGCGCCCTGCCGCATGGCGTCGGAGAGCTGCTCCTCCTCCATGCCGGGCTCGTCGAACGGGTCGCGGCGCTTGCGGTGCGGCAGGGCGAGGCGCACGGCGGCCTCCACGTCCTGCTCCTGCACCGCCTCGGCCCCGCGCCAGGCGGCGTGCGCGGTGGCGGCGCGGGCCACGACCAGGTCGGCGCGCATCCCGTCCACCTCGAACGCCGCGCAGATCCCGGCGATGCGGCGCAGCTCGGCGTCCGGCAGCGCCACGGACGGCAGCGCGGCGCGGGCCTGCGCGATGCGGGCCGCGAGCGCGGCGTCCTCGGCCTCCCAGGCCTTCGCGAACCCGGCGGGGTCGGCCTCGTAGGCCAGGCGGCGGCGGATCACCTCGGCGCGGGTGGGCACGTCGCGGGCCGCCTTGACCGCCACGGTCAGGCCGAACCGGTCGAGCAGCTGCGGGCGCAGCTCGCCCTCCTCCGGGTTCATCGTGCCCACCAGCAGGAACGACGCCGGGTGCGACACCGAGACGCCCTCGCGCTCGACGTGGGCCCGGCCCATGGCCGCCGCGTCGAGCAGCAGGTCGACGAGGTGGTCCTGCAGCAGGTTGACCTCGTCCACGTAGAGCACGCCCCGGTGGGCGGCGGCCAGCAGGCCGGGCTGGTAGGCGCGGACGCCCTCGGTGAGGGCGCGCTCCAGGTCCAGCGAGCCGATCAGCCGGTCCTCGGTGGCGCCGACCGGCAGCTCGACCAGGCGGGCCGGGCGGTGCTCGGCGGCGGGGTCGGCCCCAGGGGCGCCTGCGGGGTGCGGGCCGTCCGGGCAGTCGGCGTCCACGCCGGGCTCGCAGCCGAAGCGGCAGCCGGGGACGACGGCGAGGTCGGGCAGCAGCGCGGCGAGCGCGCGCACCACCGTCGACTTGGCCGTGCCCTTCTCGCCCCGCACCAGCACCCCGCCCACACCGGGGTGCACGGCGTTCAGGAGCAGTGCCAAGCGGAGGTCGTCGTGCCCTACGACGGCGGAAAAGGGGAAGCGCGCGCCCATGCGGCGGTGTCCTTCCTCGGGTGTCCACGCCCGTGTCCGGTCCAAGCGATCGGGGGTCGAGTTCCTGACTCCCGGTTCTGACGCCGGTCACAGTGGCGGGACCGCGCCGGATTCGCACCGGCTTCCTCGCGCACCCCTCGCTACAGCCTGGGCATCGTCGCATCCCGCACGGGCTGGGCCAAGCGCGCGGACCGCGGTGTGGGTGATCTCGCAGCGCGTGGCCGCCGCTCCCCCGCGGCCACGCGCCCCCGGCGGCTAGGCGGACGTGAGCGGCTAGGCGGACGTGAGCGGCAGCGGGAAGGTCACGCCGGTCAGCTCCTCGGAGACGGTCCACAGCCTGCGGGCCAGTTCCGCGTCCTGCGCCGCCCTGGACCGGCCGACCAGCTTCGGCGCGCCCTTGCCCAGCGCCCCGCTCGGCCCGGAGAACGCGTTGCCGGGGACGGTGGCGAGCGCCGCGTGCAGGGTCGCCTGCGCGCCGCCCTCGTCGGTCTGGCCGACCGCCCGCACACCGGCGTTGACGAGCCGGTTCAGCGGGTTGTCCCCGCCCTGCGCGCGGAACAGGTTGGTCGCGGCGAGGCCGGGGTGGGCGCTGGTGGCCAGCACCGGGGAGCCGACGGCGGTGAGCCTGCGCTGGAGCTCGGCGCTGAACAGCAGGTTCGCGAGCTTGGACTGGCCGTAGGCGGCCATGGCGCGGTAGGGCTTGCGCTCCCAGTTCAGGTCGGCGAAGTCGATCTTCCCGACCCGGTGCGCGCCCGACGACACGGTGACCACGCGCCCGGTGATCCTCGGCAGCAGCAGGTTCGTCAGCGCGAAGTGGCCGAGGTGGTTGGTGCCGAACTGGGACTCGAAGCCGTCGGCGGTGCGGCTGAGCGGCGGGGTCATCAGGCCGGCGTTGTTGATCAGCAGGTCGACCGGGTCGCCGAAGCCGTCGGCGAACGCCCGGACCGAGGCCAGGTCCGCCAGGTCCAACTCGCGGACCTCGGTGCTCCCCGGCATGGTCGAGGCGGCTTCCCTCCCCTTGGCGGGGCTGCGCACGGCGAGCACCACGCGCGCGCCCCTGGCCGCGAGGACGCGGGCGGTGACGCGGCCGATGCCGCTGTTGGCCCCGGTGACAACGGCGGTGCGGCCGGTCAGGTCGGGGAGGTCCGAGGCAGAGAATGTAGTCACAGACAACAATGTAGCCACCGACAACACAATCGGCAACCGGCAGCCCGTTAACCTGGTGCCCGTGACCGCCGACGACCGCCCTTACCACCACGGGAGGCTCCGCGAGGCCCTGCTCGACGCCGCCTGGCGCAGCGTGCGGGAGCACGGCGCGGAGCAGCTCTCGCTCCGCGAGCTGGCCAGGGAGGTCGGGGTCAGCCACGCCGCGCCGCGCAGGCACTTCCCCGACCGGCAGGCCCTGCTCGACGCGCTGGCGATCGCCGGGTTCGAGCGGATGGACGCCGAGCTGCGCACCGCCGTGGCGGGCGCGGGCGCGGACTACCGGGACCGGCTGGTCGCCGCCACGCGCGCCTACTTCCGGTTCGCGGTGGACGACCCGGCGCTGCTGGAGCTGATGTACACCGGCAAGCACCGGCCGGGCGCGGACGCCGTCGTCGCCGCCGTGGCGGCCCCGCTGGGGCTGCTGGAGGCGATGCTCGCCGAGGGGCTGGAGCGGGGCGAGCTGGGCGACGGGGACCCGGAGCGGATCGGCGTGCTGATGTTCGCGACCGTGCACGGGCTCGCCGCCATGGTGAAGGGCCGGATGGTCGACCGGGAGGTCGCGGGCGGGCTGGTGGACGACGCGGTGGTGCGGTTCCTCACCGGCGGCGTCCCGAGCGCGGCGGGCGCACCGGGCGCGGCGGGCGCACCGGGCGCGGCGGGCGCACCGGGCGCGGCGGGCGGCGCGCTGTGGACCTGCCCCCGGCCCTGAGCGCTGCGGACCTGAGCGCTGCGGCACCGAGCACCGCCGTCCCGAGCACCGCCGTCCCGAGCGCAGCCGTGCCAGGCGCCGCGCCCCCGAGCCTGGTCGGCCCCGGTCCGATCACCCGGCCCGCGCGTCCCGACCCCCGCTGACCAGCGGCGACCCGCCGCGCCCGGCGCAGCGGGCGAACGCCCGCCCACCCGTGGCGACGCGCCGGGGCGCGGGGAGGTCCACGTTCCGGACCGCCGCGGCGGCGGTGGTGCGAGACTCCTCCCGTGACGGAGCACACCGGGGAGTCGGTATTCGACTGGATCGACGCGCGGGCCGAGGCTCGGGCCGAGGCCGGGCTCACCCGGAGGGTGCGGCCACGCCCGGCGTCCGGCGGGGCGCTCGACCTGGCGGGCAACGACTACCTCGGGCTCGCCAGGGACAAGCGGGTCGTGGGCGCGGCGGCCGCCGCGTCGATGCGCTGGGGCGCGGGCTCGACCGGGTCGCGGCTGGTCACCGGCTCCACCGAGCTGCACACCGAGCTGGAGTACGAGCTGGCGAACTTCTGCGGCGCGCAGGCGGCGCTGGTGTTCTCCTCCGGGTACGCGGCGAACCTGGGCGCGCTGACCGCCCTGTCCGGGCCGGGCACGGCGATCGTGGCCGACCAGCACATCCACGCCTCGCTGATCGACGGCTGCAAGCTCTCGCGCGCGGACGTGGTGGTGGCCGGGCACCGCGACCTGCCGCAGGTCACGCGCGCGCTGTCCACGCGCGGCGAGCGGCGCGGGCTCGTGGTGACCGACTCGGTGTTCTCCGTGGACGGCGACACCGCGCCGCTGGCCGAGCTGGCGGCGGCGTGCAGGCGGCACGGGGCCGGACTGGTGGTGGACGACGCGCACGGGCTGGGCGTGGTCGGCGACGGCGGGCGCGGCGCGGTGCACGCGGCGGGCCTGGCGAAGTCCCCGGACGTGGTGACGACGGTGACGCTGTCGAAGGCGCTGGGCGCGCAGGGCGGCGCGGTGCTGGGGCCGGGCCGGGTGATCCGGCACCTGGTGGACACCGCGCGCACGTTCATCTTCGACACCGGTCTCGCGCCGGGCAGCGCGGCGGCGGCGCTGGCGTCGCTGAAGGCGCTCAAGGAGGAGCCGGAGCGCCCCGAGCGGGTGCGCGAGGCGGCCCGCCTGCTGTCGGAGCGGTTGCGGGAGCGGGGTTTCCGGGCCAGCGAGCCGAGCGCGGCGGTGGTGTCGGTGCTCGCGCCGTCGCCGGAGGTCGCGGTCGCGTGGGCCGAGGCGTGCCGGGAGCGGGGCGTGCTGGTCGGGTGCTTCCGGCCGCCGTCGGTGCCGGACCAGGTGTCGCGGCTGCGGTTGACCGCGCGCGCCGACCTGTCCGAGGCGGACCTGGCGCGCGCGGTCGAGGTCATCGCCGAGGCCGGCGCATCCGCAGGTGCGGGATCCCGTCCTCGATGAACTCCTCGCCCTCGGGGGCGAACCCGAACGAGGCGTAGAAGTCCACGACGTAGGTCTGCCCGTCGAGCACCGCCTCGGCGTCGCCGATCTCGGCCATGGCCGCGACCATGAGGCGGCGGCTGAAGCCCTTGCCTCGCGCGGTCCGCGCGGTGACGACCCGGCCGACGCGGAGGACGCCGCCGGGCTCCTCCAGCAGCCGCAGGTACGCCTGCGGCTCGCCGTCCTCCTCCAGCCACAGGTGCCGGGTGCCCGGTTCGAGGTCGCGGCCGTCCAGCTCGGGGTACGGGCAGTTCTGCTCGACGACGAACACGTCGACGCGCAGCTTGAGCAGCGCGTACAGCTGGGTCGCGGTGAGGTCGGCCGCCCACTGCCTGCGCAGGGTCGCCGGGTGGTGTTGCGTCACCCTGAATTGGTAGCACGGGCGCGGTCGTTCGGGAGGCGAACGGCGATCCCGGTCACCCCGGCCGCGACGGCGCCGCCGCGCCGTCGCGGCGCGCGGGGTCAGAGCCGGTCGCGGTAGTGGCCGAGCCGGGTGTAGGCGCCGGGCTGGCCCGCGCGGGCGCAGCCCCGGCCGTAGGAGACGACGCCGACGAGCAGGCCGTCGGAGACCAGCGGGCCGCCGGAGTCGCCCGTGCAGGCGTCCCTGCCGCCGTCCGGGAAGCCCGCGCACAGCATCGCGTCGGCGCGGTAGCCGGCGAGCGCGGCGGCGCAGTCGTGGTCCGCGCGGATCGGCACGTCGACCTGGCGCAGCACCGAGGACACCGGGCCGCTCTCGGCGGTGCGGCCCCAGCCGTAGGCGGTGGCGGTGCGGCCCGCGACGGCGTCGCCGACCCGGACGGGCTCGAACGCGACCGGGCCGTCGAGCTGGAGCACGGCCAGGTCGTCGCCGCGCCCCACGTCGGTGAACGCCGGGTGCCGCCAGATCCCGGAGACGCCGACCCGCACCCCGCCTCTCGTGCGCAGGTCGTGCCGGTCGAGCACGACGGTGAGCTGCCGGGGCGCGCGGTCGCGGGGGCCGAGCAGGCCGCGCTCCTGGGTGCAGTGGGCGGCGGTCACGACCCGGTCGGGGGCGATGAGGGCGCCGCCGCAGAAGTGGGAGCCGCGCGCGTCGAGCAGGGCGGCCACCCAGGGCGCGCGCCCGGCGACGGAGCCGCCGACGACGGCGAGCGCGGCGGGCGCGGCGACGAGCTGGGAGGCGAGCTGGACCGCGACCAGGGCGAGGGCGGCGACTAAGCGGGAGCTGATGCGCATGGAGCACCTCTTTACGACGGGTAGCCGAGTGGCGACTCACCGTAGCCGCACCACAAAGATCACATCAAGTCAGGATATTTTCCTGTTAAGATGCCGTAGTTCCGAAAAATCCACGGTCTGTGTCCTGCGTCACCGCTGTCTGTCCGGACCATAGGGGGGTACTTCCGTTGCAGTTCGACCTGACCACGCTGCCCGCGTTCCTGATCGCCTGCGCGGTCGTGGTGCTCACCCCCGGCGTGGACTCCTTCCTCCTGCTGCGCACCTCGATGCGCTCGGGCACCCGCGCCGGCCTGCTGGCCCTGGCGGGCATCCACACCGCCGCAGCCATCCAGGTCGCGGTCGTGATCTCGGGCCTCGGCGTGGTGATCGCCGGCTTCCCGCCCGCGCTGACCGCGCTGCGCTGGATCGGCGCGGCCTACCTGCTGTACCTGGCGCTGTCGATCACCCGCGACCTGGTGCGCAACCGGGGCCGGGCGCCCGAGGAGGGCGAGGTCGTCGCGGACCGGCCGTTCCGGCGCGGCTTCCTGACCAACATCACCAACCCGAAGATGCTGCTGTTCTCCCTGGCGTTCCTGCCGCAGTTCATCGGCTCCGGCGACCCCACCCCGCAGCTCGCGATGCTCGCGGCGGTGTTCCTGGCGCTGGCCGCCGCGTGGGAGGGCACGATCGTGCTGGCCGCGTCGGCGGTCGGCGGGCGGCTGCGCAAGCCGGGCGTGACCACCGCGCTGGACGTGGTGTGCGCGGCGGTCTTCGCCACCATGTCGGTCGGCCTGGTCCTCTGACCGGGCCGCGCCGCGACCGTCAGGTGTAGGCGCCCACGCGGGTGTACACGCCGGGGTACTCGGGCCGGGCGCAGCCGACGCCCCAGGACACCAGCCCGGCGAGCCTGCCCGCGATGACGAACGGCCCGCCCGAGTCGCCCTGGCAGGCGTCCTTGCCGCCGTTCGGCAGCCCGGCGCAGAACATCGACGACGACTGGTAGTGGCCAGGGTAGGCGGCGGAGCACACCTCGTTGGTCTGGAGCGGCACGGACACCTTCCGCAGCACCGGCGAGGTGGTCCCGCTCTCCGAGGTGCGGCCCCAGCCGAACGCGGTGCCGGTGATGCCCGCCCGGTACAGCCCCGTCTCGGACGGCTTGGCGAGCGCGATCGCCTCGTACGGCATCGGCGTGGACGTCAGCAGGTAGGCGATGTCCGCGCCGGTGGTCGCCGAGCGGTAGGCGGGGTGGACGTACACACCGGACACCGGGTGGATCGTGCCACCGGGCTTGGTCACGTCCAGCCTGCCCGCCACCACCAGCACGTCGCCGCCGATCAGCCCGCTGACGCAGTGCGCGGCGGTCATCACCTGGTACCGGCTGATGATCGCGCCGCCGCAGAACTGCCTGCCGTCGGGGTCGACCAGCGCCACCACCCACGGGTAGGGGTTCGGGGCGTCCACGACCACGCCGCCGACGATCCTCGGGTCGGCCCCGGCGGGCGGCGCCACCGCCACGCCGGTGAGCAGCAGTGCCAGCGCCATCGCCACGCGCATCAGAGTCCGCATACCGGCCAACCAAACCCGGCCGCCGCGACCGCACAACTCGGGCACACGGTCGGGTGATCGGGTGTGGTCGGCCGGCGCGGCGCTCAGCCCTTGAGCTGCTGGTCGATCAGCGCCCGGTAGGCGGTGATCCGCGAGTACACGCCGGGCTGGCCGGGCCGCGCGCAGCCCTCGCCCCACGAGGTGACGCCGACCAGCGCGCCGTTCGCGACCAGCGGGCCGCCGGAGTCGCCCTGGCAGGTGTCGATGCCCCCGCGCGGGTAGCCCGCGCAGACCATGGCCGCCGGGTCGAACCGGCTGTAGTCGGCGGCGCACTCCTGGTCGGACATGACCGGCACGTTCGCGCCCAGCAGCACCTGGGAGGCGGCGCCGATCTCGGCGGTGCGGCCCCAGCCGAGGACCTTCGCCACCGTCCCCGGAGCCGGGTCGGCGGACGCGAGCGGCAGCACCCGGTTCGCGACCGGCCTGACCAGGGTGAGCACGGCGACGTCGCTGCCCTGCTCGGCCGACGAGTAGAACGGGTGCTTCCAGATCCGGGCCACCCGCAGCGTCTCACCCGCCTGGGTGCGCTTGTCCTCGCGCCCCGCGACGACGACGAGCCGCTCCGGGGCGGTGCCCGCGACGCAGTGCGCGGCGGTGACCACCTTGGTCGGCGCGACGAGCGTGCCGCCGCAGAACTGGCTCCCGGTCGTGCCCGCCAGGAACACCACCCACGGGTGCTCGGCGATGGACGCGCGCGTCCCGCCGACGACTCTCGGTTCCGCCGCGGTCGCGACGCCCCCTCCGCACAGCACCGCGAGAACGCTGAGAAAAACGGCAAGCCTCATCGCCCCTCCTACGCCTAGTGGGGAGCGCCCGAGTCCGAGCACCCGCGAGGAGGTTAGCCCTGAAAGAGCAGGTCGATGCGCCGAAAGGAGCACACGACCTGGTCGGCCCAGCCGCGCGACCCGGCTGTCGCAGCGGCGGGCCCGCCGGGTCGCGCCGCGTGCTGTCGATCAGTTCCCGGAGGGTGAACCGAAGCCGGAGAAGCGCCCCCTGACCTTGCCCGCCGCGTCCGCCACGACCCCGCCGAGGTCGTTGACGACCTTCATCAGCGGGTCCTCGGACTCGGCGGCGTCGGACTTGTAGGAGCGGGCCGCCTCCTTGAGGTCCTCGGTGAACGTGCTGGACGCGTGGTCGTCCTCGCGGCGCCGGTAGTCGCCCGACAGGATGGCCCGGTACTCCTCGCTCGCGGCCCAGCGCTGGAGCTCGGCGGCGCGCACCACGGCCATCGGGTGGGTCAGCGGCCAGGTGCGGATCAGCTTGAGGACGCTGTCGCGCACGTCCTCGACCTGCTCGTACTCCTTGGCCTGCTTGAGGAACTCGGCGGTGTCGACCTGGGTGAGGTCCATGCCGCCCGCGAGGGCGACGTGCACGCGCAGCGCGGCGGCCGGGTCCTGGGCGCACAGCAGGCCCGCGCGGTCGCAGCTCAGCTCGGTCTTGCGGTACCACTCGTGCAGGGCGGCGATGACGGCGCGGACCGCCCAGTAGCCCGCGGGCATCCAGCCGAGGCTGTGCTGGAGCTGCATCAGCCGCATGAGGATCGTCTGGTAGAGCGCGTGGCCGGAGAGCACGTGGCCCATCTCGTGGCCGATGGCGAAGCGCAGGCCGTCGTGGTCGAGCAGGTCGACCAGGCCGGTGGTGAGCACGATGAACGGCTTGTCGATGCCCAGGGCCATCGCGTTCGGCTGCGGGTTGCGGGTGATGAACAGCTCGGGGACCGGGTCGAGGTCGAGCGTGGCCGCGGTCTCGTTCCGCAGCCGGTCGAGGGCCGGGTACTGCTTCGGGCCCACCCGGATGGAGGTCGCCAGGTAGCCGAGGCGCTCGCCGCGCTCGGTGAAGGCGCCCGCGACGGACTTGAGGACCGGACCGATGCCGGGGACCGCGCGCAGGACCGCCAGCGCGCCCCGGTCGACCGGGTGCTCGTAGGCACGGGGGCTGATACCGGGGAACCGAACCCTGGAGGTCGACCGCTCGATCTCTTCGCTCATCCTCCCAGCGTGCCACGCCCCATTTCCCCCTACTCCCCGTTCGGGGGAATCACGGGCACACTGACGGGGTGGAACCGGATGTGCTGGGCGACGGGTTCGAGGTCAGGACGCTGCCGCTGGGCTCGGAGGCGAGCGCGGCGCTGGTGCGCAGGCGCGCCGACGGGGCGGCCGAGCGCGGGGCCGTGCTGTACGTGCACGGGTTCGCGGACTACTTCTTCCAGCGGCACGTGGCCGAGCACTTCGCGGCGCTCGGGTACGACTTCTACGCGCTGGACCTGCGCGCCTACGGGCGGTCGCTGAGGCCGGGCGAGGTGGCGAACCACGTCGAGGACCTGTCGACGCACTTCGAGGAGCTCGACGCCGCCGTGCGGGTGGTGCGCGAGGAGGACGGGCACCGGGGGCTGGTGGTGGTCGGGCACTCCACGGGCGGGCTGACCACCAGCCTGTGGGCGCACGAGCGGCGCCTGGACGGCGCGCTGGACGCGCTGGTGCTCAACAGCCCGTGGCTGGACCTGGCCGAGCCGTGGGTGGTGCGCACGGTCGGCACGGCGGTGGTGCGCGGGGTGGGGCGCCTCGCGCCGAAGCTGGTGCTCAAGCCGGGCCTGGGGCCGGTGTACGGGCAGAGCATCCACCGGGACCACCACGGCGAGTGGGAGTTCGACACCGCGTGGAAGCCGATCGAGGCGTTCCCGGTCACGGCCGGGTGGTTGCGGGCGGTGCGGGTCGGGCACGCGCGGCTGCACCGGGGGCTGGACGTGCGGGTCCCGGTGCTGGTGCTGCACTCGGCGCGCAGCCACCTGAAGGCGAGGCGGTGGTCGGCGGAGGCCATGACGGCGGACGCGGTGCTGGACGTGGGGCACATGCGCCGGTGGGCCCCGAGGATCGGCCGGGACGTGTCGCTCGTCCAGGTGGAAGGGGGGATGCACGACCTGTTCCTGTCGGCCGCCCCGGTGCGCGAGAGGGCACTGGCCGAGGTGGACGCGTTCCTGGAACGTAAGGTCGAGCGGTGACCGTTCCCGACCCGAACCAGCTGCACCCGATGGCCGATCACCCGAGGGTGGTGCTGCTCAAGCCACTGGTCGACGCACCGAACATCGAGGTGGGCGACTACACGTACTACGACGACCCCGAGCGCGCGACCGAGTTCCAGACCCGCAACGTGCTGTACTCCTACGGCCCGGAACGCCTGGTCATCGGCAAGTACTGCGCTCTGGGCACGGGCACGACGTTCATCATGGCGGGCGCGAACCACCTCACGAGGGGCCCGTCCACGTTCCCGTTCACGATCTTCGGCGGTGCCTGGGCGGAGAAGACCGCCGACATCATGGCCGCCGCCCCCAGCAAGGGGGACACGGTCGTGGGCAACGACGTGTGGTTCGGCTGCGGCGCCACCGTCATGCCGGGCGTGACCATCGGTGACGGCGCGATCATCGCGACCGGCGCCGTGGTGACCTCGGACGTCGCCCCGTACACCGTCGTCGGGGGCAACCCGGCGCAGGCCGTGCGGCAGCGCTACCCCGACGACAAGATCGAACTGCTGCTGCGCGCGGCGTGGTGGGACTGGCCCGTCGAGCTGGTCACCGAGCACGTGCGCGAGATCATGGCGGGCAAGGTCAAGCAGCTCGCCGAGATCGCGGAGGAGAACGGGCTGCTGGGGCCCAAACCGCGCTAGCGGCAGGACAGCTTCCCACCGGGGGCCGGGTTCCGATCGGAACCCGGCCCCCGTCGGCTCAGGCGGCGGTGGTGGCCGCCGCGGCCTCGGGCTCCAGCGCCAGCGCCAGGACCTCGCGCACGTCCCCGACCAGGTGCACGGTCAGCGCGTCCCGCACGTCCTGCGGGACCTCCTCCAGGTCCGGCCCGTTGCGCGCGGGCAGCAGCACGGTCGTGATGCCCGCCCGGTGCGCGGCGAGCAGCTTCTGCTTCACCCCTCCGATGGGCAGCACCCGTCCGGTGAGGGACACCTCGCCGGTCATCGCCACGTCCGAGCGCACCGGGCGGCCCGACAGCAGCGACGCGAGCGCCGACACCATCGTGACGCCCGCCGACGGCCCGTCCTTGGGCACCGCGCCCGCCGGGACGTGGACGTGCACGCCGCGCCCGTCCAGGGTCGCGGCCCGCTCGTCGTGCGCCCGCAGGTAGGACAGGGCGATCTGCGCGGACTCCTTCATCACCTCGCCGAGCTGCCCGGTGAGCACCACGCCGGACGCCCCGGTGCCGGGTTCGGCGAGCGCGGCCTCCACGAACAGCACGTCGCCGCCCGCCCCGGTCACCGCCAGTCCCGTGGCCACGCCGGGGACGGCGGTGCGCTCGGCGGACTCGGGGGTGAACTTCGGCGACTTCAGGTAGCCCTCCAGGTCGCCGCCGTCCACGGTGACGGGCAGCTCGGCCCGGTCCAGCGCGACCCCGGCGGTCACCTTGCGCAGCACCCGCGCGAGCGAGCGCTCCAGCTGCCGCACCCCGGCCTCGCGGGTGTACTCGCCCGCGAGCCTGCGCAGCGCGGCCCCGGTGACCTCCACGTCGCCCGGCTCCAGCCCGGCCCGCTCGACCTGCCTCGGGAGCAGGTGGTCGCGGGCGATGGTGACCTTCTCGTCCTCGGTGTAGCCGTCGAGCCGCACCAGCTCCATGCGGTCGAGCAGCGGGCCGGGGATGGACTCCAGCACGTTCGCCGTGGCCAGGAACACCACGTCGGACAGGTCCAGCTCGACCTCCAGGTAGTGGTCCCGGAAGGTGTGGTTCTGCGCCGGGTCCAGCACCTCCAGCAGCGCGGCGGTCGGGTCGCCCCGGTGGTCGGCGCCGACCTTGTCGATCTCGTCGAGCAGCACCACCGGGTTCATCGAGCCCGCCTCGGAGATGGCGCGGGCGATGCGGCCGGGCAGCGCGCCGACGTAGGTGCGCCGGTGGCCCCGGATCTCCGCCTCGTCGCGCACGCCGCCGAGCGCGACGCGGACGAACTTGCGGCCCATGGCCCGCGCGACGGACTCGCCGAGCGAGGTCTTGCCGACGCCGGGCGGCCCGACGAGGGCGAGCACCGCGCCGCCGCCGCGCCCGCCGACCAGGCCCATGCCCCGGTCCGCGCGCCTGCGCCGCACCGCCAGGTACTCGGTGATGCGCTCCTTCACGTCGTCCAGGCCCGCGTGGTCGGCGTCGAGCACGGCCCGCGCGCCCGCGATGTCGTAGGAGTCCTCGGTGCGCTCGCCCCACGGCAGGTCGAGCACGGTGTCGAGCCAGGTGCGGATCCAGCCGACCTCGGGGGACTGCTCGGAGGTGCGCTCCAGCTTGTCGACCTCGCGCAGCGCCGCCTCCCGCACCTTCTCCGGCAGCTCGGCGGCCTCCACGCGGGCCCGGTAGTCCTGCTCCTCGGTGGCGGGCTTGCCGTCCAGCTCGGCCAGCTCCTTGCGGATGGCGGCGAGCTGCTGGCGCAGCAGGAACTCCCGCTGCTGCTTCTCCACGCCCTCCTTGACGTCCTTGGCGATGGTCTCGGCGACGTCCAGCTCGGCCAGGTGCGCCCGGCCCCACTCCAGCAGCCGCTCCAGGCGGTCGCCGACGTCGCCGGTCTCCAGCAGCCACACCTTCTGGTCGTTCTCCAGGTACGGCGCGTACCCGGCCAGGTCCGCGAGCGCGGAGGGGCCGTCGACCTGGCGGACGGAGTCCACGACCTGCCAGGCGCCGCGCTGCTGGAGGATCGTGGTCACCACCGCGCGGTAGTCGCGGGCCAGGGAGTGCGCGCGCTCGTCCGGCGGCGGCTCCTCGACGACGGTGGCCTCCACCCACAGCGCGGCGCCGGGCCCGGTGGTGCCGGTGCCGATGCGCACCCGCTCCGTCGCGCGCAGCACGGCGGCCCGCTCGCCGCCCGCGAGCCTGCCGACCTGCTCGACGGTGGCCAGCGCGCCGACCTTCGCGTAGCGGCCGTCCAGGCGGGGAACCAGGAGCACCCGCGCGCCGTTCACCCCTCCGGCGGCCGAGGTGGCCGCCTCGACGGCGGCCCGCGCCTCGGCGCCCGCGTCCGAACCGGTCAGGCGCACCGGGACGACCATGCCCGGCAGCACGACGGTGTCGTCGAGGGGCAGGACCGGGAGCGCCAACGTGTCACCCATGCGAAGCCTCCAGAGTTGAGTCTGACAGGCTCAACCGAGTTGAGTCCCCGGTTGTTTCCGAGTTCTGTTCGCCCAGAGCGAGACCGAGGAGTTCCGCGCGCGGGGCTTGTGCGCGGCGACCGGGGTTCGACACGATCGGCGGTTCCACCCGGTCAAGAGGAGAAGGCTTTTATGGAGCAGGCGAGCTGGGTCCCCGCGTCGGTGGACCTGGACCGACCGAGCACGGCCCGGATGTACGACTACTACCTGGGCGGGTCGCACAACTTCGCCGTGGACCGGGAAGCGGCCAAGGCCGTGGAGCACGTCTTCCCCGGCATGTCCGGGGCGGCGCGCTCGCTGCGGACGTTCCTGCGGCGCTCGGTGCGCTACCTGCTGGACCAGGGCATCGACCAGTTCCTGGACCTGGGCTCGGGCATCCCGACCGTGGGCAACGTGCACGAGATCGCCCAGGCCGCCAACCCGGCGGCGCGCGTGGTCTACGTGGACATCGAGCCCGTCGCGGTCGCGCACAGCACCGCGATCCTGTCGGCGAACCCGCTGGCCACCGCCATCCAGGCGGACCTGCGCGACCCGGCGTCCGTGCTGGAGAACGAGGACGTGCGGCGGCTGCTGGACTTCGACCGGCCGATCGGCGTGCTGATGGTCGCGGTGCTGCACTTCGTGCCGGACGCCGACGACCCGCACGGCGCGATCGCCCGGTACCGGGACGCGCTGGTCCCCGGCAGCTTCCTGGCGATCTCGCACGCGACCGTGGAGGGCGTGCAGGTCGACGCCGAGCAGGACACCGCGCGGGTGCAGGACGTGTACAAGCGCACCGAGAGCCCGCTGATCTTCCGCGACCGGGCCGAGGTGACCAAGCTGTTCGACGGGTTCGAGGTGGTCGAGCCGGGCGTGGTGCCGCTGTCGGAGTGGCGGCGCGACTCGGACGACGCCTACACCAGCGCGTACGTGGGCGTGGGCCGCAAGGTCTGACCCGGCGCGGTCGCGGCGGGGCGCCCTGGGCACCGGGCGCCCCGCCCGATCACGTCACCCGCCCAGGGACCCGTTCACTCGGCCGGGTTGAGCCGCAGGTCCGGGTTCACCGGCGGCGCCCCGTCGAACGGGCCGGGCACCAGGCCGCCGAGCTGGTCCAGGGTCAACCGCACGTCGGCCGCGAACGGGTCGGTCCCGGCGGGCGGGTCCGCGAACCAGGACTTCAGCTCCTCCGGCACCGGGTAGCCGTCCGCCAGCTCCCGGTACTGCTCGCCGCGCTCGCGCGCCTGCCTGGCCAGCTCCTGGTACTCGCGCATGGCGATCCGCATCCGGATCCACCGGTACCGCGCGGTCCGCTCGCCGCCCTCCTGGGTGAACCTGGTGCGCAGCAGCTCCCCCGCGACCCGGCCGCGCTCGGCCAGCGCCCGGATCGTCTCCGGCCGCATGAACAGGTTCGTGCCGCCCTCGCCGCCGCGCAGCCGCACGTGCGCGATCCGCCCGCGGAAGCCCGGCAGCGCCGACTGCATCGCGTCCCGCCAGCCGAGCGCGGTGTCCAGGACCGCCTGCGCGAACCCGACCGCGCCGGTGACCGCCCGCCACGGCCTGCCCTCCTGCGAGGCGTCCTGCTCGGGCAGCCACACGTCCGGCGCGTCCGGCGCCGGGTAGCCCTGCAGGGTGAGCCCGAACGTGGGCCAGCGGGGCAGCAGGGTGTCGAAGAAGTGGATGGGGAAGTTGCTGGTGATGCCGCCGTCCGAGAACCAGTGCACCCTCGGCTCGGGGTCGGCGCGCACCAGCGGCACCGCCGAGATCAGGCCGGGCATCGGCGTGCTCATCCGCACCGCGAGCGCCACCGGCAGGTCGGCGGGCAGCACGCGCAGCGCGGTCGCCGGGTGCAGCGGGCAGCGCGCGTCGTCCGCGCCCTCGTCGCCGAGCAGGTCGACCACCCGCGCGGGCAGCACCGCCGCCAGGCAGTCGGCGCAGAACAGCCAGCGGTCGTCCGAGGTGAACGGCAGCCTGCACGGGCGGCCCTCGGAGACGTCGGTGCTCATCAGCACCAGGTTCGTGGTCAGGTCGGAGAAGCGCAGCCCGCGCACGCCCGCGAGGTGGTCGAGGGAGTCGGCGAGCCAGTCGCTCAGCGGCGGGACACCGGTGGACTTCGGCATCCCGCAGCGGCGGTCCCACCAGCTCGACCGGTAGCCGCCGGTGCCGGGCACGAGCCCGAAGCCGATGGACGCGGCCCGCTCGCGCACGAACCTGCGCACCCCGCCCGCGTAGATCAGGACGACCGCGCTGGCCAGCCCGAAGCCGAGCACCAGCCACACCACGCCCGCGGTGGCGGCCGACGCCAGCACCGCCCAGTCCGCGCGCAGCCGGGGGACGATCGGGTAGAGCGGGACGGCCGCCAGCAGCAGCAGGCCGATCCGGGCGGGCAGCGGCCCGCGCCCGCTGGGCAGCGCCTTCGCCGCCACCCACGGCACCGCGAGCACGGCCACCACCACGATCGCCGCCAGCCCCCAGGTCGGGAAGCCGGGCCAGGCGACCGCGCCGAACCACAGCACCGGCCCGGCCAGCCAGACCAGCAGCGCCGCGGCGAGCGCGGCCTTGGCCCGCAGGCCGATCGCGCCCAGCAGCGCGAACACCAGGGAGACCGCCGCGCTGCGCCCGGTGGTCTCCCGGCTCTGCATGGTCGCGGTGACCAGCCGGTAGAGCTTGCGGGTGGCCCTGGTCGGCTGGAACAGCTGGGCGAGCCGCTGCTGCCCGGCCGCGAACCAGGAGACCGTGTCGGCGAGCCGGTCGAACCCGCCGCTGTCCCGCCCGCGCTCGGCCGCCGCCGCGAACGAGGCCCCGATCGCCCCGGCCGAGGCCCCGCCGAGCGAGCGGAACCGGTAGTGCTTGGACAGCTCGACCACGGCCAGCGGGTAGACGATCCCGCTCGTGGCCCCGCCGCGCATGGTGAGGTCGCAGCACCTGTCGAAGTCCTCGTCGTCCCCGTCGTCGCCTGCCGCCATCACCGGATGGTCCCGCGCGGTGCGGGGTGCGCCGCTAGGGCTGATCCGGGGAAGGCGCGCGGGTGGAGCAGTCGTGCGCCCCACCCGCCGACGCCGTCCGGTCAGCGCCGTCCGCTCAGTGCCGTCCGGTCAGCGCCACCCGCTCAGCGCCGCTCGCTCAGTGCCGCTCGCTCAGTGCCGCTCGCTCGGCGGCGCGAGGAAGTCGTCCAGCAGCACCGGGGTCATCCCGTCCGCCTTCGCGCGCTCGCAGAACGCGGTGAAGTCGGCCACGAAGCTGTCCCGGAAGTGCATGAGCACGATGTCGCCGCCGCGCAGCCTGTCCCCCACCTGGAACTGCACCACGCCGTCGTTGACCGCCGCCGTCCACAGCACCACCGCCCGCATCCCGCACGAGGCGGCGGCGCGGCGGGTGTTCAGGTCGTAGTTGCCGAACGGCGGGCGGAACAGGGTCGGCCTGGTCCCGAGCGCCGCCCCGAGGTGGTCGGCGTTGCCGCAGATCTCCGCGCGCTGCGCCTCGTACCCCATGCCGCGCAGGTTCGGGTGGTCCGTGGTGTGGGCGTGCACGTGCGCGCCCGCGCCCCGGAGCGCGTTGAAGTACGCCGGGTCCGGCTGCACGTGCGTGGTGTTGAGGAACAGCGACGGCTCGATGCCGGAGTCGCGGATGAGCTGGAGCGCCTTGGGGTGCCGGACGGCCCCGTCGTCGATGGTCAGGAACACGTAGGGCTTGTCGGTCTCGATGCTGCTGACCACCGGCGCCAGGTCGCCCTCCTGCGGCGGGGCCTCCTTCTGGGCCGTGCCGTACCGGTAGGGCTGCTGGAACAGCTTCGGCGGCGGCGGGGGTGGGGTGGTGGTCGTGGAGGTGGTCGTCGTGCTCGGCGGCACGGGCGCCGCCTCGGGGGCTTCGGGAGCAGGCGAGCAGGCCGCCAGCAGTCCCAGGGCAGCCGTCATCGCTACTGCCAACGCGCGCATGGAGTGGATCCCCCCGGAGGATTGCTTTTCCTCCGGATGAGACGCGGGCGCCGCCATCCGGGTTGCACGGCGATCGCGAACCGCCGGGGATAGGGTCGGGCCCGACAGCCAAGATCACCAGCGGAGGACCCGATGAGCCTCGACCGACCCGTCGCGCCGGACCCGTACTCGCTGCTCCCGACCGCTCCCGCGTTCCAGGTCACCTCGACCGACGTGGCCGACGGGCAGCCCCTGCCGCAGGCGCAGGTGTTCGAGGGCGGCAACACCTCGCCGCAGCTGTCCTGGAGCGGGTTCCCCGAGGGGACGAAGAGCTTCGTGGTGACCTGCTTCGACCCGGACGCCCCCACCCCGTCCGGCTTCTGGCACTGGGTCGCGGTGAACCTGCCGGTCTCGACCACCTCGCTGGACACCGGCGCGGGCGCGGACGACGACTCGCTGCCCGGCGGCGCGTTCCACGTGCGCAGCGACTACGGCACGCGCGCGTTCGGCGGCGCGGCCCCGCCCAAGGGCGACCGCCCGCACCGCTACTTCTTCGTGGTGCACGCGGTCGACGTCGAGGCGCTGGACGTGGACGGCGACGCCTCGCCCGCCGCGGTGAGCTTCAACCTGGCGTTCCACACCCTGGCGCGGGCGATCATCACGCCGACCTACCAGCACTGAGCGGCGGGAACATCCGCCAGGACGAGAGGGTTGAGCAGGGCGTGAGGCACTTCGACCTGGTTGTCATCGGCACCGGCTCCGGCAACTCCATCGTGGACGAGGCGTTCGCCGCCTGGGACGTCGCGATCGTGGAGAAGGGCGTGTTCGGCGGGACCTGCCTGAACGTGGGCTGCATCCCGACGAAGATGTTCGTGCACACGGCCGACCTCGCGGCGGGTCCGGCGAGCGCGGCCCGCTTCGGCGTGGACGCCTCGCTCGACGGCGTGCGCTGGACCGACGTGCGCGACCGGATCTTCGGGCGCATCGACCCGATCGCCGAGGGCGGGAGGCGGTGGCGCGAGAGCGGCAGCGCGAACACCACCGTGTACAGCGGGACGGCCCGGTTCACCGGCCCCAAGACGCTCGACACCGGCGCAGGCGAGACCATCACCGCCGACCGGTTCGTGATCGCGGCGGGCTCGCGCCCGGTCGTGCCGGACGTGCCGGGCCTGGTCGAGACCGGCTTCCACACCAGCGACACGGTGATGCGGCTGGACCGGCTGCCCCGGCGGATGGTGATCCTGGGCAGCGGGTTCGTGGCCACCGAGTTCGCGCACGTGTTCTCGTCGTTCGGCGTGGAGGTCACCCTGGTGGCCCGCTCCGGCGCGCTGCTGCGGGCCGAGGACGACGCGGTGTCGGCCCGGTTCACCGAGCTCGCCTCGGCCAAGTGGGACGTGCGGCTCGACCGGCGCGCGGTGCGGGCCGAGCGGGTCGACGGGGTGGCGCGGCTGCACCTGGAGGGTCCGGACGGGCCCGAGGTCGTGGAGGCCGAGGAGCTGCTGGTCGCGGTCGGCCGTCAGCCGAACGCGGACCTGCTGGACGTCGCGGCGACCGGGGTGGCCCTCAACGACAAGGGCAGGGTCGCGGTCGACGAGTTCCAGCGCACCTCGGTGGAGGGGATCTACGCGCTGGGCGACATCAGCTCGGACTACCAGCTCAAGCACGTGGCCAACCACGAGGCGAAGGTGGTGCGGCACAACCTGCTGAACCCGGACGCGCCGATCGCCTCGGACCACCGGTTCGTGCCGTCGGCGGTGTTCTCGTCGCCGCAGATCGCCTCGGTCGGGCTGACCGAGCGGGACGCGGTGGCGAAGGGCGTGTCGTACGTCAGCGTCGAGCAGCCGTACGCGTCGATCGCCTACGGCTGGGCGATGGAGGACACCACCGGTTTCGTGAAGCTGCTGGCCGACCCGGTGACCGGGCAGCTGCTGGGCGCGCACGTGATCGGGCCGCAGGCGCCGACCGTGGTGCAGCCGCTGATCCAGGCGATGAGCTTCGGCCTGGACGCGCGGTCGATGGCCAAGGGGCAGTACTGGATCCACCCAGGGATGCCGGAGGTCGTGGAGAACGCGCTGCTCGCGCTGCCGCTCAAGGACGCTTAGGACTCGCGCGGCACGGCGGGAGGCCCGGACCACGTCGGTCCGGGCCTCCCGCTGTTCCGGGGGTGTCAGATGGTGCGCGGCCGTCCGGCGATCACGCCCAGGGCGATGAGCGCGACGAGGATGCCCGCGAGGACGTACATGGACACCGTCCACGCGCCGGTCACGTCGCGCAGCACGCCGAACGCGAACGGTCCGGCGGCCGAGATCAGGTAGCCGATGCTCTGCGCCATCGCGGACAGCTTCGCGGTGTCGGCGGCGGTGGCGGTGCGCAGCGAGATGATCACCAGGGCCAGCGGGAACACGCACATGCCGGTGCCGATCAGCACCACCCACAGGCCGGGCGCGGCGACCGGCGCGATGGCCAGGCCCAGGATGCCCGCGATGGACAGCGAGCCGAGCAGCACGACCAGCCAGGACTGCGAGCCCCAGCGGGTGGCCAGCGGCGGCACGACGAGGCTGACCGGGACGCCGAGCACCATGGTGATCGCCAGCAGCATCCCGGCGGTGGTCCGGTCGACGCCGGAGTCGGCCATGATCTGCGGCAGCCAGCCCATGACGGTGTAGGCGAGCAGCGACTGGAGCCCGAAGAAGACGGTGATCACCCAGGCCAGCGGGCTGCGCAGCACGGAGGTGCGGCGCTGCTGGACGGGGTGGGCGCCACGGGCGGGCGCGGCGCCGGAGGCGGCGGGGACTGCGACAGCGGGGGCCGCGCCGTGGCGGGCGCTCGCGGACCACACCAGCAGGGCGGCGGTCGACAGCAGCGCCCAGGTGGCGGCGGCGAGCTGCCAGGAGCCGAGCGCGGTCTCCAGGGTCGGGGTGAGGGCGGCGCCCACGGCGGCCCCGGCGGCGAGCGCGGCGGTGTAGACGCCGGTCAGGAACCCGACCTTGTCCGGGAACGACTCCTTCACCACGACCGGGATCAGCACGTTGCACACCGCGATGCCCGCGCAGGCGGTGAACGTGCCGCCGAGCAGCACGGCAGGGCCGTCCAGGACCCGCAGGACCAGGCCGAGGGTGAGCACGACCAGCGACGCGCCGACCGCGCGGGCCATGCCGAAGCGACGGCCCAGCCACGGGGCGGCGAACGCGGCGACGCCGAAGCAGACGGTGGGCACGGCGGTCAGCAGGCTGGTCCACGCGGTGGTGGCGCCGAGGGAGGCGCGGACGTCGCCGAGCACGGAGGCCAGGCTCGTGACGGCGGGGCGCAGGTTCGCGGCGGCGAGCGCGACGCCGACCGCGAGGAGGGTGCTGCCGACCAGCGCGGCGCCCCGGTTTGGCCGCGGTGCGGGGGCGGGTTCGGCCGGGGGCGCGGTGGCGGGTGCGGCAGTCGTCGGATCAGCGGTGGTCTGATCAGCGGCTCCGGTGACCGGATGTGTTCCCACCGTCGCGTCGTCACCCGGATCGGTGGCAATGTGGACGGACACGGGAATTCGGTCTGGCGGGATTTGCTGGATCGACACTCGGTTACTATCGCAGACATAGGATGTTTGGATGAAAGGATGCCGCTGTGCCGTTGGCCACTACTCGACGGGCGGGCCTCGTCGACCAGGTGATCGACCAGATGAGGGGGGCGATCGCCAGCGGTGAATGGCCGGTCGGCCGGCGCATCCCCCCGGAGCCGGAGCTGGTGACGGCGCTGGGCGTGGGGCGCAACACCGTGCGCGAGGCGGTGCGGGCGCTGGCCCACGCCGGGCTGCTGGAGGTCCGCCAGGGCGACGGGACGTTCGTGCGCGCCACGAGCGAGCTGTCCGGGGCGGTGCGCAGGCTGTGCGGCAGCGAGCTGCGGGACGTGCTCCAGGTGCGGCGGACGCTGGAGGTCGAGGGCGCGCGGCTGGCCGCGACCCAGCGCACCGAGGAGGAGCTGGCCCGGCTGGAGGTCGCGCTCGCCGAGCGGGACTCGGCGCTGGCCGCGAAGGACTGGGAGCGGCTGGTCGAGCGGGACGCGCAGTTCCACGAGCTGCTGCTCCAGTGCTCGCACAACACCCTGCTGGCCGAGCTGTACCAGGGCCTGACCGAGGCGGTGCGGGCCAGCATCGACGCGACCGTGCGCACCGCGCCGGACGACGACGACCTGTCCCACGAGGGCCTGCTCCAGGCGATCCGCGACGCCGACCCGGCGCGGGCGGCGCTGGAGGCGGGCGGGTTCCTGGAGGAGCTGCTGGAGCGGCACGGGGAGTAGCGGGCGGCGGTCGCCCACGAGGGGTTCGCGCGCACGGGCGGGAGCGCCGCGCGCGGATCACCCGCGCGCGCTCTCACCGCCGCGCCGGGACCACCGCGCTCTCACTGCGGCGCCGTCACCCCCGCGCCGTCATCCCCGCGCCGTCATCCCCGCACCGTCAACGCTGCGCGATCACCCCCGCGCCGTCACCGCCGCGCCATCACCCCCGCGTCGGGACCCACGCCTCCCAGACCTCCCGCAGCACCTGCGCCACGGCCCCGATCGCGGGTCGCCTGGCCGCCTGCGCGCGCCACACCACGAACACCCGCCGGGTCGGCCGGGGCTCGAACGGCACCGCGCGGACGCCCTCCGGCAGCGCGCCCCTCCCCAGCCTGGGCAGCAGCGCCACCCCCACCCCGCGCTCCAGCAGCGCCAACTGGGTCTCGTACTCGCCGACCCGGTGCGCCAGCAGCGGCTCGACGCCCTCCGCCCGGAACGCGTTGACCAGCCAGTCGTGGCAGATCGTCCCCTCGGGCTGGCAAATCCACCGCTCCCCCGCCAGGTCCGCCACCCCGACCGCCGCGCGCCCGGCCAGCCGGTGCGCCGACGGCAGGAGCACGTCCGCGTAGTCCTCCCCCAGTCGCACCCGCGCCAGCGACTCGTGCACGGGCAGCGGCGCGTTCACCCAGTCGTGGGCCACGGCCAGGTCCAGCTCACCGCGCGCCACCGCGCCGATCGCCTCCGGCGGGTCCTGCTCGACCAGCCGCGCGTCCAGCTCCGGGTGCCGCACCGCGAGCTCCGCGAGCGCGGGGGGCAGCAGCCCGCGCGCGGCGGTGGAGAACGCGCCGATCCGCAGCTCCCCCACGACCTGCCCGCGCTGCCGCTCCAGCGCCACCTCGACCCCCTCCACCAGGGCCAGCACCCGCTCGGCGGTGTCGGCGAGCAGCAGCGCCGCGTCGGTGAGCACCACCCCGCGCCCGCGCCGCTCCAGCAGCACCGCGCGGGTCTCCCGCTCCAGCTTGGTGATCTGCTGGGACACCGCCGACGGCGTGTACCCCAGCGCCGAGGCCGCGGCCCCGACCGAACCGTGCCGCGCCACCGCGTGCAGCGCCCGCAGGCGTCCCAGGTCGAGCATTCAGCAATGCTAAACCCCACGCTTCAGAACTTAGCTCTGGTGCTAAACGATTGGCCGGGCTGAGACTGGCGGGCGTGAAACCAGCCCACTCCGCCGTCGCGGTGCTCGTCGCCGTCATCTGGGGCGTCAACTTCGTCGTCATCAAGGTCGGCCTCGCCGAGTTCCCGCCACTGCTGTTCTCCGCGCTGCGGTTCCTGCTCGCCGCCGTGCCCGCCGTGCTCTTCCTGGGCGGGCCGCGCGTGGCGTGGCGGTGGGTGTTCGGCGTGGGGCTGGCGCTGGGCGTGGTGAAGTTCGGCCTGGTGTTCACCGGGATGCACGCCGGGATGCCCGCGGGCCTGTCGTCGCTGGTGCTCCAGAGCCAGGTGGTGTTCACCGTGGTGCTGTCGGCGGTGGTGCTGGGCGAGCGCCCGCGACCGGCGCAGGTGCTGGGCCTGGCGGTGGCCACGACCGGGTTCGTGGCGATCGCGCTGGACTACCGGGTGTCGAGCCCGGTGTCGGCGCTGCTGCTGGTCGTGGGCGGGGCGCTCGCGTGGGGCGTGGCGAACGTGCTGACCCGCAAGGCCCAGCCGCCGGACTCGCTGCGGTTCATCGTGTGGGTGAGCGCGGTGGCCGTGCTGCCGCTGCTGGCGCTGTCGCTGCTGGTCGAGGGCCCGGAGGCGGACCTGGCGGCGCTGCGCGGCGCGGACTGGGCGGGCGTCGGGTCGCTGCTGTTCGTGGCCTGGGGGTCGACGCTGCTCGGCTTCGCCCTGTGGGGCTTCCTGCTGCGCACCTACCCCGCGCCGCGCGTGGTGCCGTTCGCGCTGCTGGTGCCGGTGGCCGGGATGCTGTCCGGCTGGCTGCTGCTGGACGAGGAGGTCACGGCGGTCCGGCTGGGCGCGGCGGCGCTGGTGGTGGCGGGCATGGGGGTGGCGACGCTCACCCGCCCGCGCCGCCGCGCCGAACCGGTCGTGGCGGCCGTGCCGGTGTAGCCCCCGCTCAGGAGCTCGGCCGGATCGCCCCGCGGTGGGCGGTCCGGCCGAGCGCCGCGCACGGCGCGGGCCGACCGTCCGCGCCCGGCGCCCACGCCCCGGCCCGACCACCGCAGCCCGCGCTCACCCGACCGCTGGCGCTCCCGCGGGCGGCACCACACGCAGCCCACCCGGCACCCCGCGCTCCAGCAGCGCCCGCACCGCGCCCGTGTCCAGGTGGTCCACGACCAGGTCGCCGAGCAGGTCCAGCTGGGCCTCGCGGCGGGCCGCGAAGTCGGTGTCCGGGGCGACCGCGAACCCGTCCCGCCCGGCGAGACCGGCCACGTGCCGCAGGAACGCCCGCCGGAACGCGTTGTTCTCCAGCAGCCCGTGCCAGTGCGTGCCCATGACGCGCCCGCGCACCGCGCCCTCGACCTCGCCGTCCGGCAGCTCCACCAGCCCCGGCAGGTCGTCGGCGCGGCGCGCCACCCGGCCGTGGTGGATCTCGTACCCGGTCACCGGCTCGCCCAGCGCGACCCCGGTCGGCCGGTGCAGCGCCTTCTCCGGCTCGAACACCACGTCCACGTCCAGCAGCCCCAGCCCCGGCACCGCGCCCGCGCCGGACTCCACCGGGTCGTCGATCGAGCGCGCGAGCATCTGGTAGCCGCCGCACACCCCCAGCACCGGCCCGTCGTGCGCGGCGATCGCGTCGGCCAGCCCGGTGCGGCGCAGCCACGCCAGGTCCGACACGGTCGCCTTGGAGCCGGGCAGCACCACCAGGTCCGCGTCGGCCAGCCGGGACGGCTCGGTCACGAACCGCACGGACACGCCCGGCTCGCAGGCCAGCGCCTCCACGTCGGTGGCGTTGGAGATCCGGGGCAGCCGCACCACGGCCACCCGCAGCCACTGCCGCCCCACCGGGGCCTGCGGCCTGCCGATCACCCCGTCGGCCGCGTAGGACAGCGAGTCCTCGGCGTCCAGCCACAGCTCCTCGCGCCACGGCAGCACCCCGTGCACCGGCCGCCCGGTCAGCTCCCGAAGCTGCCGCAGCCCCGGTTCGAGCAGCGCCGGGTCGCCCCGGAACTTGTTGACCACGAACCCGGCCACGAGGGCCTGGTCGGCCGGGTCGAGCAGCGCGAGGGTGCCGAACAGGTGCGCCAGCACCCCGCCCCGGTCGATGTCGCCGACCACCAGCACGGGCAGCCCTGCGGCGCGCGCCAGCCCCATGTTGGCGATGTCGGTGGCCCGAAGGTTGATCTCCGCGGGGGACCCGGCGCCCTCGCACACCACGGCCTCGTAGTCGGCGCGCAGCCCGGCCAGGGTGTCGAGCACCACGGTCATCAGCTCGGCCTTGCGCTCCCGGTAGGACATCGCGGACACCTCGCCCGCGACCTTGCCCAGCACCACCACCTGGGAGCTGCGGTCACCACCGGGCTTGAGCAGCACCGGGTTGAACCGCACGCTCGGCTCCAACCCGCACGCGGCGGCCTGGAGGGCCTGCGCGCGGCCGATCTCGCCGCCGTCCGGGGTGACCGCGGAGTTGTTGGACATGTTCTGCGCCTTGAACGGCGCGACCCGCACGCCCTCCCGCGCCAACCACCGGCACAGGCCCGCCACCAGGACGCTCTTGCCCGCGTCCGACGTGGTCCCGGCCACCAGCACCGCACCACTCACAGCCGCACCCCTCCACCGGCGCCCGAGGGCTGCCATCATCCTCGTCATGGTCCACACGCCCGCCACCGCGGTCCTGCTGCACAGCCCGTTCCTGGGACCCGCCAGCCTCGCCCCGCTCGCCGACGCGCTCGCCGCGCTCGGCAGGCCGGTGCTGCCGCTGGACGTGCGGGTGACGGTCAACGCCGCACCCGTGCACCAGCGGATCATCGGCGTGCTCACCGACGCGGTCGAGGACTCGGGGGTGAGCGGCGACCTGGTCCTGGTGGGGCACAGCGGCGCCGGTCCCCTGCTCCCCGCGTTCGCCGAGGCCCTCGAGGAAGCCCCCGTCACCGGTCTGGTCTACCTCGACTCCGACCTGCCCACGCCCGGCCGGAGCTGGCGCGACACCGCGCCCGCCGAGCTGTTCTCCGCGCTGAAGGCCGCCTCGCGCGGCGGGCTGCTCCAGCGCTGGGACCGCTGGTTCGGGCCGGACGAGATCGCGGGTCTGGTGTCCGACGCGGACCTGCTGGCCGAGATCACCGCCGAGGCCCCCGAGGTGCCGCTGGCGTTCCTCAAGGAGCCGCACCCGACGATCGAGTGGACCGGCCCGCAGGCGGTGCTGCGGCTGAGCCCCGCCTACGACGAGGCGTGCGCCCAGGCCGCCGCGCTGGGCTGGCCGGTCCGCGAGCTGGACCTGCACCACCTGGCCGCCGCCACCGACCCGGAGCCGGTGGCGCTGGCGCTGGCGGACCTGCTGGACCGGTTGGGCCGCTGATCGCCCGGTCGGGCCGAGCGCGGCGGCCCGACCGGGGTCCGGGCTCAGCAGGTGGTGAGGATCTCCGCACCCTCGTCGGTGACGACGAGGGTGTGCTCGAACTGCGCCGTCCAGCTCTTGTCCTTGGTGGTGACGGTCCAGCCGTCGTCCCACATCTCGCCGTCCGCGCCGCCGAGGGTGATCATCGGCTCGATCGTGAACGTCATGCCGGTCTCGATGACGGTGGGCACGTGCGGCGCGTCGTAGTGCAGCACGATCAGGCCGTTGTGGAACGTGCGGCCGATGCCGTGGCCGGTGAAGTCGCGCACCACGCCGTAGCCGAAGCGGTTGGCGTAGGCCTCGATGACGCGGCCGACCACGTTGAGCTGGCGACCGGGCTTGACGGCCTTGATCGCGCGCATGGTGGCCTCGTGGGTGCGCTCGACCAGCAGCCGCACCTCCTCGGACGCCTCGCCCGCGATGAAGGTGGCGTTGGTGTCGCCGTGCACTCCCCCGATGTACGCGGTGACGTCGATGTTGACGATGTCGCCGTCCTCGACCACGGTCGAGTCGGGGATGCCGTGGCAGATGACCTCGTTGAGCGAGGTGCAGCAGGACTTCGGGAAGCCCCGGTAGCCGAGCGTCGACGGGTACGCGCCGTGGTCGCACAGGAACTCGTGGGCGATCGCGTCGAGCCGGTCGGTGGTGACGCCGGGCACGACGGCCTTGCCCGCCTCCTGCAGCGCCTGGGCGGCGAGCCTGCCCGCGACGCGCATGGCCTCGATCACCTCGGGCGTCTGCGCCCACGGGTCGGTGTTGCGCTGCGGGGCGGGGCGGTCGACGTACTCAGGCCGCTCGATGTGCTCGGGGACGGGGCGCCTGGGGGACTGCGTCCCAGGCTTCAGGACGGCGCGCACGGACATGCCCCAACACTACGACGCCCGCCGGAGCGCCAGCAGGGGAGTCCGGGGTCAGCCGACGGCCCGCAGGAACCTGCCCGTGGCGTCCACGGCGGGCGTGGAGGCGTTGGCCCCCAGCAGGAGCGTGGCGAACGCGACGTCGCCCCGGTAGCCGACGAACCAGCCGTGCGAGTTGACCCCGTCGCCGTACTGGGCGGTGCCGGTCTTGCCGCGCACGTCGCCGAGGCCGCGCAACTGGGTCGCGGTGCCCGACTCGACCACCTCGCGCATCATCGCCCGCAGCGGCTCCAGGACGGCGGTGGACGGCGCGGGCGGCTGCCGGTCGGCCTTGGTGGCCTGCTCGCGCATCAGGGTCGGCGTGGGCATCGTGCCGCCCGCGGCGGTCGCGGCGACCAGGGCCATGCCGAACGGGCTGGCGACCACCTTGCCCTGCCCGAACCCGTCCTCGGCCCGCTCGACCACGTCGGCGGCCTCGGGCGCGGAGCCGGTGATGGTGGTGACGGCCGGGATCTCGAAGTCGACGCCGAGGCCGAACGAGGCGGCCTGCTCGGTGAGCGCGGCGGGGGGCAGCTCGGCGGCGAGCTGGGCGAAGGTGGTGTTGCAGGAGAACGCGAACGCCGACCGCAGCGGGATCGTGCCCTTGTCGAACTCCTTGTCGTTGGGCACGATCCGGCGGCCGTCGACGGTGGTCCTGCCGGGGCAGGGCAGCGGGCTGTCCGCGCTCGCCCTGCCCGCCGCCATGGCCGCCGCCGCCGTGACGATCTTGAACGTGGAGCCGGGCGGGAACTGGCCGGTGAGCGCGATCGCGCCCTGCTCGTCGGCGGGGCCGTTCTGCGCCACGGCCAGCACCTCGCCGGTGCCGACCTGGAGCGCCACCAGCATCGCGGGCTGCGCGACCGGCTCCAGCGCGTCCTCGGCGGCGTCCTGCACCCGGCGGCTGAGCGTGGTGGGCACGGCGTGCGCGGGCTCGGGCTGCTGGTCGAACAGCGTCTCGACCTCCTGCCCGGAGGAGTTGGCGGTGTAGACGCGGAACCCGGCCTCGCCCGCGACGGTGTCCTCGACGGACTTGCGGATCGCGGGCAGCACCTGCGAGCCGTAGTCGCGGGACGGGGCCAGCAGGCTCACCTGGCTGGTGAAGCGGACGCCGGGCAGCTCGTAGATGGCGGGCTTGACCGACTGGTAGTCGGCGTCGCGCAGCGCGGCCACCAGGTACGACTGGCCCTCCGGGACGGCGGCGGCGCCGTCGGCGACGGTCTTCGCGGTGATCTTCCCGTCGAACCGGGACAGCGCGGCGGCCAGCGAGTTCGCGACCGCGTTCACGTCCCCGGCCTCCTTCGGGCTCAGCAGCACCGAGACCACCGTTTCGGGTGACATCAGCGCGGTGCCGTCCCGGTCGAGCACGGGGGCGAGCGCGGGCTTGACCTCGGTGAACCCGAGCGACTGCTGGGCGCCGAGCTTGGGGTGCACGACCGAGGGCGCCCAGTGCACCTTCCAGTCGTCGGCCTCGCGGCGCAGCTCCAGGGAGGTCTGGTACTTCCACCGGTGCTCGTTGGGCAGCTGCCACTCCAGGGTGGCGTCGGCGGGGGCGGTGGCCCCGCTCTGGTCGCCGACCCGGTCCACGGAGGTGGTCAGCCCGGTGGGCCTCAGCGCCCCGCGCACCTTGTCCAGCAGGTCCTCGGCGGACGTCGGGTCGTCGGTGAGCCTCGCGGCGCCCTCGGTGTCGCCGGAGGCCACCTTGGACAGGAAGTCGCCGAGCGCGTCGCCCGGCCCCGGCTTGGACGTGAAGAGCCCGCACCCGGAGAGCAGCAGCAGGAGGCACACCGGACCGGCCAGCTTGGGCAGCAGCACCACCGCAGTATGCCCCCGGATCAGAAGAGCACGGTCGCGTACTGGCCCACCTGCGTGAAGCCGATCTTGCGGTACGCGGCGCGGGCGGGGCTGTTGTAGCCGTTGACGTACAGGCTCGCGGTGCGCCCGAGGCCCCGGACGAGCCGGTCGGCGACGGCCGCCGTGCCCGCCGCGCCGACGCCGTGCCCGCGCCGGTCCGGCCGCACCCACACGCCCTGGATCTGGCCGACCTGCCGGGACATGGCCCCGATCTCGGCCTTGAACACGACCTCGCCGTTCTCGAACCGGGCGAACGCCCGCCCCGACGCGATCAGCTCGGCCACCCGCGCCCGGTAGCCCGCGCCGCCGTCCTCGGCGCACGGGTCGACGCCGACCTCCTCCACGAACATGGCGATCGCGGCGGGCAGGTAGCGCTCCAGCTCGGCGGGCCGCACCGGCCGCACCAGCGGGTCGGGGCGCACCGACGGCGCGCCGCCCATGGCGAGCAACGGCTGGTCGGCGCGCACCTCGCGGGCCGGGCCCCAGTCGCGCTCCAGCTCCTCCCACAGGCCGATGACCTGCTCGGCGGGGCCGACCAGCGAGGAGCACGTGCGGCCCCGCCGCCGGGCCCGGTCGGCGAAGCCGCGCAGCGCGGCCTGGCCGCCGGACAGCGGGATCAGGTTCGGACCGGCGAAGCACAGCGCGTCCACGCGCCCGCCGCGCAGCGACCGGTGGTCGAACGACCAGACCTCACCGCCCAGCCGCCACGGGTCCAGTCCCACGGACTCCACCCGCGCGGCGACCATGCAGGACGCCACCGGGTCGGCGGCGAGCGCCGCCAGCACCCCGGTGAGCTCCCGGTCGTCGAGCACCCTCGCTCCGGCAAGCCTCAGCACACGGCCAAGCCTGCCAGAGAACGCGCCGGAGCGGGGTGCCCGCCACCCGCTCAGCCGACCGTGACGACGGGCTCGCCCGAGCCCTCGTTCTCGCCGACCTCCTCGGCGATGCGCATGGCCTCTTCGATCAGGGTCTCCACGATCAGGTGCTCGGGCACGGTCTTGATGACCTTGCCCTTGACGAAGATCTGGCCCTTGCCGTTGCCGGAGGCCACGCCGAGGTCGGCCTCGCGGGCCTCGCCGGGGCCGTTGACGACGCAGCCCATGACGGCGACGCGCAGCGGCACCTCCATGCCCTCCAGACCGGCGGTGACCTGCTCGGCGAGGGTGTAGACGTCCACCTGGGCCCGACCGCAGGACGGGCAGGACACGATCTCCAGCTTGCGGGGCCGCAGGTTCAGCGACTGCAGGATCTGGTTGCCGACCTTGACCTCCTCCACCGGCGGGGCCGACAGGGACACCCGGATCGTGTCGCCGATGCCCTGGCGCAGCAGCGCGCCGAAGGCCACGGCGGACTTGATCGTGCCCTGGAACGCCGGACCGGCCTCGGTGACGCCCAGGTGCAGCGGGTAGTCGCACTGCTCGGCGAGGATCTCGTAGGCGCGCACCATGACCACGGGGTCGTTGTGCTTGACGGAGATCTTCAGGTCGTGGAAGTCGTGCTCGGCGAAGAGCGAGGCCTCCCACAGGGCCGACTCGGCGAGGGCCTCGGGGGTGGCCTTGCCGTGCTTGGCCATCAGGCGCGGGTCGAGCGAACCCGCGTTGACGCCGATGCGGATGGGGGTGTTGTGGTCGCGGGCCGCCGCGGCGATCTCCTTGACCTTGTCGTCGAACTTCTTGATGTTGCCGGGGTTGACCCGGACCGCCGCGCAGCCCGCCTCGATGGCGGCGAACACGTACTTCGGCTGGAAGTGGATGTCCGCGATCACCGGGATCTGGGACTTCTTCGCGATGGCCGCGAGCGCGTCGGCGTCGTCCTGCGAGGGGCAGGCGACCCGGACGATGTCGCAACCGGACGCGGTCAGCTCCGCGATCTGCTGGAGGGTGCCGTTGATGTCGGCGGTGACCGTCGTGGTCATGGACTGCACCGACACCGGGGACTCGCTGCCGACGCCGACCGACCCGACCTTGAGCTGGCGGGTCTTGCGCCGCTCGGACAGGACGGGAGGCGGCAGCGCAGGCATACCGAGCATGACGCCGTCAGTCATGGGACAAGCACCTTTCGGGGAGGCACATCAGGGGAGCCGGATGGGGTTGACGATGTCCGCGGTGATCGTCAGCAGCGTGATCGCGCCGCCGACGAAGATGGCGAAGTAGGTCAGCGGCAGCAGCCGCAGGTAGTTCACCGGGGGACCCGCGGGCTTGCCGCGCAGCTTGCGGACCCAGTCCCGCACCCGCTCGTACAGGTTGACGGCGATGTGGCCGCCGTCCAGCGGGAGCAGCGGCAGGAGGTTGAACACACCGATGAAGAAGTTCAGGCCCGCCAGCATGAGCCAGAAGAAGTGCCACAGGCCCGCGCTCACGGCGTCGCCGCCGAGGATGGAGGCGCCGACCACGCTGACCGGGGCCTCCGGGTCGCGCTCGCCGCCGCCGATGGCCTTGATGACCATGGGGATCTTCTCGGGGAACTTCATCAGGCCGCGCCAGGTGTTGGCGAACATGTCGCCGGTGTACTTCGTCGCGCCGCCGAACGCGGTGAGCGCGTTGTACTCGTACAGCCTGGACTTGGCGACGCCGATGACGCCGACGGTGTCGACGTAGGTGGAGCCGTCGGCGCGCCGCAGCTCGCGCTCGACCCGCGGGATGTCGATGGTGAGGGTGACCTCGTCGTCACCGCGCAGGACGACCACCTCGGTGGGGCCGCTGCTCTGCTGGATCTTCTTCTGGACCTCGATCCAGGTCGGCAGGCGCTGGCCGCCGACCGCGAGGATCCGGTCGCCCTGCTGCACGCCCGCGCTGACGCCCGGCGTCGGGTCGGTCGGCGCGCAGGTCGGGTTCTCCTTCTTGGCCTCGGCGGCGGTGGCGGGCACGCACTGCGAGACCTTCGACACCACGGCCTCGTCCCGGATGTCCGGGAGGCCGATCGTGGCGGCCATCGCGTACAGCACGACGAAGCCGACGATGAAGTGCGTGATGGACCCGGCGGAGAGCACGACGACGCGCTTCCAGGTCTTCTGCCGGTAGAAGGCGCGCTTCTCGTCCTCGGGCGGCAGCTCGTCGAGCGCGGTCATGCCGACGATCTCGCAGAAGCCGCCCGCCGGGATGGCCTTGAGGCCGTACTCGGTCTCGCCCTTGCGCGTCGACCAGATGCGCGGGCCGAAGCCGATGTAGTACCGGGTCACCTTCATGCCGAAGGCCTTGGCCGTTGCCAGGTGTCCCAGCTCGTGCAGCGCGATCGAAATGCCGATGAGCAGCGCGAACAGCACCACACCCAACACGAACGCCACGGTCAGTCCCTCCCAGACCCCACCGAAGTGGCCACCAGTTCCCGCGCCCTCGTCCGAGCCCAGCGCTCGGCCTCGAGGACCTCGGCGACGTCGGCGGGGTCGTGTGCCCAGCCGTCCGCCTCGTCCAGCACCCGCTCCACGGTGTCGACCACGGAGAGGAACGACGTCGCGCCGACGAAGAAGGCGGCGAGCGCCTCCTCGTTGGCCGCGTTGTAGACGGCGGGCAGGCAACCGCCCGCCGTGCCCGCGCGCCTGGCGAGCCGGACCGCCGGGAACGTGTCGTCGTCCAGCGGCTCGAACGTCCACGCGGTCGGCTCTTTGAAAGTACACGCGGCAGCCGCGCCGGGGACGCGGTCGGGCCAGGACAGGCCGAGCGCGATGGGCAGGCGCATGTCGGGCGGGCTGGCCTGGGCGAGGGTGGAGCCGTCGGTGAAGGTGACCATGGAGTGGATCACCGACTGGGGGTGCACGACGACGTCGATCCGGTCGTAGGGCACGCCGAACAGCAGGTGCGCCTCGATCAGCTCCAGGCCCTTGTTGACCAGGGTGGCCGAGTTGATGGTGATCACGTTGCCCATCGACCAGGTCGGGTGGGCCATGGCCTGCTGGACGGTGACGTCGGCCAGGTCGGCGCGCTTGCGCCCCCGGAACGGGCCGCCGGAGGCGGTGAGCACGAGCCGGTCGACCTCGTCGGCGCGACCGCCGCGCAGGCACTGGGCGAGCGCGGAGTGCTCGGAGTCGACCGGCACGAGCTGGCCGGGCCCCGCGGCGGAGAGCACCAGCGGGCCGCCCGCGATGAGGGACTCCTTGTTCGCGAGCGCGAGGGTGGCGCCGGACGCGAGCGCGCGGAGGGTGGGGGCGAGGCCGATGGAGCCGGTGATGCCGTTGAGCACCACGTCGGCGGGGGCCGCGTCGACCAGGTCGCTCGCGGCGTCCGGTCCGGTCAGCAGTCGGGGCCTGCGGTGGTCGGCGGGCGCGAGGCCGCGGCGGGCGACCTCGGCGTCGTAGGCGAGGGCGAAGTCCTCGGCCGAGTCGGGGCGGGCCACGGCGACGGCCGGGACGCCGAAGTCCAGGGCCTGCGCGGCCAGCGCCGCGAGGTCCGCGCCGCCCGCGGACAGCCCCGCGACGGCGAACTGGTCGCGCCTGGTGGAGATCACGTCGAGTGCCTGGGTGCCGATCGACCCCGTGGACCCGAGAACCAGGACCTTGCGTGGTGTGCTCATCGGAGCCCATTGTCCCGGAGCAGGGTCGCGAGACCGAACAGCGGTACCTTGATAACAGAATGGTAACGCACGAATGATGTCACCCGTCTGAGGGCACTCCTGCATCGAGCACCCGGCGGGACGGAAGCGCCGGGTCACGCAGGCAGAGGAGAGCAATCGTGGGCATCTTGGGTTGGATCGTCCTTGGCCTGATCGCTGGGGCCATCGCCAAGGCGGTCATGCCGGGTCGCGACCCTGGTGGCATCATCGTCACGATCCTGATCGGCATCGTTGGCGCGATCCTCGGTGGCTTCATCGGCAGCGCCGTGTTCGGAACCGGGCTCGGGAACTTCTTCGACCTCAGCACCTGGCTGCTGGCCATCCTCGGCTCCGTGGTCCTGCTGGGGATCTACCGCCTGGTGACCGGCCGTCGCGCGAGGGCCTAGGGCCCGGCTCCGCGCGCGCCGATCCCGCGACCCCGACGACCTCGTGTCGTCGGGGTCGCGTGGCTTTCCCAGCCCTTTTTTCAGGGGTCCGCCGACTTCGGCACCCCGCGTGCGGGGTGGCGGAACTCACCCGTTCCGCCGAACCAGGTGGAATCATTTGCCGACCCCTGGACGGATCACTTCGCCACGGCCGAGTGTCACCCGGTGGCGCGGGACCCACCGTTCGGGTCAATGGCGGCCAGCGCCACGACGGCGTGCTCGGCGGCGGTCGGGCAGGTGTCGACCACGAACCGGTCCACCGCCTCGCGCGGCACCTCCTGCCCCTCCTTCGCGCGCAGCCGCCCGTACTCCTTCTCCGCGCCCGGCCGCTCCAGCGCGAACTGCAGCGCCTCGGGCGCGGCGACGTCCACGGTGAGCAGGCAGAACGGCCCGGCGAGGCTGAACCCGATGCTCTCCACCGCGTGGTAGCGGCCCCCGAGCACGAACCGCCGGTGGTAGCCCTGGGCGCCGCCCTCGCCGCCCCAGTAGGCGCTGAAGGCGTCGGCTTGCCCGTCCTCGGGCGCCAGCGGCTCCACCCGGAACGACTCGGGCCGGTCCGCCGGGTCCGCGCCCTCCCCCGGTGCGGAGGCGTAGAGCGCGCAGCCGGTGGTCTCGTCCGAGAGCGGCTCGCCGATCGGCTCGGCCACCGCCATGCCCAGCCGGTCGACGATCCCGGTGAGCTGCGAGCAGTCCCCGCTGAACGGCATGGCCCGGCTGCCCCGGACGAGCTGGTCGAACCCGACGACGGCGTCGGGCAGGTCGGGGGCGGGATTGCCCGGCGCGTCCCCCGGCGGGGCGGGGTCGCCGGTGCACGCGGCGGCCAGCAGGAGCGCCAGCGCGGCGGAGGTCGAGCGCGCGATCCTTGTCACCCGCAGGAGTGTCCCCCACGTGTCGCGGGTCACCACCGACGGGCGGGGTCACGCCCGTCTCCCGCCCGGCTCGGCCCCTGCGGCCCCTCACCCCTCGGCGGACAGCCCCGCGTCCCTGGCCAGCAGCGCGGCCTGCACCCGGTTGGTCAGGCCGAGCTTGGCCAGCAGCCTGCTCACGTACGTCTTCACCGTCGCCTCGCTCATGTGCAGCCGCTGCCCCACGTCCGCGTTGGACATGCCGAGCCCGAGCAGCTCCAGCACCTCCACCTCCCGGTCCGTCAGCCGCTGCACCTGCCGCACGGCCTCCTGCCTGCGCGGCTGCCCCACCTGGGCGACCATGCCGACCACCCGGCTGGTCACCATCGGCGACAGGTACGCCTCCCCCGCGTGCACCGCCCGGACCGCGCGCAGCAGCTCCTCCGGCGCCGAGTCCTTCAGCAGGAACCCCGCGGCCCCCTCGGACAGCGCCCGCACGATGTTGTCGTCCTCGCCGAACGTGGTCAGCACAACCACCCGCGTGGACGGCGCGACGGCCTTCAGCTCCCGCGCCGCCGCCAGCCCGTCCAACCGGGGCATCCGGATGTCCAGCACGGCCACGTCGACGCGGCGCTCGGTGGCCACCCGGACCGCCTCGCGCCCGTCGCCCACCTCGTCCACCAGCTCGACGTCCTCGGCGGTGCCGAGGATGGCCTTGATGCCCGCGCGCATCAGCGGTTCGTCGTCGGCGATCAGTACCCGGATCAACGCTCACTCTTCCCGGAGGTGGGTGTTCTTCTCCACGACCTCGCCGCCCGCGAAGCAGAACCGGAACACCCTGGTCCCGTGCGACGAGTATGTCTGGACGTCGGCGGCAAAGTAGAGGCACCTCGCCCCGGCGGGCTCGGGGGGCGCGCCGAGCTTCAGGTCGCCGATGGGCGGGTCGAGCCCCAGCGGCAGCACGGCCATGGCCGCGGACTCGGACTGCCCCACCTCGACCGACGCGTACAGCTCGTCGCTGGCGACCCTGGTGACGGGCCGGGTGCCGAGCCAGGCGACCCCCACGACCAGCGCGACCAGCACCAGCCCGGCCAGCAGGATCGACCCGACCCCGGCCCACTGGCGCGGTCGCCCGAACTTGCCCGCCCGCGCGCCCGCGTCCTCCTGCGGCTCCCCGGCGAGGTCGTCGAGCGGCTCGTCGCCGGGGGCCTCGGTGTCCTCGTAGGGCAGCACGGCGGCGATCCGGAACCCGCCGGTGACCAGCTCGCCCACGTGCAGCAGCCCGCCCGCGAGCCGCACCCGCTCGCCGAGCCCGATCAGCCCGAACCCCGACGAGCCCGCCCCGGCCCCGCGCTGCGCCGGGTTGTTGCGCACCTCCACGACCAGCGCGTCCGGGTCGTAGCGCACCGCGACCTGCACGGCCGCGCCCGGCGCGTGCTTGGACGCGTTGGTCAGCCCCTCCTGCACTATCCGGTAGGCGGCGTGGCTGACCCGCGCGGGCAGCGCCCTGGCCTGCCCGCCGCGCACCAGGCTGACCCGCATCCCGGCCTGCCGCGCGCCGTCCACCAGCTCGTCCACCGCGTCCACGGTGCGCCGCGCCTGGTCCTCGTCGGGCTCGGCGTCGCGGCGCAGCACGCCGATGACCCCGCGCAGCTCCTCCATCGCGGTCAGCGCCGCGCCGCGCAGCACCCCCACCGCCTCGCGCTGCCGCTCCCCCAGCCCGGGGTCCATGGCCAGCGCGCCCGCGTGCACCGAGATGAGGCTGAGCCGGTGGCCGAGGCTGTCGTGCATGTCCTGGGCGATCCGGTTGCGCTCGCGCAGCCGCACCTGCCGGGTGATCAGCGCCCGCTCCTCGCGGCGCCCGGCCTCGCGCTCCAGCAGCGCGTCGACCAGCGCGTTGCGCTGCGCCACGTACCGGCCGACCAGGAACGGCAGCGCCACCGCGAGCCCGTAGACGCTCACCCCGAGGAACACCCCGACCGAGCCGATCAGCGCCAGGTTCGACCCGGCCCAGGCCGCCGCGTACGCCACCAGCGCCAGGACCGCGACGGCGAGCGCCCGGTACCAGGGGTCGATGCGCCTGCCCGCCGCGTAGGCGACGACGGCCACGACCGCCGACCCGCCGTGGTCGCCCTGGAAGTCGAACGCCACCAGCGCGGTGCACAGCAGCGCCAGCGCGGGGAACACCAGGCGCAGCTCGTACAGCAGCGAGTAGAGCGCCGCGAACGCCAGGGTGCGCAGCCCGCCCGCGGGCTCGCCGCCCGCCAGCACGGCGGGCCACACGTCCAGCGCGAGCACGACGACCAGGCCCAGCGCCTCGCGCCCGACCCGCAGCGGGGTCAGCGCGCGCAGCCGCCGGACCAGGTCCGCGCGGAAGCGCCCCCACGCCGCGGGGAGGTCCGGCAGGTGGGGGCGCATCCGGTCGACGAGCGTGCTCACCCCGTCACGGTAGGGCCGGGACGGGGTCCGCGTCGGCGCTCAATGGTCGCCAGCGGCAGCGACGAAAGTTGACGGCGGCGCGGCGGCGCGCCGGGCCCGCCAGGCGGTGAGCAGCACGCCCGCCACGAGCAGCGCCGCGCTCACCCCGACCATCAGCGTCGACAGCGCCACGATCTCCGGCGACACCCCGCGCTTGCCCGCCTGCGCGTAGACGTGCACGGGCAGCGTGGTGGAGCCGACGCCGGTGAGGTAGCTGGAGGTCACCACGTCGTCGAACGAGAGCAGGAACGCGAACGCCGCGCCCGCCCCCACCGCCGGGGCCACCAGCGGCCAGGTGACCGTGCGGAACGCGACCAGCGGCGAGGCGCCCAGGTCGGCCGCCGCCTCCTCCAGGCGCGAGTCCAGCCCGGACACCCGCGCCCGCACCACCACGACCACGTAGCTGAGCGTGAACGCGACGTGCGCGACGAGCAGCGCGCCGAACCCGAGCGGGATGCCCGCGAGCTTCACGCAGAACCCGAGCACCGCCACGCCCAGCACCACCTCGGGCACCACCAGCGGCAGGCTCAGCAGCACCGTCCACGCGCCGCGTCCGGGGAACGCCCTGCGCAGCCCGAACGCGGCCAGCGACCCGATCACCGTGGCGATCGCGGCGCTGGCCAGCGCCAGCCGCAGGGTCAGCGCCAGCGCCGACATGACCCGGTCGTCGGCGAACAGCTCGCCGTACCACTTGGTGGACAGGCCGGTGATGCGGCTGAGCGAGCGGGACTCGTTGAACGAGACCGCCGCCAGCCACAGGATCGGCGCGTACAGGAACGCGAGCACGCCGAACGCCGAGGCGCCCAGCACCCAGGGCCGCCGCCTCACAGCACGTCCTCCCCGCGCTTGCCGCGCAGCACCAGCACGACGACCACCAGCACCAGCAGCAGCACCGCCATGGCCGACCCGAGCGGCCAGTTGTTGCCGCCCCGGAACTGGTCGTCGATGACGCTGCCGAACGTGCTCTGGTCCACGCCGCCGAGCAGCTTGGGCGTCACGAAGTCGCCCGCCGCGGGCACCAGCACCAGCAGCGAGCCCGCGAGCACGCCGGGGGCCACGCCCGGCAGCACGACCCGCACGAACGTGGACACCCGGCCGTGGCCGAGGTCGTAGGACGCCTCGACCTGCCGGTGGTCGAACCGCTCGCACGCCACGTACAGCGGCAGCACCATGAACGGCAGGAACCCGTAGGTCAGGCCGAGCACGACCGCGCCGTGGGTGAGCAGGAACCCGCCGTCGCGGCCGAGCCCGACCTGCTCCAGCACCCGGTTGACCAGGCCGTCGCCGTCCAGCAGCGCCTTCCAGGCGTAGACGCGCGCCAGGTAGCTGGACCAGAACGGCACGAGCACCGCCGCCAGCATCGCGGTGCGGAACCGGCCCGCGTGCCGCGCGGTGAACCACGCCAGCGGGAAGCCGAGCACCAGGCACAGCAGCGTGGTGGCGGCGGCGTACGCCAGGGTGCGCCCGAAGATCGGCAGGAACGCCGGGTCGAGCGCGGTCCGGTAGGCGTCGACCGTCCAGGGCAGGACGGCGCGGGCGATCCCGGTGTCGCGGGTGGCGAAGCTGAACTGCACCACCAGCGCCAGTGGCGCGACGAGGAACAGGCCGAGCCACAGCCCGGTCGGGGTGAGCAGGCCGGTGGCGACCAGCCAGCGGGGAGGGCGCCGCGCCATCAGCCCGTCTTGACCTTGGTCCAGGCGTCGGCGTAGCGGGCCTCGGCCTCGGCCCCGAGGTCCTTGGTGAACGGCAGCTTCGCCAGCTGCTCCTCGGACGGGTAGACCAGCGGGTCGCCCAGCAGCTCCGGCTCGATGAACTCCTTGGCCGCGGCGTTCGGGCTGCCGTAGCGCACCGCGTTGGCGAGCGCGGCGCCGACCTTCGGCTCCAGGATGTAGTTGATGAACGCGTGCGCGTTGGCCGCGTGCGGGGCCTGCTTGGGGATGCACAGCAGGTCCACGTAGGACAGCCCGCCCTCGGTGGGGATGGCGTAGGCGATGTCCTCGTTGGCCTCGCGGGCCTGGAACGCGTCGCCGGAGTAGGACTGGGCGAGCGGGACCTGGCCGGAGGTGAGCGGCTCGATCACGTCGGAGTTGATCTGGCCGATCTTGCGCTTGAGCTCCAGCAGCGCGGCGACGGCCTGGTCGAGCTGGCCCGCGTCGGTGGTGTTCGGGTCGAACCCGAGCGTGAGCAGGCCGATGGCGAGCGCGTCGCGCGCCTCGTCCAGGATCGTGCTGCGGCCCTGCGCGGCGGCCAGGTCGTAGGCGGAGAAGCCGGTGACGGCGTCGCCCAGCTGCGACTTGGAGTAGGCCAGGCCCGTGGTGCCCCAGGCCCACGGCACGGAGTACCGGTTGCCCGCGTCGTAGTCGGCCTCGGTGAACCTGGTCTCCAGGTTCTTCAGGTTCGGGATGAGGTCGTGGTCCAGCGGCAGGACCAGGTCCGAGCGCAGGAAGCGGCGCAGGAAGTTGTCGCTGGGCACCACGAGGTCGTAGCCGGCCGCACCGGAGGCGATCTTGGCCTCCAGCTCGTCGTTGGTGCTGAAGTTGTCGTACGTGACCTGGACGCCGGACGCCTCGGTGAACCCGGACAGCGTGTCGTCGGCGATGTAGTCGGTCCAGTTGTAGAAGTTCAGCTTCGGCTCGTCCACCGCGTTGACGGCCTTGGCCGCCGAGGGCGCGCTGGACGTCGAGCCGCCGGGCGCCTGGCCGACGCCGCACGCGCCGGTGGCGGCGAGCGCGAAGAACGCGCTGGCGCGGAACATCGAACGCCGCGTCACGCGGGCGTTTCCAGGGTCCCAGATGCGGGCGATCCGGAGGTTCTGGTCAGTCATCGGCGCTCTTCTCCAACAGGACGGTGTACTCGGGGTCCCAGGCCATCCGCACGGGTTGCCCCGGCGAGCCCGCGTCGTCGACGCGACGGGTGTTCTGCGCGAACGCGACCAGCTCCCCGCCGCCGGGGAGGTCGACCACGTACTGGGTGGACACGCCCGTGTAGACCACGTCGCGCACCACCCCGGTCAACTCGCACCAGCCGCCGGGGGCCTGCTCGTCCTCGTCGTACAGGTGCACCTTCTCCGGGCGCACCGTGGCCTCCACGCGCTGGCCGTGCCTGACGTCGCGCTGGAGCGCGGCGCGCAGCCGGGTGACGCCGGGCGAGTCCAGCTCGACCCAGGACCCGTCCGCGCCGGACACGGTGGCGGCCAGGATGTTCGAGGTGCCGATGAAGCCCGCGACGAACCGGGTGGCGGGCCGCTCGTAGACGTCCTCGGGGTAGCCGACCTGCTCCAGCTTCCCGGCGTTCATCACCGCGATCCGGTGGGAGAGCACGAGGGCCTCCTCCTGGTCGTGGGTGACGTAGAGGAAGGTGGTGCCGACCTCGCGCTGGATGCGCATCAGCTCGATCTGCAGCTCCTTGCGCAGCACCGCGTCCAGCGCGCCGAGCGGCTCGTCGAGCAGCAGCAGGCGCGGGCCGGCGGCGAGCGCGCGGGCGATGGCCACGCGCTGCTGCTGCCCGCCGGACAGCTGGGCGGGGCGGCGCTTGGCGAACTGCCCGAGCCGCACCAGCTCCAGGTGCTCGCCGACGGCCTTCTTCAGCGCGGCCCCGCGCACGCCCTTGCGCTTGACGCCGTAGGCGACGTTGTCCCACACGCTCATGTGCGGGAACAGGGCGTAGGACTGGAAGACGGTGTTGACGTCGCGCCGGTAGGGCGGCACGCCGACCATGTCGACGCCGTCCAGCTCGATGCGGCCCTCGTCCGGGTCGGCGAAGCCGGCGATCATCCGCAGCAGGGTGGTCTTGCCGCAGCCGGACGGGCCGAGGACGGAGAAGAACTCGCCCTCGTGGACGTTCAGGTCGATCCCGTCCACGGCGACCTGGTCGGAGAACCGCTTCGTCACGCCGTGCAGGCCGACCTCGACCGGGGCGTGGGTGTCGGGCATCCGCCCCTGCGCGGGCTGGAAGCCGGGCTCGGTCAACTGCTCACCTTCCTGCGGGCAGCGCGGAACCTCGTCGGGGTCGTCCGGGAGGTGCCGCCGGGGGTCTGGATCGGCGCGAGCGCGCGGAGAGCAGGGTAGACGGCGCGCGCGGGGACGCGCACCTCACGTCTCGCGCGCGCTCGCCGTGTGCGACGATTGGCGGGTTCATCGAGTGTTCGGCAGGAAGGTCGTGCGGCTGTGTCTTCGTCGTCTGAACTGGACAGGCGTCCCGCGGTCGACCCCGTTGAGGAGCCGTCGGCCGAGTGGGGCTGGCACGGCACGTTCCCCAAGGGCATCCTGATCGCCGGCTGGCTGTCGACGCTGGCCGTCTTCTCGCTGCTGATCGGCAACCACCACGGTCGCGTCGAGAACATCTGGGTGATCGGCACCGGCGTCTCGCTGGCCGCCGCCCTGGTGTGGTTCCAGGTGCGGGAGAAGAAGAACTCCCGGCGCTGAGCGGAGCGGATGGGGTCCCGCGCTGCCGCGCAGCGCGGACCACCCTCCCGTCACGCGGTTCCCCGCGTCACCGCCGGAGCGATCACTGCTCGCGGTCGACGAGGACCCAGCCGAGCGAGAACTCCAGCTGCTGGCCGTCGCAGTGCTTCTCGTTCGAGTCGAAGTGCCGGTCCCCCGCCTTGCAGCGGAACAGCTCCTGCGAGGGCTTGTCGGCGGGCGGCTGGCTCTCGTAGACGTAGCCCACCACCCCGTAGACGCGCTGCGTCTCGCACGTCGCCGACAGCGACGTCATGCGTCCGGGTGAGTCCTTGACCTGGCACGAGTAGAGCGGCCGGGTGCCGCCCTCCTGCTGGGTGAGCACCATGCCGAGCGCCTTGTCCGGCGCGTAGCCCATCGGCACGTCCAGCAGCGACGACCCGGTGTAGCTCCAGTTGTCCTGGCCCTTGAAGCGGGCCAGCGGCACGATCCGGGGCGGCGCGGGGGGCGTGGACGTGGTGGTGGTCGTGGTGCTGCTGCTCGGCGGCGCGGAGCTGGACGGGGCGGGGCTGCTGCTCGCGGGCGCGGACGTGGCGGAGGTGGGCGACGGCGTGCTGGCCACCGCGCGCTCCCCCGGATCGTCGTCGGGCAGGAGCACGAACGCGGCGGTCAGCGCGAGCACCGCGGCGACCCCGCCGCCGACGACTGCGATCTTGCGCACATCCCGCCCGTCGTCCGCCTTCGGGAAGACCACGGTCTCCGCGTCGGCGCTCGCCGCGCGCTGGAGCCCGGCCCGCGCCTGCTGCGCGGTGAACCGGGTCGCGGGGGCCTGCGAGAGCAGGCCGAGCACGACCTCGGACAGCGGTCCGGCCAGGTGGGTGGGCACGGGGCGCTCGTTGAGCACGGCGTGCACGGTGGCGGCGGTGGTGGCGCGCTCGAACGGGGAGCGGCCTTCGACGGCCTCGAACAGGGTCGCGCCGAGCGCCCACATGTCCGACGGCGGCGCGGGCGGCTGGCCCGCGAACAGCTCGGGGGCCATGTAGCCGGGCGAGCCCATGACGCCGCCGTTCGCGGTGAGCCTGGGGTCGTCCATGGCGCGGGCGATGCCGAAGTCGGCGAGCTTGACCTGGCCGTTGGGCAGCACCATGACGTTGCCGGGCTTGACGTCCCGGTGGACGATGCCCGCCGCGTGCGCGGTGTCGAGCGCGTCCAGCACGGCGAGCCCGATGGCGGCGACGCGGTCGGCGGGCAGCGGCATGAGGTCGGCCAGCGTCGGCGCGCTGACCAGCTCCATCACGATGTAGGCGGTGCCCTCCTCGACCACCACGTCGTGCACGGTGACGACCGAGGGCGAGTTGAGCCTGCCCGCCGTGCGCGCCTCGCGCAGCACCCGCTCCCGCTCAGCCGGGGAGGAGGTGCGCAGCTCCTTGAGCGCGACCTGACGACCGATGACGCGGTCCTCGGCGAGCCACACCACCCCCATGCCCCCGCGGCCCAGCTCACGGATGACCTGGTACCTGTCCGCGACCACCTTCACACCCCGGATGGTAACCGGGCACTCCCCGTCACCCGCTCAGGGCAGAATCGTGGTGGGGGTCCGGGGCAGAGGGAGAGGGATGAAGGTCGTCTGGTTGCAGAGGGCGCTGTGGGGCGTCTTGGCGCTGCTCGTCGCGGTGGGGACGGGGTTGCTCGCCACCGACCCGAGCGGGGCGCCGTTCACCGCGACCTGGGTGTCCGCGCTGGTCGTGGTGGTGGCGCTCGCGCTGCTCGCGTGGCGGCAGGTGCACGTGCTCAAGGCCGCGCCGATGCCGGAGGGGGCGGTGGCGCGGTCCTGGTGCGCGGGGGTGCTCGGGGTGGTCCCGGTCAGCAGGTTGACCGGCGGGCTCCAGGTGGTGGCCGGGGCCGAGTCGATCCGGGTGCGGTTCCCGGCGGCGGGGAACTCGTACTCGATCCCGGTGGCGGACGTGCGGGGCGTGACGATCGAGCAGCGGCACATCCAGGTCGTGCACACCGCGCGACGGGTGCCCAGGACCGTGCGGCTGGACATGCGGGCGGGCGACCCGACCCGCGACGCGATCATCGACCTGGCGCACGGCGGGCGCTGAACGGCCCCGTGCGGTTCCGGAAGGACGCGGCCCGCCCCTGGGCCGCCGGGCCGGGTCGGGGCGCGCTGGGCGGCGCTGACGGCGGTTCCGGCCCTCTCGGGCCGGGCTCGGACGCGCGAACGCCCGGCGCTCGTGGTGCGAGCACCGGGCGTTCGGCCGTCCGGGCGAGGCTCAGCCCTCGGCGGCGAGCTGCCCGCAGGCCGCCGCGATCTCCTGGCCCCTGGTGTCGCGCACCGTGCACTCGACGCCCTGCTCCTTGACCCGTCGCACGAACTCGCGCTCCACGGGCTTGGGCGAGGCGTCCCACTTCGAGCCGGGCGTGGGGTTGAGCGGGATCAGGTTGACGTGCACCAGCGGGCCGAGGTGCCTGCGCAGCAGCTTGCCGAGCATGTCCGCCCGCCAGCCCTGGTCGTTGATGTCCCTGATCAGCGCGTACTCGATGGACACCCGGCGGCCGGTGCGGTCGGCGTAGCCGCGCGCGGCCTCCATGACCTCGGCGACCTTCCAGCGGGTGTTCACCGGCACGAGCGTGTCGCGCAGCTCGTCGTCCGGGGTGTGCAGCGACACCGCGAGCCTGACCTGCAGGTTCTCCTCGGTCAGCTTGCGGATCGCCGGGACCAGGCCGACCGTGGAGACGGTGACCGAGCGCTGCGAGATGCCCAGGCCCGCCGGGGCCGGGTCGCAGATGCGGTGCACGGCCTCGATGACCCGCTTGTAGTTGGCCAGCGGCTCGCCCATGCCCATGAACACGATGTTCGAGAGCCTGCCGGGCCCGCCGGGGAGCAGGCCGTCGCGCATGGCGGCGGCGCCGCGCCGGACCTGGTCGACGATCTCGGCGGTGGACAGGTTGCGCTGGAGCCCGCCCTGGCCGGTGGCGCAGAACGGGCACGCCATGCCGCAGCCCGCCTGGCTGGAGATGCACAGGGTCGCGCGGTCGGGGTAGCGCATGAGCACGCTCTCCACCAGCGTCCCGTCGTGGGCGCGCAGCAGCGTCTTGCGGGTGGTCCCCGCGTCGGCCTCCACGCTGCGGACCTCGGTCCACAGCGGGGGCATGAGGTCGCCGACCAGCTTCTCCCTGGCCGAGGCCGGGATGTCGGTCATGGCGTCGGGGTCGACGGTGAGCCTGCCGAAGTAGTGGTTCGACAGCTGGTTGGCCCGGAAGGGCTGCTCGCCCAGCGAGGCCACGGCCTCGCGCCGCTGCTCGGCGGTGAGGTCGGCGAGGTGGCGCGGCGGCAGCCCGCGCTTGGGCGCGTCGAAGACGAGGGGGAGGGCAGTCATAGCCCATCCAGTGTCGCACGACCCGTCGCACTATCGGGCGTTGCATCGCGATAGCTTCCGATATATCGTCGATAGCGTCTTACCGATACACACCCGATGAGGAGATCGACATGAGTGCGAACGACGAGCGCTTCGACGGCGGCCACGAGCGCGGCGGTCGCGGCGGCCGGGGGCCGGGTCACGGCCGGGGTCGCGGGGAGCACGGGCACGGTGGTCACGGGCACGGCGGGCACGGGCACGGCTTCGGTCCCGGTCGCGGCGGGTTCGGCTTCGGGTTCGGCGACTTCGACGCCCACCCCGGAAGGCCGGACCGCGGCGGCCCCGGCTTCGACCCCGGTTTCAGCCACGGCTTCGACCACGGCGAGGACCACGACCGGGGCGGCCCCGGTTTCGGCTTCGGCCCCCGCATGGGCCGGGGCGGGGGCGGGCGCTTCGGCAGGGGCGGCTTCCCAGGGATGCCCGGAATGCCGGGGATGCCCCCCATGCCGCCGATGCCGCCCGGCCCGCCGGACTTCTTCGGCGGTCACCGGCGCGGTGGCAGGCAGCGGCGCGGCAACGTGCGCGCCGCCGTCATCGCCCTGCTGGCCGAGCGGCCCATGCACGGCTACGAGATGATCCAGGAGATCGGCCAGCGCACCGACGGCCTGTGGAGGCCCAGCCCCGGCTCGGTCTACCCGACGCTCCAGCTGCTGGCCGACGAGGGCCTGGTGGTGGCCGCCGAGGAGCAGGGCGGCAAGAAGCTGTTCCAGCTCACCGAGAGCGGCCGGACCGAGGCCGAGTCCGCCGAGGGCGTCCCGCCGTGGGAGCAGGTCACCGACGGCGTCGACCAGGGCGAGGCGCGGCTGCGCGAGGCGGCCAAGCAGATCGGCGCGGCCATGATGCAGATGGTGCACGCGGGCACCGAGGACCAGCAGCGGCGGGCCGCCGAGCTGCTGGACGAGACCCGCCGCAAGCTCTACGCCATCCTCGGCGAGAGCCCGGAAGAGGACTGATCGGACGCGGCAGGGGCCGGGCTCACCACGAGCCCGGCCCCCGCCGCCGTCCTGCTCACCGATGCCGGGTCACCGGCGCCGGATCACCAGCGGTCGTGGACCACCGGGCGCACCAGCTCGTCGTACACCGCGCGGACCTCGTCGTGCGAGGACAGCGGCGCGAGGTCGGCCGCGGCGGCGTTCGCGCGGGCCTGCTCGGGGTTGCGCGCGCCGGGGATCACCGTGGTGACCTGCGGCTGGTCCAGGATCCAGCGCAGCGCGAACTGCGCCATGGTCGCGTCCTGCGGCACCAGGGGCCGCAGCCGCTCCACGGCGGCGAGCCCGGTGTCGTAGGGCACGCCGGAGAACGTCTCGCCGACGTCGAACGCCTCGCCCGCCCGGTTGTAGTTCCGGTGGTCGTCGGCGCCGAACGAGGTGTCGGCGGTGTACCGCCCGGACAGCAGGCCCGACGCCAGCGGCACGCGGGCGATGATCGCGACCCCGGCCTCGGCGGCGGCGGGCAGCACGCGCTCCAGCGGCTTGTGCCGCAGCGCGTTCAGGATGATCTGGACGCTGGCCACGCCGGGCCGCGCGATCGCGGTCAGCGCCTCCTGCACGGTCTCGACGCTGACGCCGTACGCGCCGATCCGCCCGGACTCGACCATCGAGTCGAGCGCGTCGAACACCTCGTCGGTCGAGTAGACCGGCGCGGGCGGGCAGTGCAGCTGCACCAAGTCGATCGTGTCGACGCCGAGGTTGCGGCGCGAACGGTCGTTCCAGGCCAGGAAGTTCTCCCCGGTGTAGTTCTCCGGGACCTGGTCGACCCGGCGGCCCATCTTGGTGGCGACGGTGACGCCCTCGCCGCCGCGCTCCTTCAGGAACCGGCCGACCAGGCTCTCGCTGCGACCGTCGCCGTAGACGTCGGCGGTGTCGAAGAAGTTCACCCCGGCGTCGGCGGCGGCGTGCAGCACGGCCAGCGCGTCCGCCTCGTCGACCTGGCCCCAGTCGGCGCCGAGCTGCCAGCAGCCCAGCCCGACGACCCCGAACGAGCGTCCCAACCTGCGTGCTTCTCGGTTCTCCACCCGGCCGATTTTAGGGAAGGAGCAGCCCGGACGGCTTGGTGCGGGTGTGCAGCCGGTAGCCGACGGGCAGTTCGAGGGCCGGCGTGGCGGCGATGGCCCGCTCGGCGACGGCGGCGGAGAACTCGATGCGCAGCACCGCCTCCAGGTCCGCGCGCCGCTCGAACCGCCACAGCGCGGTGACCCGGCGCAGCGCGAACCCCTGCTCCTCGAAGAAGGCCCGCACCCGCTCCGGCCGGTAGCCGGGCTCGTCGGAGCACAGCCACGGCCCGTACGGCTCGGCCTCGCCGTCCAGGTCGACCACGGCCAGCGCGCCGCCGGGCCGCAGCACCCGGTCGGCCTCGGCGAGACCGGGTTCGCAGCCGGGGCCGAAGAAGTAGGCGGTGCGGGCGTGCACGAGGTCGGCGGACGCGTCGGGCAGCGGCAGCCGCTGCGCCGGACCGCGCGCCACGGACACCCCGTCGAGCCCGGCGACCCGCGCGCGGGCCCGCTCGACCAGCGGCGGGTGCGGCTCGACGCCGACCACCGACGCCGCGTCGACCGCGAACCGGGGGAGGTGGAACCCGTCGCCGCACCCGACGTCGACGACGTCCTTGCCGCCCCAGTCGAACGCCTCGCGCAGCGCGGTCCACAGCGCCCCGTCGGCGTCCTGCGCGCGGTTCTCGACCTCGTACACGGCGGGCCAGTGCCAGATGTTCGGGCTCGGCACGACCTCCCCCGCAGGCCGGACCGCCGCCAGAGCCGCGCGCACGAATCCCTTCACGTGAAGAATGTAGAGCCGTAGCGTTGCCCGGACCTAGGGGAGGTTCGCCGTGGCCATCGTCCCGAATTCACCCGCGCTAGCGGAACTGCTGCCCGGTGCGCCCGTGTGGGTGCAACTGCCGGTGTCGGACCCGGAAGCGACGCGGGACTTCTACACCGGCCTGTTCGGCTGGGACTACGTCGAGGACGGCGCGGGAGGAGTCGCGCTGATCGGGGAGCTGCCGGTCGCCGGGTTCTGGCCCGCCGACGAGCACGGGGCTTGGACCGTCTACCTGAGCACGCCGCACGCCCGCGCCACCGCCGAGAAGGCGCAGGCGCTCGGCGGCCTGGTGGTCAGGGAGGCGACCGAGACCAGCACGCTGATCGCCGACCCGACCGGCGCCGTGGTCGGGTTCCGCAAGGTGCCCGAGGACTGGCTGTTCGGCACCAGCGGGCACGGCATGTACGCGTGGGCCGAGCTGAACACCCGCGACGGCGAGGTGGCGGACGGGTTCTTCCGCGAGCTGTGCGGGTACGAGGTGACCCAGATCGGCGACGGGCTGACCCTGGACTACTCGCTGTGGTCCGCCGAGGGGAAGACCCTGCTGGGCAGGCAGCGGATGGGGAGCGCGTTCCCGCTGAGCACGCCCGCGCACTGGTCGGTGCACTTCACCGCGTCGCCCGAGGTGGGCGCGGACTCGGTGGCGGCGCGGGTGCTGGAGCTGGGCGGGAGCGTGTCGGTGGAGCCGTACGACTCGCCGCAGGGCCGCGTCACGGTGGTGGCCGACCACGCGGGCTCGGTGTTCACCGTGATCGACCCGTCCCGCGCGACCCCGCTCGCCGACGGCGACTACGGGGCCGAGGTGGACGACCCGTACGACGACTGAGAGGTCCCCTGAAAACGACCGGGGCCGGGGTGCGGTGCCCCCCGCGCTGCGCAGCAGTGCGAGACCACGAGTCGGTGCACCGTGGTCTCGCGCTGCCGCTCAGCCGGTTCTCCGCCCGTCCGCCCGGCCCGCGCTCGATCCGCCCGTCAGGGCACGAACAGCTGCAGCATCATCCAGCCCGCCACCGCCGAGGGCAGCAGCGAGTCCATGCGGTCCATCAGCCCGCCGTGGCCGGGCAGCAGGTCGCCCATGTCCTTGATCCCGAGGTCGCGCTTGATCAGCGACTCGATCAGGTCGCCGGTGGTGGCCGTGACCACGATGGCCGCGCCAAACAGCACGCCGTGCCACCACTGCCCGCCGAGCAGCGCGCCCACGGTCAGGACGCCGCCCGCCATGCCCGCCACGAGCGACCCGGCGAAGCCCTCCCAGGACTTCTTCGGGCTGATCCTCGGCGCCATCGGGTGCTTGCCGAGGAACACGCCCGCGATGTAGCCGCCGGTGTCCGACAGCACCACGCCGAGCAGGAAGGCGAGCACCCGGAGGGCGCCGTCCTCCGGGAGCACCAGCATGACCGCGAACGAGGCGAACACCGCCACGTACACCACGGTGAACACCGAGGCGGTGACGTCGCGCAGGTAGCCGTCGGCGCCGTCCTTGAGCCGCCACAGCATGGTGACCAGCGCGGTGACGACGAAGGCGGTGAGCACGCCGTCGCGGCCGTAGGGCCACGCCAGCCACAGCACCGCCTGCCCGCCCGCGAGCACCGGGACGAGGGCGACGGTGATGCCCGCCCCGCGCTTCAGCGCTCCGGCGAGCTCGAAGGTCGAGACGGCGACGGCGACGGCGACCACGCCGATGAACAGGTGCCGGTCGGTGAACAGCGAGACGCCGATGACCGCCAGCAGGACGAGCGCCACGCCGATGGCGGAGCGCAGGTCGCGCCCCGCGCGCGACGCCTTGGGCGCCGGACCCTGCTCACCGCTGCCTGACACCCGTACCCCTGCCGTCACGACCCGTCACCGGCCCAGCGAACCACGATGCCGGCGACCCGGCCGGACGTGCTGATGCGCATCTAGCACCTACACCTCGAGGAGTTCGGCTTCCTTGTTCTTCATCGCCTCGTCGACCTGGGCGATGTAGCGGTGCGTGACGTTCTCCAGCTCCTTCTCGCCGCGCGCGCCGTCGTCCTCGCCGACCTCGCCGTCCTTGACCAGGCGGTCGAGCTCCTCCTTGGCCTTGCGGCGGATGTTGCGGATGGACACCTTGGCGTCCTCGCCCTTGCCCTTGGCGACCTTGACCATCTCGCGGCGGCGCTCCTCGGAGAGCTGCGGGAAGACCACGCGGATGACGGTGCCGTCGTTCGAGGGGTTGACGCCCAGGTCGGAGTCCCGGATCGCCTTCTCGATGGCGGTCATCGCACCCTTGTCGAAGGGCTTGACCACGGCCATGCGCGGCTCGGGGACGGCGATGGAGGCCAGCTGGTTGATGGGCGTCATCGAGCCGTAGTACTCGGCGACGATGCGGGAGAACATCGCCGGGGTGGCGCGGCCGGTGCGGACGGTGGCGAGGTCCTCCTTGGAGACCGTCACCGCCTTCTCCATCTTCTCCTCGGCCTCGAGGAGGGTCTCGTCGATCACGTTGACTCCCTTGGTGTGCGCGGTTCGGCTCGAATCCCAGCAGGTCTAGGCGGACTGGCGGGCACCGGGGGTGCTCACCAACGTCCCGATCTTCTCACCGCGCACGGCGCGGGCGATGTTGCCCTCCGTGAGGAGGTTGAACACCATGATCGGGAGGTTGTTGTCCATGCACAGGCTGAAGGCGGTCGCGTCGGCGACGTTCAGGCCGCGCTCCAGGACCTCGCGGTGGGTGATGCTGTCGAACATGCGCGCGTCCGGGGTGGTCCTCGGGTCGGCGGTGTAGATGCCGTCCACGGCCTTGGCCATCAGGACGACCTCGCACCCGATCTCCAGCGCGCGCTGGGCGGCGGTGGTGTCGGTGGAGAAGTAGGGCATTCCGGCGCCGCCGCCGAAGATGACCACGCGACCCTTGTCGAGGTGGCGCATGGCGCGGCGCGGGATGTACGACTCGGCGACCTGGCCCATGGTGATGGCGGTCTGCACGCGGGTGTCGATGCCGTGCTCGCGCTCCAGGAAGTCCTGGAGGGCGAGGCAGTTCATGACCGTGCCGAGCATCCCCATGTAGTCGGCGCGGCTGCGGTCCATGCCGCGCTGCTGGAGCTCGGCGCCCCGGAAGAAGTTGCCGCCGCCGATGACGACCGCGACCTGGACCCCGGTCCGGACCACGGCGGCGATCTGGCGGGCGACGGTCTGCACGACGTCCGGGTCGACGCCGACCCCGCCGCCGCCGAACATCTCGCCGCCGAGCTTGAGCATCACCCGGTGGTAGCCGCCGGTCGGGGCTGCCTGGTCGAGCACTGCTGCCTGGTCGAGTGCCTGGTCGAGTTCTGCGCTCACGGGTCCTCCTCTGGACACGGCAAGGGCTCTGGACACGGCAAGGGCGGGGTTGCCGCGCGTCGCAACCCCGCCCTCACGCGAATCAGGCCTGGCCGACCTCGAACCGGGCGAAGCGGGTCACGGTGACCCCGGCCTCGTCCAGCACGGCCTTGACGGTCTTCTTGGACTCCGTCACGGAAGCCTGCTCCAGGAGCACGACGTCCTTGAAGAAGCCGTTGACGCGACCCTCGACGATCTTGGGCAGCGCCGCCTCGGGCTTGCCCTCCTCGCGGGAGGTCTTCTCGGCGATGTCGCGCTCGTTCGCCACGATCTCGGCCGGGACCTCGTCGCGGGTCAGGTAGCGGGGGCTCATCGCGGCGATCTGCATGCAGACGCCGCGGGCGGCCTCCTCGTTGTCGCCCGTGTACTCGACCACGACGCCCACGGCGGGCGGCAGGTCGGCGGAGCGGCGGTGCAGGTAGGTGGTCACGGCGCCGTCGAAGACGGCGACCTTGGCCAGCTCCAGCTTCTCGCCGATCTTGGCGGAGAACTCCTGGACCACGGCGTCGACGGTCTTGCCGTCGAGCTCGGTGGCCTTGAGCACCTCGACGTCGGCCGGGCGGGTCGCCTTGGCGACCGCGATGACCTTGGCGGCGAGCTCCTGGAAGTCGGAGTTCTTCGCGACGAAGTCGGTCTCGCAGCGCAGCTCGACCATCACGCCGCCCTCGGCCGCGACCAGGCCGTTGGCCGTGGTGCGCTCGGCGCGCTTGGCCACGTCCTTGGCGCCCTTGATGCGCAGGATCTCGATGGCCTTGTCGAAGTCGCCGTCGGTCTCTTCGAGTGCCTTCTTGCAGTCCATCATGCCTGCGGCGGTCAGCTCGCGGAGGCGCTTCACGTCAGCGGCGGTGTAGTTCGCCATCGTGCGATTTCCGTTCCTTCTGCGGGGGCTTTGCGCACGCGCCGCGCCCACCGGGTGAGGTGGGCGCGGCGTCGCGACGGGTCAGGACTGGACGGCCTCGGTGCCCTCGGCGGGCGCCTCGGCGGCGGCGGGGGCCTCGGCGGGGGCGTCGGCGGCGGGGGTCTCGGCGGCGGCCGGGGCCTCCGCGTTGACCAGCAGCTCCTGCTCCCACTCGGCCAGCGGCTCGTCGGTGCCCGGCTCGGGCTTCTCCGCGCCACCGGCGTTGCCGGTGCGGACGCCGGAGCGCGACATGAGACCGGCGGCGGCGGCCTCGGCCACGACCTTGGTCAGCAGCGCGGCCGAGCGGATCGCGTCGTCGTTGCCCGGAATCGGGTAGTCGACCTCGTCCGGGTCGCAGTTGGTGTCGAGGATCGCGACGATCGGGATGTTCAGCTTGCGAGCCTCACCGACCGCGATGTGCTCCTTCTTGGTGTCCACGATCCAGACGGCGCTGGGCACCTTGGACATGTCGCGGATACCGCCGAGCGTGCGCTCCAGCTTGTCCTTCTCGCGGTTCATCATCAGGATTTCCTTCTTGGTGAAACCCTGGAAACCGCCGGTCTGCTCCATCGACTCCAGCTCCTTGAGCCGCTGGAGGCGCTTGTGCACCGTGGAGAAGTTGGTGAGCATGCCGCCCAGCCAGCGCTGGTTCACGAAGGGCATGCCGACGCGGAGCGCCTCGTTGGCGATGGCCTCCTGCGCCTGCTTCTTGGTGCCGATGAACAGGATCGACCCGCCGTGCGCGACCGTCTCGCGGACGAACTCGAACGCCCGGTCGATGTAGGTCAGCGTCTGCATCAGGTCGATGATGTAGATGCCGTTGCGCTCGGTGAAGATGTAGCGCTTCATCTTCGGGTTCCAGCGCCGGGTCTGGTGCCCGAAGTGAACGCCGCTGTCGAGCAGCTGCTTCATGGTGACGACGGCCATGACCGGTTCGCACCTCTTCATCTGGGCGCGCCCCCCGGGGGCGCGCGGTCCGGTTGTCGCGGCACACCGTGGATGGCGCGCCGCCCTGGTGCTCCCGCCGGCGCCCGGACCCGTGCTGACGAAGCAGAACGGGACCGCCGGACACCGCGACTCGACTTGGGGATCGGATCAGCGGTAGCACGCGAAGTCGTCCCGTGCTCAGACGGGCCGCGGCAGAAGTGTACGCCCGAGCACTCCGGAACAACGAACCGACCCCGCAGGTTCTCCACAGCCCCCGGAGTTCTCCACAGCCGCCGGATCACCCCTGGTCACCAGCACACCCCCGGCGCAACGCTTGCCCCATGCCCCTCACCACCATCACCACCCTGCTCCTGCTCCTGCCCACCCTGGCGCTGCCGCCCTCGCCACCCGCGTTGTCACTGCCCGCGCTGCCACCGGCGCTGTCACTGCCCGCACTGCCGCAACTCGCACTGCCACCGGCGTTGTCGCCACCCCCGCTGCCGCAACTCGCACTGCCACCGGCGTTGTCACCGCCCGCGCCATCGCCAGCCGTGTCGCCACCGGCAGGGCCGCCGCCCGCGTTGCCGTTGGCGTTGCCACTGGCACGGCCGCCTGCACGGCTGCCGCCTGCCTCATCACCGATGGCGCCAACATCGGGCCCGCTGCCTGCCCCATCACCGATGCCGCCGGCATCGGGCCCGCTGCCGCCGTTGCCACCAACGGGGCTGCTGCCGCCAGGGCTGACGCCGCCGGGACCACTACGGCCCACGTCATCCCCCAAGCGCGAACGCCACATCTGGCCCCTGTCCCCCATCCCCCAGGTGGTCCGCCCGTTCCACCCGCCCCCGACCCCGTACGCCAGCGGCCACAGGGGCGTCGACCTCTCCGCCCCTCCAGGCGCGAAGGTCATGGCATCCGCCAAGGGCACCGTGATCCACGCCGCCCAGGTGGCCACCCGCCCGGTGATCTCCATCCACCACGAGGACGGCACCAGAACCACCTACGAACCGGTCGCCCCCACCGTCCGCAAAGGCGACCGCGTCACCGCAGGAACCCCTTTGGGCACCCTGCTCCCCGCCCACCCCGGCTGCCCAACCCCGGCCTGCCTCCACTGGGCGGCCTTCCGCCCCACCAACTCCCCCACCCGCGCCTACGCGAACCCCCTGTCCCTCCTCCGCCCACCACACCCCCGCCTGCTCCCGTCCCACCCCTCCCCCCGCCCGCCCCACCCCTCCGCTCACTCCCCGTCACCCACCCCGCCAAGATCAAATGTCGTTTTCCCGCGACCCGACCCTTTTGCCACCCGCACACCCACCCACCGCATTCCGCACGCGCGCCCGTTGCAACCAGTCCGCAAGCCCAACCGAACTGACTACGGACTCCCGCAACAACAGAGCCGCGTATTCCAAGACACCCCACATTCCAGCCCCGGTTTCCCTCCCTACCGGAACACCCCGACACCAATTCCCCGCCACGGGTCACCAAATCGGTCGAGGATCGGGACATTCAGGCACCAAGTTCACAAGTGACCACTCACCAGACCCACAACCGACCCACACCGCAGACACGGCTGAAGAAGCCGACAAAGGCCAGGAGGTGACGCGCGACAAGCGCTAGTGCAACCGCGGTGGCACAACCGCGAATACCGACGTGAACACACCACAGGTGCGGACGCGGAACCGGGTTCGGCAGGTCGATCCCTGCCCCGGCTCCGAACTCGACTCCACCCTCGACCCCGACTTCCAGGCCCGACTTCCAGGCCGGACACCCACACCCGGCTCCCACACCCGCTACCAGCATCAACACCACCACCGACGCCGGTCCCCACCGCGACGCGGGGCCAGGGTTGGAGCTCGTGGGGCTGAATCAGGTGGAACTGGGTCAGGTGGCGCTGGGGCAGGGTCGGAGCTCGTGGCGCTGGATCAGGTTTCGAGCTGCTCGTTGATCTTGGTGCGGAGCCGGAGAACGGCCCTGGTGTGCAGCTGGCAGACACGGGACTCGGTGACCCCGAGGACCTTGCCGATCTCGGCCAGCGTGAGGTTCTCGAAGTAGTACAGCGTGACCACGACCCGGTCCCGCTCGGCCAGCTGCGCGATGGCGTCGGCGAGCTGCCTGCGGCTGTCCTGGTCGACCAGCGAGGCGACCGGGTCCTCGGCGCCTTCGTCGGGCAACGACTCCGCCAGCGAGGACCCCGCGCTCCCGGCGGCCCGACCTGCGGCGATCAGCTCGTCCAGCGCGACGACGCTGGTCAGCTGGAACTGCGCGTACAGCTCCCGCAGCTCCCCGAGCCCGATCTTCAGCTCAGCGGCCAGCTCCCGATCGGTGGGCGTCCGCTGCAACCGCCCACCGAGCCGCTCGAGCGCCCGCTCGACGTCCCGAGCCCTGCTGCGAACAGAACGGGGAACCCAGTCCTGCGATCTGAGGTCGTCCAGGATCGCGCCACGAATGCGCTGCATGGCGTAGGTCTCGAACTTCAAGCCGCGCTCGGGCTCGAACTTCTCTATGGCGTCGACCAGCCCGAAGATCCCGGACTGGATCAGATCGGCGACGTCGACGTGCGCGGGCAACCCGGTCCCGACCCGCCCGGCGACGTACTTGACCAGCGGCGCGTAGTGCAGCACCAACCGATCCCGCAGCCCCTGCTCACGCGACTGCCCGTAGGTGTGCCACAGCGCGATGATCCCGGCTTCAACGTCATCAGCGGTCCGGGACTCGGCAGCGGCGTGAGCAGGCCGCCCAACCCGCTTCTCACCACTCCCGCCCACAGCCACGCCACTGGGCACCTCGCCGCTGGACACCCCGTCACTGGACGTCCCGGCAGCGGACGCCCCAGCAGCGGAATCCCCCGCTCCGGAAGGCGCGCTTCCCGGCGACCCAACCCCCTGCGACTCACCCCCCTGCCGCTCTTGCTGCTGGCCAGCCCGCTCCTGTCCACCCGACTGCCGGTCTTGCTCGCCGGGCTGCCGGTCTTGCTCGCCGGGCTGCCGGTCTTGCTCGCCGGGCTGCCGGTCTTGCTCGCCGGGCTGCCGGTCTTGCTCGCCGGGCTGCCGGTCAGGCGCGTCCTGCCACTGGCCAGGCGCGTCCTGCCGCTGCTCAGGCTCGTCCTTCTGCTGTTCCGGAAGCCCTGGGCGGTCCTGCGCGCCCAGGCTCCCCGGCTCATCCCGACCGCCCTGCGCGTCCCGACCGTCCTGCACATCCCGGCTTTCCTGCTGGTGCCTGGGGGTTGGCGGCGCAGGCTGGGGCATCGCCGAGTGGCGCGTCGGCGGCTGTGCGGCAGACGGCTGCGCGACGGGCTGCTGCGCGGCGGACTGCTTGGGGGTGGGCTGCTGGTCCTGGGTGCGCTGGTCCTGGGTGGACGTCCTGGCCTGGGGGCACTGCGAGGGCTGGGGCAGGGGCTGGGCCTGGGGCGGGGCCGGGTGGTTGTGGCCGTTCTTCTGGAGGTGCTGGGCTGGGGGTGTGGCCACGGTGGCGGTCCGCGATCGGCCCCCTGCGGTGTCAGGAGCGGGGGTGGGTTCGATCATGGATTGCCTTCAGCCGTTCGACGGTGACGTGTGTGTAGAGCTGAGTCGTTGCGAGCGTAGCGTGACCAAGGAGCTCTTGGACGGTGCGCAGATCGGCTCCCCCTTCCAGCAGGTGCGTGGCCGCGGAGTGGCGCAGGCCGTGCGGGCCGACGTCAGCCGAGCCGGGGACCGCACCCATGACATCGTGGACAACCCTCCTGGCGGTACGCGGGTCGAGCCTCCCGCCTCGGGCGCCGAGGAACAGGGCCCGATGCGAACGCTCCGTGACCAGGGCGGATCTTCCCAGGTCCGCCCATTGACGAACTGCCCGTTCGGCCGGGAGGCCGAAGGGAACAGTGCGCTCGCGACTGCCTTTGCCCAGAACTCGAATCACCCTTTGGGAGTAGTCCACGTCGTCGAGGTCGAGCCCGCACAACTCAGCTACCCGGACCCCTGACGCGTACAGCAACTCCACCACGGCCCGGTCACGGAGCGCAACCGGATCGTGCTGGTCCGCGCCCGCCGCGGCGGCCTCCAGCGCCGCCCCGGCCTGGTCCGGGCGGACCACCACCGGCAGGGTCCGGTGGGGGCGCGGGGCGTTCAGCCGGGGACCGGGGTCCTCCGCCAGCAGACCCGTGCGGGCGGCCCACGCGGTGAGCGCCCTGGCCGACGCGGCGCGCCTCGCCATGGTCGTCCGGCTCGCCCCCTCGGCGTGCTGGGCGGCCAGCCACGAGCGCAGGCCGAGCAGGTCCACCGACTCGACCACCGCGTCCCCCGGCGTCCCGGCGGCGAGGTGGACGAGCAGCGCGACCGCGTCGCCGAGGTAGGCGCGGACGGTGTGCGGGGACAGGCCGCGCTCCAGCGACAGGTGGCGCTCGTAGGCGTCGAGCGCAGTGGCGACGTCGGACGGCAGCTCGCGGCGGAGCCGGACGAGGTCGACGCGGCGCGGACGGCGGTGCGGAGGCGGGGACACGCCCTCTGACGCTGGGGCACCACGCGCCCCCGGTCAAGCATCGCCACACCCGGTTCCTGGCTGGGAGCGCTTCCAACCCCGGTGACCCCGACTCGCGAGCCCCACCAGCTCCATCTGCGGCAGCAGCGCCCGCACGTGCGCCGGTTCGACCCCGGACTCGACGGCGACCGCGTCGGCCGTCAGCTCGACGGTGGGGCTGAGCGCCTCGTGCACCCGCAGCGCCTCACCCCTGGGCTCGCCGTCGTCGGACCGGCGGGTGGCCACGACCAGGTCGGCCCCGAACCGCCCCGCGGACTCGACCACCTCCGCCGCGCTGGTCACCGGCACGGCCTCGCCCGACCGCAGCAGCTCGTGGCACCCGAGCGAGCTGTGCGAGGTGACCGGGCCCGGCACGGCCATCAGCACCCGACCGAGCGCGGCGGTCGTGGCCGCGGTGTTCTTCGCCCCGCTGCGCCTCCCGGCCTCGACCACGACCGTGCCGTCGCCGAGGGCGGCGATGATCCGGTTCCGGGTCAGGAACCGGTGCTTGGCGGGCCCGCGCTCGGGCGGGTACTCGCTGACCACGAGCCCCTGGGCGGAGATCCGCCCCAGCAGGGCCGCGTGCCCGGCGGGGTACGCCCGGTCGACGCCGCAGGCGAGCACGGCGATCGTCGCCCCACCCGCGCCGAGCGCACCGCGGTGCGCGGCCCCGTCGATCCCGTACGCCGCCCCGGACACCACCGTCACCCCGGCCCGCGCGAGGCCGGCCCCGAACTCGGCCGCGACGTGCAGCCCGTACCCGCTGGCCGCCCGACTCCCCACCACCGCGACCGCCCGCTCGACCAGCGCGCCGAGCGGGGCGTCCCCGCGCACCCAGAGCGCGAGCGGCTCAAGCCCGCAGCGCAACCCGTGCCGCGCGGCGTTGGCCAGTGCGGTGAAGGGCCAGGAGGGCCACTCGTCGTCCTCGGGCACCACCAGGCGACCACCGATGCCTGCGACCAGGCGCAGGTCCTCCTCGGCCCGGCACTCGTGACGCCGGGCCTCGGTCTCACCGGCGACGGCCACCGGAACGTCCCCGACCTGCACCAGCCGCGCCGCCTCGACGGGACCGACCTCGGCGACGAACGCGGAGAGCGCGAACGCGGGCGGCTCGGCGACACGGGACAGGTAGGCGCGGGCGAGCCGAACCGGGTCCAGGTTGGCGACCTGAATCGCGTTCAGGTTGGGGTGAGCGGGCTGGGCGGGGTGAGGGGGCTGGACGGAGTGAGGGGCCGGGTGAGCGGGCTGGGCCGGGTGAGCGGGCTGGGCCGGGTGAATGGGCCGGGCCGGGTGAGTGGGCACGGGCGCTCGGGCTGAGGCGGAGGGAGAGGCAGGCGCTCGGGCTGAGACCGAGGCCGACGTGGGGGTGGGGGCGGGGGCGGGAGTGGCGTCGGGTGCAGGGCTGGCGGCGGAGCAGGGCTCGAAAGCGGGGGCGGGGTTAGCGGCGGAACCAGCGATGGGAGCGGAGGCGGCGATGGGAGCGGAGGTGGCGACAGGGATGGGCGCGGGAACCGGGGTGGGGGCGGGAATGGGAGCAGGAATGGCGGTTGGGGTGGAGGTCGCGGTTGGGGTGGAGGTGGTGGATGGGGTGGGGGTAATGGGCAGGGTGGGGGCGGTGGGCGGAATGAGGGTGGTGGGTGGGGTGGGGGGTGGAGAAGTGGGAGAGGTGGTGGGAGAGCGCTTGCCTTCGGCGGGGTTGAGATGGGGATTGGGGGATGTCAGGAGGCGGGAAAGGGCTTGCTTCGCGGCTTCGAGGTGGGGGTTTTGGGACATGTCGGCCTTCTTCGGGTCAGCGGGTCACCAGGGTTGGGTGCGTTCTCGGAATTCCAGGGCTGTTGCCACGTGCGCTCTCGTCGGTTCGGGGGCGCCGTCCAGGTCTGCGAGGGTCCAGGCCACTCGTAGGCAGCGGTCCGCGCCTCTTCCGGTCAGGGCGCCCCTCGACAGGGCCAGTTGGAGGGCGTGGGTCGTCGTTTCGGGTAGGGGGTGGTCGCGTCTGAGGACCGGGCCGGGGACTTGGGCGTTTGACTGCCAGCCGTGCTCCGACCAGCGGTGGACGGCTCTCGCCCTCGCCTCCGCCACCCTTGAGCGGACTGCCGCCGTTGACTCCGGTGGGGCGGGCTGGGCGGCGATCGTGGCCTCGGTCAGGGGGCGCATGGGGACGCGCAGGTCCACCCGGTCCAGCAGTGGGCCCGAGAGCTTGGACTGGTACCTGCGGCGCACCGCCGACGGGCAGGTGCAGTCGAGGTCCCTCGCGGGGGCGCAGGGGCAGGGGTTCGTCGCCAGGACCAGTTGGAAGCCCGCCGGGTAGCGGACCACGCCGTCGCTCCTCGCCACGCGGACCTCGCCCTCCTCCAGGGCGGTGCGCAGGGAGTCGAGCTTGGCGGCGCCGAACTCGCACGCCTCGTCCAGGAACAGCACGCCGCGGTGGGCTCGGCTGACCGCGCCCGGTTTCGCCAGGCCGGAACCACCGCCCACCAGGGCCGAGATGGAGGTGGAGTGGTGCGGGGCGACGAAGGGCGGGGTGGTCACCAGCGGGGTCTCCTCGGTGAGCAGGCCCGCCACGGAGTGGACCGCCGTGACGCTCAGCGCCTCCTCCACCGACAGCGGCGGCAGCAGGGTCACCAGGCGTCTGGCCAGCATCGTCTTCCCGGTGCCCGGCGGGCCGGTCAGGAGCAGGTGGTGGCCGCCCGCCGCGGCCACCTCCAGGGCCCACCTCGCCTCCGGTTGGCCCACCACGTCGGCCAGGTCCGGGCCCTGCGCGGCGTCGGACCAGGTGGGCGGGCCCGGTGGCGCCAGCGCGGTGTCGTCGCCGGACAGCCAGGTGATCACGTCGCGGAGGGAACCAGCGCCCAGGCAGTCCAGGTCGGTCACCAGGGACGCCTCGGGGAGGGCGGACAGGGGCACCACAGCCCGCCTCAGACCCGCCGAGCGGGCCGCCACCAGAGCGGGCAGCACGCCCCGCACCGGGCGGACCCGGCCGTCCAAGGCCAGCTCGCCCAGCAGGGCCACGCCCTCCAGGCGGTCCGGCGGGACCACCTGCGCCGCCGCCAGCACGGCGCACGCCAGCGCCACGTCGTAACCGGTGCCGCCCTTCGGCATCGACGCCGGGGACAGGCCCAGGGTGACGCGGTGCGCGGGCCACTGCTGGCCGCTGTTGCGCACGGCCGCGCGCACCCGGTCCTTGGACTCGTGCAGCGCCGCGTCGGGCAGGCCGAGCAACTGGGTGCCGACCGACCCCGCGCCCACGTCGGCCTCGATCTCGACGGGCACGCCCTCCACACCGCGCAGCGCCACCGACCACGCCCTCGCCAGCGCCATCACACGCCCCTGACGTGCCGCAGCCGCACCGGGCCTCCTGGGGGCCACTCCAGGCCCACCAGGTCGACGCGCACCCCCACCCCGGACAGCCGGTGCTCGCGGCGCCACCGGTACGCGGTCCGGCGCACCCGGTCGAGCTGCTCGGGCGTCGCCGCCTCCAGGGGATCGCCCCGGCCGGACCCCGAGCGGCACTTCACCTCGCACACCACGAGCCGCACGCCGTCCGTGGCGACCACGTCCAGCTCGCCCGAGGCGCAGCGCCAGTTCCGGGCCAGCACCACCAGGCCCTGGCGCTCCAGGTAGCGGCACGCGACGCTCTCGCCGAGCCTGCCGAGCACGTGGGAAGCGGTCACGACGACCTCCGAAGGAGAAGGGGAAAGCTGCTTCGGGATCGACTGTGCGCCCGCGGGAGAGCGGGTGGCGACGGGGAGAGCGCGGGCTGTGGAGAAGTCCTCGGGCTGTGGAGAGAGCGGGGAGGAACTCGGCGGAACCTGCTAGAGGGGGTGGAGCCCCGGAGGAGCCGGAGAGCGTGGAAGACCCCGGAAACACCGGAAGGGGCCCTCCCGCAGGAGAGCCCCTTCCCGAGACCGAGGCCGAGACCGAGACCGCGACCGGCCGGCCGGACGACCGGTCGACGCGCGCTGGATCAGGTGTTGAACGGCCCGCTGTCCGGCAGCCTCAGCTCCGGCTTGTCCAACTCCTCCACGTTCACGTCCTTGAACGTGATCACCCGAACGTTCTTGACGAACCGGGCGGGCCGGTACATGTCCCAGACCCAGGCGTCGGACATCCGCACCTCGAAGTAGACCTCGCCGTCCGCGTTGCGGACCTGCACGTCCACCGTGTTGGCCAGGTAGAACCGCCGCTCGGTCTCCACGACGAACGAGAACTGGTTGACGATGTCGCGGTACTCCTTGTACAGCGACAGCTCCATCTCGGTCTCGTACTTCTCGAGATCCTCTGCACTCATCACGCCTCCGCGCGGGTGTTCATCGATCCGCGCCCCTCCTCGTCGCGGGCCTGCCACCGCCGGTCTGCGGGGGTCCTCCATTCTGGACCACGCCTGCGGTGGGGACGCCGCGCGCCACCCGGTGCGGTGGTGGTTCCAGGCCGAGCCTGGCCGCCGCAGCCGCCACGTTCGCATACGACCAGCGGTGCTGCCCACTCGGCCCGTGTTCCAGCAGCGCCGCGGTGTGCGCCGCGGTGCCGTACCCCTTGTGCACGTCGAAGCCGTAGACCGGCAGCTCCTCGTGCAGCTCGGCCATGATCCGGTCCCTGGTGACCTTCGCCAGCACGGACGCCGCGGCCACGCAGGCGGCCACCCGGTCGCCCTTGACCAGCGGCGCGTTCGGCGCGGTCAGCCCCGGCACCGGGAACCCGTCGGTCAGCACGTAGCCGGGGTGCGTGCCCAGCCGGGCCACCGCCCGGCGCATCCCCTCGACGTTCGCCACGTGCACGCCGATCGCGTCCACCTCGTCGGCGGGCACCACCACCACCGCGTGGTCCAGTGCCCGCTCCAGCACGAGGTCGTGCATCCGGTCGCGCGCGGCGGCGGTCAGCAGCTTCGAGTCGGTGAGCCCCGCGAACCTGGCCGCGTCCCCGGTCCGCAGCACGGCCGCCGCCACCACGAGCGGCCCCGCGCACGCGCCCCGACCGGCCTCGTCGACCCCGGCGACGGGGCCGAGCCCGCGCCGGTCGAGCGCGGCCTGGAACGCCCAGGTGCCCGAGGTCGACCGGACCTGGGCGCGCACTGGCTTGCGGATCACCAGCCGACCCTATCCCAGCCCACCCCGCCGGAACCTCCCGCGCACGCGCCTGCCCAGCAGCAGCACCGGCCACGCGGCGGCGGCCCCGACGCCGAGCGGCGCCGCGTCCTGCCAGGCGGGCGCGCCGATCGCGGCGGCCTGCGGGTCGTGGTCGTCGATGGACTTCCACCGCGACGGCGGCAGCACCACCAGCCGCGCCTTGCCGACCACGTCGGTCACCGGCACCAGCCCGCCCTCGCGCCCGTCGCCCTGGCAGCGCGAGTCGCACGAGTCGTTCCGGTTGTCGCCGAGCACGAACAGGTAGCCGGGTGGCACGTCCAGCTTCGGGAACGACTCCTGGACGGTGCTGCGCCCCGGCTCCCAGTAGACGTACGGCTCGTCCAGCGGCTTGCCGTCCACCTTGACCCGGTTCCGCTCGTCGCAGCACTCCACGCTCTGCCCGCCGACGGCGACGACCCGCTTGACGAAGTCCTCCTCGTTCGGTGAGGGCAGCCCGATCAGCTGGCCGAGCGAGGCCACCACCCCGGCGAGGCCGCCGGTGTCCTGCGGCGGGTGGAACTCCTGGTTGACCCAGGAGTCCGGCCCGTGGAAGACGATCACGTCACCGGGCGAGACGTCGGTGAACCGGTAGGTCAGCTTGTCCACGAGCACGCGGTCGCCGTAGCAGCCCGCGCACCCGTGGAGGGTCTGCTCCATCGACTCGGACGGGATCATGTAGACCCTGGCGAGGAACGACTGGATCAGGAACGCCAGCCCGACCGCCACGAGGACGAGGACGGGCAGCTCCTTCCAGAAGGCGCCCTTGCGCCCCTTGCGGGCGCGCTCGCGCCAGCGCTGGACGGCCTCCTCGTCGACCGGTTCCTCGGGATCCTCTCCGGAGGGCCGCCGGTGACGTCCGACGTAGAACACCGAGTCAGGTTACCGACTTCCCCTGTGTGACCTTGGTCAGCCTGGCGCGCAGCCGCCTGCCGAGGAGCAGGACCGGGAAGGCCGCCGCGAGGCCCGCCCCCGCCGGGAGGCCGCTCTGCCAGGCGGGCGCGCCGATGGCCTGCGCCTGCGGGTTGTGGTCGCCGATGCCCTGCCAGCGCGAGGGGGGCAGCACGATGACGCGCGCCTTGCCGATCACCTCGGACTCGGGGACCGCGCCGTTGACGCCGCCGCCGCCCTGCTTGCGGGAGTCGGTGGAGTTGGTGCGGTTGTCGCCCATCACCCACAGGCTGCCCTCGGGCACGGTGACCGGCGCGAACGGCTCGTGGTCCTCGGGGGACGTGCCGGGCTGCCAGTAGATGTAGGGCTCGTCCAGCGGCTTGCCGTCCACCAGTAGCCGGTGCTGGTCGTCGCAGCACTCGACGGTCTGGCCGCCGGTGGCGATGACGCGCTTGACGAAGTCGCGCTCGTCGGGCGGCGCGAGGCCGATCAGGGAGGCGACCGACTGGAGGCTGCTCACGACGGGGTTGTCGGAGCGGCTGGAGGAGAAGTCGTTCTGGCCCCACGACGGGGGACCGCGGAAGACGACGACCTCGCCGGGCTCGATGTCGCTGAACTTGTACGTCAGCTTGTCCACGAGCACGCGGTCGTTCTGGCAGCCGGTGCACCCGTGCAGGGTCTGCTCCATCGACTGCGAGGGGATGACGTACACCCGCGCGAGGAAGGTCTGGATGAGGACGGTGAGCACCAGCGCGGTGCCCGCCAGGATCAGCAGCTCGCGCCAGAGCGGCTGCTTCTTCTTCTCCTCGGCGCCGCCACCGTCCGTGACCGGGTCCTGCTCGGACCCGGCCACGGGGGGACGATCCTGGTCACCTTCGCCCGATGAGGGCCGCACGGCGTCTGTCACACGGTGAGACATTACCCACCGTGCGTGAGCACCGCGTCAGGAGGCCGGGAAGGGCTCAGGCGCCCGGCTTCGCGTCGCGCTTCTCCTTGATCTTGGCGGCCTTGCCGCGCAGGTCGCGGAGGTAGTAGAGCTTCGCGCGGCGCACGTCGCCGCGGATGGCGACCTCGATCTCCGAGATGTTCGGGGAGTGCACCGGGAAGGTGCGCTCGACGCCGACGCCGAAGGAGACCTTGCGGACGGTGAAGGTCTCGCGCACGCCACCGCCGTGGCGGCGGATGACGACGCCCTGGAACACCTGGACCCGCTCGCGGGAGCCCTCGATGACGCGGACGTGGACCTTCAGCGTGTCGCCCGGCCGGAAGCTCGGGATGTCGGAGCGCAGCGACTGGGCGTCAAGAGCGTCCAGGGTGTTCATCGGTGGTCCGTCCTCGTCCTCACGTGTAATGCAGTAACTCCCCCGGTTCGCGTCCCATTGCAGAGGTTTCACACGCGCGGGGGCGGGCTTGCGGCGCACGCCGAAAGAGATGATCCGGGTGCAGCAACCTGTCCAGTGTGCCAGACGCGGCGCGGCAGGGTGAAATCGGCCCTACCGGGAGCCGTCCAGGAACGCCCGATCGTGCTTGTCGAGCGCGCCGTCGGGCAGGGCGTCCAGCAGGTCGGGACGCCGGTCGCGGGTGCGCTGGAGCGCCTGGTCCCTGCGCCAGCGGTCGATGGCCCGGTGGTTGCCCGAGCGCAGCACGTCCGGCACCGCCAGGTCGCGCCACACCTCGGGCCGGGTGTAGCTGGGGCCCTCCAGCAGGCCGTCCGAGAACGAGTCCTGCTGGGCGGAGAGCGCGTTGCCGAGCACGCCGGGCAGCAGCCGCACGACGGCCTCCACCATGACGAGCACGGCCACCTCGCCGCCGACGAGCACGTAGTCGCCGATGGACACCTCGTCCACCCGCATCCGGCGCGAGGCGTCGTCCACCACGCGCTGGTCGATGCCCTCGTAGCGACCGCAGGCGAACACCAGGCGGGGCTCGGCGGCCAGCTCGTGCGCGAGCTCCTGGGTGAACGGCCTGCCCGCCGGGGTGGGCACGACCAGGCGCGGCGGCTGCTCGCCCGCGCACACCTCGTCCAGGGCGTCGCCCCAGACCTGGGGCTTCATGACCATGCCGGGGCCGCCGCCGTACGGGCTGTCGTCGACGGCCTTGTGCACGTCGTGCGTCCAGTTCCGCAGGTCGTGGACGCCGACGCTGATCAGGCCCTTGTCGACGGCCTTGCCGAGCAGCGCCTGGCGCAGCGGGTCGAGGTACTCGGGGAAGATCGTGACGACGTCAATCCGCATCGAGCAGGCCCTCTGGCGGGTCGACGACGACGCGGCCACCGGCCACGTCCACGGTGGGCACGATCTGCTTCACGAACGGCACCAGCGCCTCGGAGCCGTCCTCGCGGACGAGGACCAGCAGCTCACCGCCGGGGCCGTGCACGATCTCCTTGACGGTCCCGATCCGGGTCCCGTCCGCCAGCTCGGCCGCGAGGCCCTCCAGCTGGTGGTCGTAGAACTCGTCCGGGTCGTCGGTGGGGGGCAGGGCGTCCGTGCTGCCCAGCAGCAGGGTGCCCCGCAGGAGTTCCGCGACGTCCCTCGTGAGGACTTCCTCGAACCGCACCAGCAGCCGCCCGGAGTGGTACCGGGCGGCTGCGACGGTGAGGTCGCGGGACGTGCCGTCGCGCAGCTTCGCGGCCAGGACGGAGCCCAGGGCGAAGCGCGCTTCCGGCGAGTCGGTGCGCACGTCCACGGCGAGCTCGCCGCGGATGCCGTGCGCCTTGGCCACGCGGCCGACGACGACGTCCATGCGCGCCTAGCGGTCGGTGTCGACCACGTCGACGCGCACGCCACGACCGCCGATGCCCGCCATCACGGTCCGCAGCGCGGTCGCGGTGCGGCCGGAGCGGCCGATCACCTTGCCGAGGTCGTCCGGGTGGACGTGGACCTCGAGCGTGCGACCCCGCCGGGTCGTGACCAGGTTCACCCGGACCTCGTCCGGGTGGTCGACGATGCCCCGAACGAGGTGTTCGAGGGCGTCAGCCAACAAGCTCACGCCTCGTCCTTGGCGGGAGCCTCGGCGGCCTCGGCGTCAGCCTTCTTGGCGGCCTTCTTCTTCGGCGTGGTGGCCTCGGTCGTCGGCTCGGAGCCGGCGGCGGCCAGCGCGGCGGCGAACAGGTCCGCCTTGCTGGTCTTGGCCTCCTTGACCTTCAGCGTGCCCTCGGCGCCCGGCAGGCCCTTGAACTTCTGCCAGTCGCCGGTGATCTCCAGCAGGCGCTGGACCGACTCGGTCGGCTGGGCGCCGACGCCCAGCCAGTACTGCGCCCGCTCGGTGTCGATCTCGATGAACGAGGGCTCTTCCTTGGGGTGGTACTTGCCGATGGTCTCGATGGCCTTGCCGTTGCGGCGGGTGCGAGCGTCGGCGACGACCACGCGGTAGTACGGCTGGCGGATCTTGCCAAGGCGCTGCAACTTGATCTTGACGGCCACGGGTTCCGGTGCTCCTCGGGTTCTCTCGTGCATGTGCGGGCGTCCTCCACCCGAGTGGGGCACGGGCGGGGAGAACCCAAACTGTCTGGGCGCGCCACGGCACGGTGAGAGGGACCGGCCTCGGCGAACAGCCTTCAATTCTGCCAGACCCCGCTACCGGGGGACGAATCGGCCCGGTTCCACACCCGCTCGGGTGAGCGCGGCCCGCACCGCGCGGGCGTGCTCGACGGCCCCCGGCGTGTCCCCGTGCAGGCACAACGAGTCCACCTCGGCGGCCAGGACGGTCCCGTCGACGGCCACGATCTCGCCCGCCGTCGCGAGCCGGACGGCCCGCTCCACGACCGCGTCGGCGCCGGTCAGGAGCGCGTCAGGGCGCGAGCGCGGCACGAGCGCGCCCTCCGGGGTGTACCCCCGGTCGGCGAACGCCTCGCGCACCGGCCGCAGCCCGGCGGCCTCGGCGTGGCGCAGCAGCCGGGAGCCGGGCAGGCCCAGCACGGGCAGGTCGCCGAACGCCCGGACGCCCGCCACCACGGCCCGCGCCTGCTCGTCGTGGTGGACGGTGGCGTTGTAGAGCGCGCCGTGCGGCTTGACGTACACCACGTCCGTGCCCGCCGCCCGCGCGCACGCCTGGAGCGCCCCGATCTGGTAGAGCACGCCGTCGGCCAGCTCGACCGGGTCGACGTCGATGAACCGCCGCCCGAAGCCCGCGAGGTCCCGGTAGGACACCTGGGCGCCCACCGCCACCCCGCGCCCGGCGGCCAGCTCGCACGCCCGGCGCATGATCGTCGGGTCCCCCGCGTGGAAGCCGCAGGCGACGTTCGCGCTGGTCACGACGTCGAGCAGGGCCTCGTCGTCGCCCAAGCGCCAGATGCCGAAGCCCTCGCCGAGGTCGCTGTTCAAGTCGAGGCTCACGCGGGCATCACCCCCAGCGCGATCAGCAGCATGGTCAGTCCGGGCAGGAAGTTGTTGACCACGTGGGCCACCACGCTGGCGGTGAGCCTGCGGGTGATCAGCCGGGCGATGCCGATGGGCAGCGAGATGACGATCAGCAGCACGGTGCGGATCGGTTCCAGGTGGCTGGCGGCGAAGATCGCGGTGCTGAGCGTGAACGCCGCCCAGCGGCTCCAGCCCTGCCGCTCGATCGCGCCCCACAGCAGGCCCCGGTAGATCAGCTCCTCGCAGACCGGGCCGATGAAGCACACGTAGCAGAACATGGCGATGGCGGCGGACAGCGGCAGCGCCGCGCCGTCGACCAGCTCGCCGATGGCCGAGGTGGCGTTCTGGTCGCCGACCAGGCGGGACCAGGTGAGCGCGGCCACGTAGGTCAGCACCAGGCCGAGCAGGCCGAGCTTGAGGCCGACCTTCACGTCCGCCCAGTTCCACTCCAGCCTCAGGTCGACGAACGGGCCGTTGCCGCGCAGCTTGGTGATCAGGACGGCGGTGGCGGCGGCGAGCAGGGTCGGCGTCATCGCCCCGACGAGCACGAAGGTGACGGGGTCCACCCCGAACTCGCGGCCCGCCGCGGTGATGAACACCGCGCTGAGCACGAAGACCGCTTGCACGACGAGGAACGCGCCGAAGCCCCAGCGCTGTCCGGTCGGCGCGGGTTCCGGGGCGAACCCCACGGCCCGGACGCTCGCGATGAGACCTGTCGGCCGCTCATCCGGTGGTGGGTTCACAGGCAATCACCCTAGTCACGACGTGCTCGCGCGCCTCGGGCGCGCGGGCCGCTGGTTGGAGTCGGCGACCGGTCGGGCGGCGGCGGCCGTCGGTCGGGCGGGCTCGCGCGCGCCGGGCGCCCCCGCTCGGGGCCGGTCCGGTGGTGGGGCGCGGGCGGGCCGGGGGCAGGTGGGCGCTCCCCGATCGCGCGGCGGTCCGGAGCGGCTGGCGGGGTTCACCGGACCGGGTGGTCCGCCCGGCTGAGCCGCCCGCTGCGGCCCGCGCGGGGGTGGGGGCCGGCGCTCGGGCGGGGAGGCGCGGTGCGCGGGGCTGCGGCGCGGTGGGGCCGGTCCGCTGGGCGCCGGGGTCCCGGCTCGGCTCGGTGCGCACGACCGCGGGTACCCCCGGTCGGGACGTGGACACCGCCCGCGCGATCGCGCTCGGGCGCGGGCAGGCGGGGCGCGGGCACGGCGAGCAGGCCGCCTGGCCGGTCCCGCAGGCCGGGAAGCCCCCGTTCGACGCCTCGGCGCTCGGGTCCCGCACCCGTCCGAACGTACCGGCGGCGACACCGCTCTGACCCGACCGGACAGGTCAAGATCACCCTGACGGCCGCAGCGCGCGGGGGCGCAGGGCGCACTAGTGCGGAGGGGACCGGGTTGCGAGGGGTCAGGCGCGGATGTGCGCGCGCAGCGGGTGCGAGGAGCGGGCGCCCATCCGCAGCAGGCGCGCCACGTCCCCGGCGTCGGGCCGGACGCGGGTGAACAGGTCCTGGCCGACCACGGTGGACTCCCACACCTCGGCGGTGGTGGTCTCGCTGGTGAGCAGCCAGCTCGCGGTGATCCGCTCGGGGTCGGGCCCGGCCTCGAAGTGCTGGCCGCTCCGGGTGGTCGCGGAGTGCGCGTCCACGACGTCGTTCACCCAGGACGCGGTCCAGCCGATCGCCGCGCCGTGCGCCGCGTCGACGGGGTTGTCGCAGCGGCCGAGCAGCGGGTAGCTGCCCGCCGCCTCCCCCACCCCCTGCGGTGCGCGCTTGGAACGGTTGCGCGGCACGGTGTTCGCGGGGTGTGGTGAGCCCTCAGCCCTCGTCACCCGGTGGGCGGGTGACGGGGCGGCGGGTTTCACCATTTCGCGCGACCGGGACCGGTCAGAGGACGCGGCCCCGGAGCATGACCACGCTCGGGTGCCGCAGGACGGACAGGTCCTGCCTGGGGTCGGTCGGGTAGACGACGACGTCGGCCGCCGCGCCCTCCACGAGGGACGGGAAGCCGAGCCACTCGCGGGCGGCCCACGAGGCGGCCCCGATGGCCCGCTCGGCGGTCATGCCCGCGTTCCGCAGCGCGGCGATCTCGTCGGCGATGCGGCCGTGCGCGATGCCGCCGCCCGCGTCGGTGCCCGCGTAGACCGGGACGCCCGCCTCGATCGCCTTGCCGACGGTGTCGCGGTTGCGCGCGTGCAGGGCGAGCATGTGCCGCTGGTACGCCGGGTACCGGTCCGCTCCCGCCGCGATCGCCGGGAACGTCTCGATGTTGATCAGCGTGGGCACCAGGGCCGTGCCGCGCGCGGCCATCAGCGCGATGGTCTCGTCGGTCAGGCCGGTGCCGTGCTCGACGCAGTCGATCCCCGCGGCGAGCAGGCCAGGCAGGGCGTCCTCGCCGAACACGTGGGCGGTGACGCGCGCCTTGGCCTCGTGGGCGACGGCGATCGCCTCGGCGAGGACCTCGTCCGGCCACAGCGGGGCGAGGTCGCCGGTCTCCCGGTCGATCCAGTCGCCGACGAGCTTGACCCAGCCGTCCCCGTCCGCCGCCTGCTCGGCGACGATCGCGGGCAGCTCCGCCGGGTCCTGGACCTCGACGCCGATGTGCCGCAGGTACCGCTTGGGCCGGGCGACGTGCCTGCCCGCGCGGATGATCCTGGGCAGGTCGAGCCGCTCCTGCAGCGGCCGGGTGTCCACCGGGGACCCGGCGTCGCGCAGCAGCAGCGCGCCCGAGGCCCGGTCGGCCACGGCCTGCTCGACCGCCTCGTCCAGCTCGACCGCGCCCCTCGGGCCGAGGCCGACGTGGCAGTGCGCGTCGACCAGGCCCGGCACGAGGTAGCCGCCGTCCACGACGGTCCGCGCGCCGGGCACCGGGGCGGTCCGCACGCGCCCGTTGACCACCCAGAGGTCGCGCGGCTCGCTCTCCGGGAGGACGACGCCGCGCAGGTGCAGACCGCTCACTTGCCGAACTTCAGCTTGGTCGGGTCGACGCCGGGGGGCAGCTCGTTCATGCCGCCGCCGAGGCCGGGCGGGAGCTGACCGGGGGGCATCCCCGGCATTCCCGGCATCCCGCCGGGCATCCCACCGGGGAACATGCCGGGGAAGCCGCCGCGCACCTTCGGCGGCGTCGGGCCGCGCCCGCCCTTGCCCTTCTTGCCCTTCTTGCCCTTGGCGTTCTTGCGGTTGTTCTTGCCGCCCGCGCCGGGCAGGCCGAAGCGGCCCGCCATCTGCGACATCATCTTGCGGGCGTCGAAGAACCGGGTCACGAGGTCGTTGACGTCGCTGACCCGCACGCCGGAGCCGTTGGCGATGCGCAGCCGCCGCGAGGCGTTGATGATCTTCGGGTCGTCCCGCTCGGCGGGGGTCATGCCCCGGATGATCGCCTGCACGCGGTCGAGGTGCTTCTCGTCCAGCATCGCGAGCTGGTCCTTCATCTGACCCGCGCCGGGCAGCATCCCCAGCAGGTTCGCGATGGGGCCCATCTTGCGGATCGCGAGCATCTGCTCGAGGAAGTCCTCCAGCGTGAGCTGGCCGGACCCCATCTTCACGGCGGCGGCCTCGGCGCGCTCGGCGTCGAAGGCCTGCTCGGCGTGCTCGATGAGGGTCAGCACGTCGCCCATGCCGAGGATGCGGCTGGCCATCCGGTCGGGGTGGAAGACGTCGAAGTCCTCCAGCTTCTCCCCGTTGGAGGCGAACAGGATCGGCTGGCCGGTGACCTCGCGGACGCTCAGCGCCGCGCCGCCCCGCGCGTCGCCGTCGAGCTTGGTGAGCACGACGCCGGTGAAGCCGACGCCCTCGCTGAAGGCGGTCGCGGTGTTGACCGCGTCCTGGCCGATCATGGCGTCGACGACGAACAGGACCTCGTCGGGGTTCACGGCGGCGCGGATGTCCGCGGCCTGCCGCATCATCTCCTCGTCGACGCCGAGGCGACCGGCGGTGTCGACGACGACGATGTCGTGCTGCGCCCGCTTGGCCTCCTCGACGCCGCGCTTGGCGACGTCGACCGGGTTCCCCACGCCGTTGCCCGGCTCGGGGGCGAACACCGAGACGCCCGCGCGCTCGCCGACGACCTGGAGCTGGGTGACCGCGTTGGGGCGCTGGAGGTCGCAGGCGACCAGCAGCGGGGTGTGGCCCTGGCCGCGCAGCCACTTGGCGAGCTTGCCCGCCAGGGTGGTCTTACCGGCGCCCTGGAGGCCCGCGAGCATGATCACCGAGGGCGGGTTCTTCGCCAGGTTGATCCGGCGGGTCTCGCCGCCGAGGATCGCGACGAGCTCCTCGTTGACGATCTTGATGACCTGCTGGGCCGGGTTCAGCGCCTGGGAGACCTCCGCGCCCTTGGCGCGCTCCTTCACCTTCGCGATGAAGGCGCGCACGACGGGCAGCGCGACGTCGGCCTCCAGCAGCGCCACCCGGATCTCCCGCGCGGTGGCGTCGATGTCGGCGTCGGAGAGCCGCCCCTTGCCCCGCAGGTTCTGCAGGACCGAGGTGAGCCGGTCGGAAAGGGTGTTGAACACGGTGCCGCCAGACCTCGCACGTCGTCGGATGATCACGGGCCGCGTCGACCCCCGTCGGGCGCGGGACCGGGCGGCGATTGCCTTCCCGCCAGAGTAGCCGCACCGGGACGCGGGCATGTCACGGACGGTCGCGGGTCCTCGCGCGGCGGCGGGGGAAAAGCGGTGGTCGGGCGGCCGGACGGCGCAGCGGGGGTGGTTCGGGAGGCGGGCGGGGCGGTCGGGCACCTGCGCGCGCGTCGGCGGCGGGCGGGTCAGCCGCCCGCCGGGTCGGGGCGGGCCGCTCAGCCGGTCACCGCGAGGCGCAGGCGGTCCGCCCTGGTCAGCCTGGTGAGGGCGCGCCAGCCGCGCGGCGGGCGCTCCTCGGTGAAGCGGGCGCGGAAGGCCTCGGCCCTGCGGACGTGCCTGGCGAACGAGTGGTGCCTGATCACCCGGCCGCGCCTGACCTGACCGCTGAACGCCTCGTCCGGGCTGGCGTCGAGCCACAGGAAGTGCCTCGGCCGCCCGGACAGCGCGCCGACCACGACCAGCGCGGCCCGCGTGGTGGCGCGCGTGGCGGGCTCGTGCACCAGCAGCAGGCCGGGCGAGGCGAGTGCGTGCCAGAGCACCCTGGTCCGGTGCGCCAGGTGGACCAGCGGCCGGTACCAGCGGTACGGCAGCCCGGCGGGGAGCGCGGCGCGCAGCGCCGCCCGGACCTGGTCCGAGTCGAGCACGACGGTGGGCTCGCCACCCGTGTCGACGGTGGCCAGGAGGGTCGACTTGCCCGCGCCCGGCAGTCCGGCCAGCACGATGAGCGAGCGCGGCGCCACGGCGACGGTGGTCATCGTTTCCATGCTAAACAGACGTTTCGGACACCGGATAGTTCCCCCGTCGAATGGTGTCGCCACCCACAGCGCGCGGCGGGCAACCCGGGGCGACCCCGCCGCGCGGGGCGCCCGACCTGGGCCGACCCGGTCGGGGACGAGCCGCGACCGGCGTGGTTCACCCACCCCCCTGGTGGCAGAACTACGCACTCCGATCGCGCCCGCTCCCCCGCGCCCACCCGCGCAAGGGGTAACCCGTCCGAGCGATGACCACTCCCCGTGCGGGGACCTCCGGGCGGTCGGTCCGGGAGCGCCAACCGCGCCGGAGGCCTGGTGGCCCGAGCCGACCCAACCCCTCGGTGGACCGAACCGGGCCCCGGTTCGCGGCGCCCGGTGTCCCCCCTGGCGCCACACCGCAGAGCCTGCCGTTCGGCGGACCGCGGGGGCAGCGTGACCTCCCCCGATCGGGTGTACGTAGTGCTACGCACTCACCCTGAGGAAGCCAGCACAGCGCGCTCCACCGCGACCCGGTCCACGTCCCCGGACGCGGAGGTGACGGCGAACGAGTCCACGACCGTCCCGCCGAGCGTCGCCACCCGCGCCCACCGCACGTCCAACCCGCACCGCTCCAGCGCGTCCGCGACCCGGTGCAGCAGCCCGATCCGGTCCGCCGCCCGCAGCTCCAGCACCACCGACCCGGTCGACTCGTCGTCGAACCACAGCACCCGCGCGGGCGGCGGGTCCAGCGGCGGGCCGCCGTAGTCGCGCTCCTTGGCGGCCAGCTTCTCGGCCAGCGGCAGCGACCCGTCGACCGCGCGCGCGAACTGCTCGCGCAGCAGCGCCACGTCCGGCAGCGACCCGAACCTCGGCGACACGGTGAACACCTGCACCCCGGCGCCCTCGTGCGAGGCCACCACGGCGGCGTGCACCTCCAGCGAGTTGAGCGCCAGCACGCCCGCCGCCCTGGACAGCAGCCCCGGCCGGTCCGGCGCGGCCACCGACACCGTCGCGACCTGCCCGGACGCCTCCAGCAGCACGTCCGGCCGCCCCGACGCGGTGACGGAGACGGCCAGCTCGCGCTGCCGCTCGTCCAGCGGCTCCGGCGCGGGCAGCGGGTCGCCCGCCATGGCCGCGCGGCAGCGCGCCACCAGGTCCCGCACCAGCGACGCCTTCCAGTCCGACCACACGCCGGGCCCGGTCGCCACCGAGTCGCACTCGGCGAGCGCGTGCAGCAGCTCCAGCAGCACCGGGTCGCCGCCGAGGGTGTCGACGACGCGCCGCACGGTCGCCTCGTCCTCCACGTTCCGCCGGGTCGCGGTGTGCGGCAGCAGCAGGTGGTGCCGGACCATCGCGGTCAGCACCTCCACGTCGTTCGGCCACAGCCCGAGCCGCTCGCCGATCTGGGTGGCCAGCGCGGCGCCGACCTCGGAGTGGTCGGCCTGCCTGCCCTTGCCGATGTCGTGCACCAGCGTCCCCAGCAGCAGCAGGTCCGGCCGGGACACCCTGGTGACGAGCTTGGCCGCGTGCGCGGTGGCCTGCACCAGGTGCCGGTCGACGGTCCAGGTGTGCGCGGCGTCGCGGGGCGGCAGGTCGCGGACCGCGCCCCACTCCGGGAACAGCCTGCCCCACAGCCCGGTGCGGTCCAGCGCCTCCACCACGTCGACCAGACCGGGTCCGGCGCCGAGCAGCGCGAGCAGCTCGTCGCGGGCCTCGCGCGGCCACGGCTGGCGCAGCTCCGGCGCGGAGTCGGCGAGCCGGGACAGGGTGCCCGCGGCGATGGGGTGCTTGGAGCGCGCGGCGGCGGTGGCCACGCGCAGCAGCAGCGCCGGGTCCCTGGTGGGCGAGGCGTCGCGGGCCAGCGCCACCTCGGAGCCGTGCAGCACGACGCCCTCGTCCAGCGGCTTGCGGACGGGCGCGCGGCGCAGCGGCGAGCGGGCGAACACGCCGAGGCCCCGGCGGGGCGCGGCGGCGCGGGCGGCGCGCGTGGCGACGTCGACCGCGTAGACGATGGTGCGCGCGGCCGAGGACAGCGCGCGGGCCAGCGCGAACCGGTCCAGCAGGCCGAGCGCGGCGGCGACCTCGTCGCCGTCCTGGGCGCGCAGCACGTCGCGCGGTCGCCCGGCGACGCGGCGCAGCTCGGTGCGCACGTCCAGCAGGAGCCTGCGGGCCTCGGCGACCTCGGCGCCGGGCCGGTCGACCAGCTGGGCGGCGGCCAGCGCGTCCAGCACGGTCAGGTCGCGCAGCCCTCCCCTGCCGTGCTTGAGGTCGGGTTCGACGCGGTGCGCGATGTCGCCGCTGCGCGCCCAGCGGCGCTGCGCGGACTCGGCGATCTCGTCCAGCCTGCCGCGCACGCCCGCGCGCCACGCCTGCCGCGCGCCCTCCGCGAGCCGGGCGCTGACCTCGGCGTCGCCCGCGAGGTGCCGCGCGTCCAGCAGGCCCATGGCGGTGCGCAGGTCCGTCGAGGCCACGCGCAGCGCCTCGCCGACCGTGCGGACCGAGTGGTCGAGCCCGATGCCCGAGTTCCACAGCGGGTACCAGAGCTTCTCGGCGACCTCGTCCACGCCTTTCTGCCCGTTGTGGACGAGCAGCAGGTCGAGGTCCGAGTAGGGGACCAGCTCGCGGCGGCCGAGGCCGCCCACGGCGACCAGCGCCAGCCCGCCGCCCGCCCCGCCGACGCCCGACGCCGAGGCGTGCGCGGTGAGCCAGAACTCGTGCAGGTCCACCAGCGCCTCGCGCACGGCCTCGCCCGTCAGACGGCGACGACCCGGTGCGAGCAGGCGATCGCGCGCCCGCACCAGGTCGTCAGCCGTGACGACGGCCGTCTCGGTGTGCTCCATCCGGCCGTCTCCAGTCATCGCTACAGGGCGTCCGTGCCGCGCTCCCCGGTCCGGACCCGGATCACGGTGTCGACCGGGGTGACCCAGACCTTCCCGTCGCCGATCTTGCCGGTGCGGGCGGCCTCGACGACCGCGTCCAGGACCTTGTCCACGGCCGCGTCGTCCACCAGCACCTCGATCCGCAGCTTCGGCACGAAGTCCACGGCGTACTCGGCGCCCCGGTAGACCTCGGTGTGGCCCTTCTGCCTGCCGTAGCCCTGGACCTCGCTGACGGTCATGCCCAGGACGCCCAGCTGCTCCAGTGCCGTCTTGACGTCGTCGAGCGTGAACGGCTTGACGATCGCGGTGATCAGCTTCACGACTTGTTGCTCCCCTCAAGGACCGCGGACGCGCCCGCGGCGACGCTGGGCTTGGCGGAGCCGCGCGAGCCGGACAGGCCGCCGAGGTCGTAGGCGGTCTCGGCGTGCTCGGCCTCGTCGATGCCACCGACCTCGTCATCCTGCTCCGCGCGGAAGCCGACGGTCAGCTTGACCAGGTAGCCGAGGGCGAGGCTGAGGACGAAGGAGTAGGCCAGGACCGCGATCGCGCCGACGGCCTGCCGCCAGAGCTGGTCGACGCCACCGCCGTAGAACAGGCCGTTGACGCCCGCCGGGGCGGCGTCGCTGGCGAAGAAGCCGATGAGGATCGTGCCGGAGAGGCCGCCGACCAGGTGCACGCCGACCACGTCGAGCGAGTCGTCGATGCCGAGGCGGTACTTGAGGCTGACCGCCAGCGCGCACAGGGCGCCGGTGATGGCGCCGACCGCGATCGCGCCGAGCGGGGTGACCGACGAGCAGGCCGGGGTGATGGCGACCAGACCGGCGACGACGCCGGACGCGGCGCCCAGGGTGGTGGCGTGGCCGTCGCGGATGCGCTCCACGAGCAGCCAGGCGAGCATGGCGGCGGAGGTCGCGACGGTGGTGTTGATGAAGGTGACGCCCGCGGTGGCGTTGGCGCCCAGCGCGGAGCCCGCGTTGAAGCCGTACCAGCCGAACCAGAGCAGACCGGCGCCGAGCACGACCAGGGGCAGGCTGTGCGGCTTCATGCGGTCCTTGGGCCAGCCGACGCGCTTGCCGAGGACGATCGCCAGCGCCAGCGCCGCGGCGCCCGCGTTGATGTGGACGGCGGTGCCGCCCGCGAAGTCGATGGCGGCGAGCTTGTTGGCGATCCAGCCGCCGGGGTCGACGACGTTGCCGTCGGCGTCCTTGCCGTCGAAGTCGAACACCCAGTGCGCGACCGGGAAGTAGACGACCAGGGCCCACAGGCCCGCGAACAGCAGCCACGGGCCGAAGCGGGCCCGGTCGGCGATCGCGCCGGAGATCAGCGCCACGGTGATGATCGCGAACATCGCCTGGAAGGAGACGAAGACCGTGGTCGGGATGGTGCCGAACAGCGAGTCCGGGGTGAGCAGGCCGCTCAGGCCGAAGAACTCGAACGGCTTGCCCAGCAGGCCACCGCCGAGGTCGGCGCCGAACGCGGTCGAGTAGCCGACCAGCACCCAGAGCACACCGACCACGCCCATGGCGCCCAGGCTCATCATCATCATGTTGAGCACGCTCTTCGAGCGGACCATGCCCCCGTAGAAGAAGGCAAGTCCGGGGGTCATCAGCAGCACCAGTGCGGCACTGGCGAGCACCCAGGCGGTGTCCCCTGTATCCACGTCGACCTCCACAGCAACAGCACGTCGGTTGCAGGGGAGCATCAACAGCGGCTGTTTCGCCCGCCGACGCGGAACGTTTCACCCCGGTGAACTGTCGGATCGGCCTTGTTACGGGCGGGTTTCACGGGGTTGAAGGCAGGAATTCTTCACCCTGCGGTACCGGAATCCGGGGGTTCTTGCGGTGACGGACGGTGCCGGGCGTCGCCCCGACCGGGGGGTCGGATCGTGCGGTCGTGGGATGGGGCGACGGTCGGTCACCGGGGTGGTGATCAGGGGCGGGACGGTTTTCGTCGGGTCGGGGGCTCGGTCATCTTCGGGCGGGGGCCGTGGTCACCGTGCGCGAGGGCGCGGGCGGGTCGACGGCGGGGCAGCTCGCGGGGCGGGCGGGCGCGGTGAGGTGGAGGAGGTGGGCGTCGGTGGTGGACCTGGTGCACGCGGTGCGGTCGTAGACGCCGTGGCCCCAGCCCTCGCAGGTGAGTAGGGCGGTGGAGGCGCGGTTGCGGCGGTGGACGTTGGCGGCCAGGGCGTGCGCGGTGGACGGGTCGTGGCGGGCGTTGAGCAGCAGGACCTTCGGGGAGTTCGACAGGTCGAGGTCGCGCTGCGGGACGACGACGTCGTCGGCGCGGCCGACGCAGGCCGCGAGGACCTGGGTGTTGAGCGGGGAGCCGCCCGTGGTCGGGGCCGCGCGGGCGGCTCGGGCGGTGAGGGCGGCGAACTCCCGGTGGTCGCGGATCGGGACGCTCCAGTCGCGGCAGAACACGGCGGGGAACGGGTGCGGGACGACGTCGGCGGGGGTGGACCGGGTGTGGTCGGGCGCGGGTGGGGCGAGGTTGGCGAGCGGGACCGGGGTGAGCGTGGGCAGGGCAGGCGCGGGCGTGGTGGGCGCGGTCGGGGCGGGCGCGGCCGGGGTGGGCACGGCCGGGGCGGGTGCGGCCGGGGCGGGTGCGGCCGGGGCGGGTGCGGCGGCCAGTGCGGCGAGGCGGGTGGCCAGGCCGTGCCAGTCGGGCGGGGAAAAGCCGTCCACGAGCGCTGACTCGCGGACGGCGTCGGCGGTCAGCGCGGTCCCCGGCCGGTCCGGGTCGGTCAGCTCGCCGCGCTCGGCCCGCGCCAGGAGGTCGTGCCACAGCGCGGCCACGTCGCGGCCGTGCAGCGCGCACTCCGGCGCCCGCCCGCACCAGGAGGCGAACTCGGCGAACGAGTCCTCCGCGGCGGCGGCCTCGGTCTCCGCGAAGCGGCCGACGTCGAGGCTGTGGTCCATGACGCTGTCCAGGACCACCGCGCGCACCCGGTCGCCGTGCGCCTCGGCGTGCAGCTGGCCGTACAGGGTGCTGCAGGAGAGGGCGAAGTGGCTGATCCTGCGCTCCCCCAACGACCTGCGCAGCGCGTCCACGTCCACGACCACGCTGCGCGCGTCGACGTGGTCGTGCAGCGGGCCGGTGCGGGCGCGGCAGTCGGCGGCCGGCTCGCGGTTGTGGCGGGCGAGCGCGGTGAACTCGGCCTGGTTCGCGGGCTTGGGCGAGGGCGCCTGGGCGAGCTTGGCCGCCGAGCACACCACCGCGTGGCTGCGGGCGACCCCACGCGGGTCCACGCCCACGACGTCGAAGCGGCGCACCACCTCGGGGCTGGAGTAGCGGTGGGCGACGAGCGCGAAGTCCACACCGGACCCGCCGGGACCACCGAGCACGACCAGCAGGACGCCCTCGCGCGCGGCCGGGTCGGTGGCGGCGCGCCGGGCGACGGCGAGGTCGAACCGCGCCCCGCCGGGACGCTTCCAGTCCACGGGCATCGGGACGGTCCCGCACTCGGCGGTGGCGTCCTCCGGGCACGGCGACCAGGTGATCGGGGCGCGGTAACCAGGATCGGCGAACGCCTCGGCGCTCCGGGCGGCGGGGTCTCGACGGCGGGGGTCTCGGCGGCGGGGGTCTCGGCAGCGGAGTTCTGGGCGGAGGGGCACGCGGCGGTGGGCCCACCGGCGGCGGGCCGCGCCGAGGCGGTCCCGGCGGCGACCGGTGCGCCGGGGCTCGCGGCGGCCGGGTGGGCGACGGCGGTGGGGGAGGCCAGCGCGGTGACCAGCGCCGCGGCCACCACGGGCGTCCACGGGGTTCTTCGCACGGTTCCTCCTGGTCGACGGTTCGACCAACACCAGCAGGGTGCCGAGCGGCCGGTCCCGGTCGCATCCGCCGCACGTCGCCGCCCGTCCCGGAGTTCGGCCGGGGTTCGCCCTGAGCCCGAACGGCGGGGCGCGCCGGGGTCCTCCCCGGCGCACGTCCCCTCCCGCCTCCGTCCGGCCCGCGTCACGCCCCCCGAGCCGCGATCAACCCGCCAGCGGCAGCGCGCCCCAGCCGCTGCGGCTCGCCCGGCTGCGCGGTGCGCGCCTCCGGCTCCCGCGCGGGCGGCTCGACGCCCGGACCGCCGGGGTTCCACCGCCCCCTCACCCAGGGGGACTGCGGGAGATCCGCGAAAGCGGGGGTTCAGCTCGACAGGTCGTGGAAGCGCCGTGCGAGCGCGGTCAGCCCGGCGTCGGTGAGGGCCCCGAGGAGCCGCAGCCGGGCCATGCCGCCGTCCGGGTAGATGTCCAGCCGCGCGCGCGTCACCGCCTCGGGGGCCCGGACGCGGAACCGGTGGCGGGTGTCGGGTTGCAGGCGGGTGCGGGGCAGCAGGTCGACCCAGTCGCCGTCGCCGTCGCGCCCGCGCACCGACGCCCAGCCGGGCGCGTTCCCCTTGAAGTGGCTGGTGTCCAGCTCGGCGAGCGCCACGACGCCCTGCCCGGCGAGCTCCAGCTCGACCCAGTCGTTGCCGTCGTCGCGGCGGCGCGCGGTCTCCCAGCCCTCCCCCATCACGGCGGCCTGGCCGGGCGCGATGAGGTTGGTGGGCGAGCCGTAGAACATGTCGCTGCACCCCACGACGCGCGCGCCGTTCTCCAGCGCGGCCAGGTCCACCGCGCCGGGCACCAGCAGCTCCGGGTCGGGCACCGGGTCGCCGTGCACGCGCAACCGGGCGATGCCGCCGTCCGGGTGGGCGGTGAGGCGCACGTGCGTGAAGCGGCGCTCGGCGGTGACGTCGAAGTGGTGCTTGCGGTCGCCGCCGAGGGGCGCGCGCGGGACGATCACCTGCCACCCGTCCAGTTCGGACGGATCGGGGTGGCCGGGCGCCGACGTGGCCTCGACGGTCGCGGCGACCGGGTGGTTGCCGGTGAAGAACGCGGTGTCCACGACCACGCCCCGCACCACCCCCGGCAGGCCCAGGCGCACGACCGCCGCGTCGTCGCCGGGTTCGCGGCGGCGGCGGGTCTCCCAGCCGTCGTACACCTGGCCCTTGTGCCCGAACGTGTAGCTCTGGAAGACGGGTTCGGCCCGGTTGACGAGGTTCTCCCGCTCGGCGAAGAACTCGTCGTTCGCCCACACCACGCCGCCGCCCACGCCGCGCGACGCCAGGTCCGGCAGCCTCGTCCACTCCGGTGCGCTCATGCCGCTCCCCAGCCTCGGGTCAGGAACCGCCCGGACGGCGCGTCCCCGGTGATCAGCCGCCCGCGCAGCCAGGTCCGCCGCACCCCGCCCGCCAGCGGCAGGCCGTGGTAGGCGGTGACCGGGTTGCGGTGGCGCAGGTGGGCGCGGTCCACGACGAAGGCGGCGTCGGGGGCGAACGCGCACAGGTCGGCGTCCGCGCCGGGCGCGATGCGGCCCTTGTGCCGCAGGCCGGCGAGGTCGGCGGGGGCGGTGGACATCCAGCGGACCACGTCGGTCAGCGCGAAGCCCCGGCGGCGGGCCTGCGTCCACACCGCCGGGAGGCCCAGCTGGAGGCTCGCGACGCCGCCCCAGGCGGTGGCGAAGTCGCCGCGCTTGAGGTCGGGGGTGCACGGCGAGTGGTCGCTGACGACGAGGTCGAGCGCGCCGTCGCGCAGGGCCGCCCAGAGCAGCTCGCGGTTGGCGGCCTCGCGGATCGGCGGGCAGCACTTGAACGCGGTGGCGCCCTCGGGGATCTCCTCGGCGGTGAAGGTGAGGTAGTGCGGGCAGGTCTCGGCGGTGACGGGGACGCCGTCGCGCTTGGCCGCCGCGAGGTCGGCGGCGGCGCGGGCGCTGGAGACGTGCAGGACGTGCAGGCGGTGGCCGGTGTCGCGGGCGGCGGCGATGACGTCGGCGACGGCGCGCTGCTCGGCGGCGTGCGGGCGGGAGGCGAGGAAACCGGGGTAGTCGCCGCTCGCGGGCTCGGCGAGGTGGGCGGGGTCCTCGGCGTGGACGACCACCGGCAGGTCGGGCGGCAGGCGGGTGAGCGCGGCGCGCAGCTGGGGGACGTCGACGTGCGGGAACTCGTCGACGCCGGAGTGCGCGAGGAAGCACTTGAACCCGAAGACGCCCCGGTCGACGAGCGCGGCGAGCTGGTCGCCGTTGCCGGGCAGGAGGCCGCCCCAGAAGCCGACGTCGACGTGCGCGCGCCCGCGCGCGGCGTCGAGCTTGGCGTCGAGCGCGGCGGGGGTGGTGGTCGGGGGGAGGCTGTTGAGGGGCATGTCGACGATCGAGGTGACCCCGCCCGCGGCGGCGGCGAGCGTGGCGGTGGGGAAGCCCTCCCAGTCGGCGCGGCCGGGGTCGTTGACGTGGACGTGGGTGTCGACCAGGCCGGGGATGAGGACCTCGTCGTCGGGCAGCTCGACCAGCTCGGCTCCCGCGCGGAGGGCCTCGCGGACGAGGGCGGCGGCGGGGGTGGTGGCCGGGGTGGCGGGGAACGGGCCGGTGGGGGCTGCGCCTGCGCCGAACGGGCCTGCCCCGAACGGGCCTGCGCGGAACGGTCCGGTGGGCAGCGGGTCGGTGCCCGCGCGGCCGGGAGCGGTCGGGTCCGGGTGCGGGACGACGGCGGTGATGCGGCCGTCCGCCACGCCGACGTCGGCGCCGATCTCGCCGTCCGGCGTGATCACGCGCTTCGCGCGGAAGACCAGGTCCATGCGGGTCAGGGTGCCGGCCGCCGGGAGCGCGGGCGAGGGCTGCGGGGCGGCGGTCTCCCGGTTGGCGGCAGGCGGGGTTCGGGCTTCCGGAACGGCGTGGGGCGAGCGCGGCCGGTGCGACCTTCCGGGGGTGCCGGGCGAGCCCGCGGTGTGGTTCGCGCGCGGGCCGGGGGCGGCTCCCGGTCCACCCCGGCGTGGGAGCGCTCTCCCCCGCCCCCGCGCGCGGTTCCCCCGTCCGAAGGGCCCGGCGGTCTCCGGTTGACAGGGCTTCCGGGGCGCTCCTACCGTCGCGCAGGGTCGGGCCCGCGCAGTCGTCCCCCGGAGGGTGAGCGCCCATGACCGGTGCGGACAGCGGTGGGATCGGGTGGTTCGACGCGGGGGAGCCCGACCTGCTCCGCCCCCTGGTGCTCGACTGCCTCGCGGCGCCCCGGTGGGTGGACGGCGTGCTCGCCGCGCGGCCGTTCGGGGAGCTGGAGCGGCTGGTCGCCGCGGCCGACGTGGTGCTGTCCGACGACGAGGTCCGCGCCGCGATCGCGCACCACCCCCGCATCGGCGAGCGCGGGCGCGGGACGTCCGCCGCCTGGTCCGACCGGGAGCAGTCCGGGGTGGACGGCTCGCTCTCCGAGCGGATCGCCGAGGCCAACGCGCGCTACGAGGCCCGGTTCGGGCACGTCTTCCTGATCTGCGCCACCGGGTTGAGCGGGGTGGACGTGCTCCGCGCCGCGGAGGCCCGCATGGGGAACGACCCCGCCCACGAGCTCAGGGTCGTCAACCGCGAGCTGTGCCGGATCGCCGCCATCCGGCTGCGGAAGCTGGTCCACCGCGAGTGAGGCGACCACCGCACCGACGCTGAGGAGTCATCCGATGGGGATCGTCCTGGGGCCGAACCAGTACGGCAAGGCCGAGGTCCGGCTCGTGTCCGTCACCCGCGACGGTGACACCCACTCGATAAAGGACCTCACCGTCAGCACCTCGCTGCGCGGGGACCTCGCCGACACCCACCTGACCGGCGACAACACCAAGGTCCTCGCCACCGACACCCAGAAGAACACCGCCTACGCCTTCGCCAAGCTCTACGGCGTCCACCAGGTCGAGGACTTCGCCCTCCGCCTCGCGCGGCACTTCGTGGCCGGGCAGGCGGCGATCACCGGGGCGCGCGTGCTCGTCGACGAGCACCTCTGGCAGCGCATCGAGGCCAACGGGCACTCGTTCACCCGGTCGGGCGGGGAGATCCGGACCACCGCCGTGACCGTCGACCACGACCGGGCCTGGGTGGTGTCCGGGCTCAAGGACCTCGTGGTGCTCAAGACCACCGGCTCGGAGTTCCACGGGTTCCCGCGCGACGAGTTCACCACCCTCGCCGAGACCGACGACCGCGTGCTCGCCACCTCGGTCACCGCGCGCTGGCGCTACTCCTCGGACGAGGTCGTCGACTGGGCCGCGAGCTACGCGGAGATCCGCCGCGTGCTGCTGTCGACGTTCGCCGACAAGCACAGCCTCTCGCTCCAGCAGACCCTCTACGCCATGGCGGAGGCCGTCCTGCTGGCCCGCCCGGAGGTCGCCGAGGTGCGGCTGTCGATGCCCAACAAGCACCACGTCCCGGTGGACCTGTCCCCGTTCGGCCTGGACAACCGCAACGAGGTGTTCCACGCGCCCGAGAGCCCGTACGGGCTGATCGAGGGCTCGGCGCTGCGCGAGGAGGCCGAGGGCGCGGGCCTGGCGTGGTACTCGATCGGGGAGTTCTGACCCCCGACCGGGAAGGGGCGAGCCACCGCGCTAGTCCGGGATCGCGGACCTGCGCGTCCGCCACGACGGGAACAGGTCGGCCTCGGTGTACCACCGCACCGCGTCCGGCCTGCGCGCCGTCTCCAGGAACTCCAGCACCAGCGCCCGCAGCACCTCCAGCGGCACGCCGACGCCGGGCGGGAAGTCCGTGTACGCCTCGTTGACGTGCGGCGCCCGCTCGTCCCCGACCGGCCACCCGGAGAAGTCCGGGTCGACGTAGTGCAGGTACCCCCACGCGCCGCGCACGGCGAGCACGACGCTGTGGTCGCACTCCCCCTCGTCGTCGGTGTCGCGGCCGAAGTGCTCCAGGGTCGCGTCGTTGCACCCCGGAACCCCCAGCGCCTCGATCAGCAGGTCGACGTCCGCCGGGCACGCCACCACCCGGTAGCGGTGCTCGGCGCTGTCGAAGTCCGGCAACCCGCTCCACAGCCCGGCTCGTACGCTCATGCGCCCCACACTGTCCCGTTGGCGGTCACCGTGGTCACGGCATGGCGGACTATCACCCAATCCAGCGAGAGCCATCACCGTGAGGGACGGTCATCGCCCACGCCGGGCCAGGTTCCGCAGCTCCGATACGCCCAGACCAGTGACATCGTTGACCTCTTCGGGGGTCAACGCGCCGCAGTCGAGCGCACGCACGAACGTCTCCGACAGCGCCTGCGCGGTCGCGGGCTCGTCCAGCACCGCCCCGGCCACCCGTTCGGCGTAGGCCCGCAGCCGCGCGGCCGAGGCCGCCAGCCCCTCGCGGTGGTAGGCGTGCACCGCCGCGTACCGGGTGACCAGCTGCGCCGGGTGCAGGTCCCAGCCCTGGTGGAAGCCGTGTGCGAGCGAGCGCCGCACCAGCCGGTAGTGCGTGCGCCAGCCCTCGCGGACCGCGTCGCCGACCGGGAGCACGTTGGTGGAGCCGTCGGACAGCTCGACCCCGCGCCCGGCCGCCGCGAGCTGCATGGTGTGCCGGGCGAAGTCGCAGGCCGAGTGCGCGAGGTGCTGGTGGGCGGCCCCGAGCCCGCACCCGGCGGTGTAGTCGTAGGTGCCGAAGTGCAGCCCGCTGACCCGCCCGCGACCGGCCTCCAGGTAGCCGGGCAGCGCCAGCAGCCCGGACGCGTCGACCACGGACCGGGTGGTCTCGACCTGGACCTCGAACCGCAGCGGGACGCCGAACAGGTCGAGCACGTCCCCGAACACCTCGACCTGCCGCCGCGAGGTCACCTTCGGGAAGGTGATCACGAAGCCGGGCGGCGGCCCGCCGAGGGCGGTGAGGAACACGTCCAGCGTGCGCACGCCGCGCCGCACCAGCTCGGGGGTGTCGAAGGACTTGATCCGCACCCCGAACCGGCCGGGCGCGACCCCGGCGTCCAGCCACGCCCGCACCAGCAGCGCGGTCCGCTCGGCGTCGGCGTCCTCCTCGTCGTCGGGGCGCGAGCCGTAGCCGTCCTCGAAGTCGACGCGCAGGTCCTCGACGGGTTCGGCGGCCAGCTTGGCCCGCACCCCGGCGTGCACGTCGGCGGCGAGCGCGGGCTCCAGGCCCAGCAGCTCGGCCAGCCCTTCGGGCGAGGGCGCGTGACCCTCCAGAGCGGCAAGCGCTTGCGCACCCCACTCCGTCACCACGTCCGGGTGAACGCGGTCGGCCGGGACGTAGCAGGTGTGCACCGGCTGACGCCCCTCCGGCCAGCGCGGCGTGAAGTACTCCAGCCGCGCGGTGGCCGCGGCCACGGCGTCGGCGGGCAGCGACGTGCGCGGCACGTCAGGCGATGTGCCGGTAGGCGGGCAGGGTCAGGAAGTCGACGAAGTCGTCGGCGAGCGCGACCCGGTCGAACAGCTCCACCGCCACGTCCAGGTGCTCGGACGCCCCGGCCCCGGCCAGCTCCGCGCGCACCTCGGCCAGCACCCCGCGCACCAGCTCGGCCGTCACCGGGGTCCCGTCCTCCAGCACCACCCCGTTGTGCACCCACTGCCACAGCTGCGACCGCGAGATCTCGGCGGTGGCCGCGTCCTCCATCAGGTCGTGGATCGCCGCCGCCCCGTTGCCGCCCAGCCACGACAGCAGGTAGCGCACCCCGACGTCCACGGCGGACCGCAGCCCGGCGGCCGTCGCCGACCCGCCCGCGGACGCGAAGTCCAGCAGCTGCGCGGCGGTCACCGACACCTCGTCCCGCGTCACGTCGAGCTGGTTCGGCCTCGCCCCGAGCCGCGCGTCGAACACCTCGCGGCACACCGGCACCAGGTCCGGGTGCGCCACCCACGACCCGTCGAACCCGTCCCCGGCCTCGCGGGTCTTGTCCTCGCGCACCTTCGCCAGCGCCCGCTCGGTCACCTCGGGGTCGCGCCGGTTCGGGATGAACGCGGCCATGCCGCCGATCGCGAACGCCCCGCGCTTGTGGCAGGTCCGCACCAGCAGCTCGGTGTAGGCGCGCATGAACGGCGCGGTCATGGTGATGGCGTTGCGGTCGGGCAGCACGGCCTCGCGCCCGGCGTCGCGGAAGTACTTGATGACGCTGAACAGGTAGTCCCACCGGCCCGCGTTGAGCCCGGAGGCGTGCTCGCGCAGCTCGTGCAGGATCTCCTCCATCTGGAACGCGGCCGGGATCGTCTCGATGAGGACGGTCGCCCGGATGGTGCCCCGCGGCACGCCCAGCTCGGCCTGCGCGAACGTGAAGACGTCGTTCCACAGCCGGGCTTCCAGGTGGCTCTCCAGCTTCGGCAGGTAGTAGTACGGCCTGCCGAGGGCGCCGTTGTGGAAGAAGTGCAGCCCGAAGTCGACCAGCGCGCCGATGGCGGGCCCTCCCCCGACCTCGATGCCGCGCTCGGGCAGGTGCCAGCCGCGCGGGCGCACCACGATGGCCGGGCGCGGCCCGTCGCCCAGCTCGTACCGCTTGCCCTCGGGCGAGGTGTGCGAGATGGTCCCGCGCGCCGCGTCGTAGAGGGTGACCTGCCCGGACACCACGTTGCGCCAGTGCGGCGTGTTGGCGTCCTCCAGGTCGGCCAGCCACACCTTCGCGCCGGAGTTGAGGGCGTTGATCGCCATCTTGCGCTCGGTGGGCCCGGTGATCTCGACCCGGCGGTCGCGCAGCGGTTCGGGGGCGGGCGCGACCTGCCACTCGCCCTCGCGCACGTCGGCGGTCTCGGCGAGGAACCCGAGCGGTCCCCGGTCGGCGCGGCGGGCGATCAGCTCGTCGCGGGTGGCGGCGAAGGAGCGGTGCAGCGCGGCCACGAACTCCAGCGCCTCCGGGGTCAGGATCTGCTCGCCGCGCTCGACCGCGCCACCGAGAACTCGGATTCCGGTCATGCTGGATGCCTCCCTGGCTGCCGCGTCGGATGCCGTGCTGCGCCGATTTTCTGCTTTGCGGACTATAGTTACCGCATAGCGGAACGGCAATGGAGGGAGCGTGTCCGAAGGTGTCGCGCGAGAGCGGTGGCGTGCAGTCCCTCCAGCGAGCCTTCGACCTGCTGGAGCGGCTCGCCGACGCGGGCGGTGAGGCCAGCCTGTCGGAGCTGGCGTCCGCCTCCGGCCTGCCGCTGCCGACCATCCACCGGCTCATCCGCACCCTGGTCGACCTGGGCTACGTGCGCCAGCATGACAACCGCCGGTACGCGCTCGGCCCGAGGCTGATCCGGCTCGGCGAGGGCGCGGGACGGCAGTTCGGCACGTGGGCGCGCCCGCTGCTGGCCGAGCTGGTGGACGAGACCGGCGAGACGGCGAACCTGGCGGTGCTCGACGGCGACGAGATCGTGTACGTGGCGCAGGCCCCGTCGCGGCACTCTATGCGGATGTTCACCGAGGTCGGCAGGCGGGTGCTGCCGCACGCGACCGGCGTCGGCAAGGCGGTGCTGGCGGCGCTGCCCCGCGACCGGGCGCGGGAGCTGCTGGAGCGCACCGGGCTGCCCGCGCGCACCCCGAACACGATCACCGACCTGGGCGCGATGCTGGCCGAGCTGGACCTGGTCGCCGCGCGCGGGCACGCGCTGGACGAGGGCGAGCAGGAGCTGGGCGTGCGGTGCGTGGCGGTGGTCGTGCCGGGTGGGCCGACGCCCGCGGCGGTGTCGGTGTCCGGTCCGGAGGGACGGCTGACGCGGGAGGCGGCGGAGGGGATCACCGGGCTGCTGCACGGGATCGCCGACCGGTTGGCCTCGCGTCCCACGATGGGCTGATGCGCCGGACGGCCCGCCCGGCCGGTCGGGAAGGATCTCCGCCGTGGCGACATCTCACTACGGCCGGACGCTGACCCTGTTCTGGAACGACTCGAACGTGGTGGGGCGGTGGAGCGACGGCGCCCACCTGCCCCCCGTGCCCGCTCCGGGGCCCGGCGGGGACGTCGACTGGGTGGTCGGCCTGATCGAGGGCTACCGGCGGGAGTTCCCCGGCGCCCGCGTGCGGGCGACCAACCGGGAGAGCTGGCTGGAGCCCAGGAGCGGTCGGGTGGCGGCGGCGCGGTTCCGCGCGCTGGCGGACTACCCGGTGGCGCTGCCCGAGGGCTCCGCGCTGCACCCGCTGCACTTCCACCTGGACGCCGGGGACGCCAAGGAGTGCTGGCACTGGTGCTCCGAGGTGGTGCACGCGCGGGCCGCGTTCGACGTGGCCGGCTAGGGGCCGGGAAAGCGGAGGGGCGGGGAACCTGATCCGGTTCCCCGCCCCTGCGCCGTCGAGGCGGGGCTAGCCGAGCAGCGCGTCCACGAACGCGGCGGGCTCGAACGGCGCCAGGTCGTCCGCGCCCTCGCCGAGCCCGACCAGCTTCACCGGCACGCCCAGCTCGCGCTGCACCTGGAACACGATGCCGCCCTTGGCGGTGCCGTCCAGCTTGGTCAGCACGATGCCGGTCACGTCCACGACCTCGGAGAACACGCGGGCCTGGGTGAGCCCGTTCTGCCCGGTGGTCGCGTCGAGCACCAGCAGCACCTCGTCGACCTCCGTCTGCTTCTCCACCACCCGCTTGACCTTGCCCAGCTCGTCCATCAGCCCGGTCTTGGTGTGCAGCCTGCCCGCCGTGTCGACCAGGACGGTGTCGACGCCCTCGCCGACGCCCTGCTTGACCGCGTCGAACGCGACCGACGCCGGGTCGCCGCCCTCGGGGCCGCGCACGGTGCGCGCGCCGACCCTGGAGCCCCAGGTGGCGAGCTGGTCGGCGGCGGCGGCGCGGAACGTGTCGGCCGCGCCGAGCAGCACGGTGCGGCCGTCGGCGACGAGCACGCGGGCGAGCTTGCCGGTGGTGGTGGTCTTGCCGACGCCGTTGACGCCGACCACGAGCAGCACGGCGGGCTTGCCGTCGTGCGGGAGGGCGTGCAGCGAGCGGTCCATCGACGGGTGCAGCGCGTCCACGAGGACCTCGCGCAGCAGCGTCCTGGCCTGTTCGGGGGTGCGCACGCCGCGCGCCGCGATCTGCTGCCGCAGCGCCTCCACGACCTGCATGGTCACCGCGGCGCCGAGGTCCGCCATGAGCAGGGTGTCCTCGACGTCGGTCCACGAGTCCTCGTCCAGGTCGCCCGCGCCGAGCAGGCCGAGCAGGCCGGAGCCGAGCGTGGAGCGGGAGCGGCTCAGCCTGCCGCGCAGCCGCTCCAGGCGGCCCGCCGTCGGCTCGATCTCGTCGATCTCCGAGGACTCCTCGGGGAGCTGGACGTCGACCAGTCCGGGTCGGACCGAGTCGCGCGGCACCGACGCGTCGTCTCCGACGCCGGGCTGCCCGTCCACCTCGGTCCGGTCGACCACCGGGTGCCGGACCGGCTCGGGGCCCTCGACCGGCGCGACCGGCACGGCGGTGTCGACGGGCGCGGCGGTGTCGACGGGCACGGAGATGTCGACCGGCGCCGGGGTCTCGACGGGCTCGTCCACCACCGGCGCGGCGGACTCGGCCCGCTTCGCGGGGGGCTCCTCGGCGGGCTCGGCCGCCGAGGGCTTCGCCGCCGGTTCCGGTTCGGCCGGGGTGGTCGCGGAACCTCCGGGCTGGGCGAACGTGATCCCACCGCCCGCCCGGTACCCCTTGGTGACGGGGCGGTCGGGTTCCTTCTCGGTGAGGGAGATCCGCCTGCGCCGGGAGAGCGCGACACCGGCCACGAGGGCGACCGCGAGCAGCGCCGCGACGAGGACGACGATCCAGATCAGGGTCGTGGTGGACACCGGCCAATCCTCCCACGCCTGCGCATGTGGTCGATCAACGAGAAGAGCTTGCACCTGGCAACTTCTCCACAACCCCCCTTGTGCCGACGCCCCGCGTCGAATAGACCACTGGACGTGAGGGTGATCGGGCTCCACTCCGGCACGTCGGCGGACGCCGTCGACGTGGCGGTCGCCGACCTGTCCCTGGACGGGCCGGTGGTCGTGCTCTCCCCCGTCGAGCACGCGGAACACCCGTTCCCGGACCGGCTGCGGGCGGTCCCGACCGGCGCCGGGGACGTGTGCGCCCTCGACACCGGGCTGGGGCGGCTCTTCGGCCGGATCGCCGCCGGGTACCGGGGCGAGCTGGTCTCGTCACTCGGACAGACCGCGCACCACCGGGTGGAGAGCGGGACCTGCCTCGGCACGCTCCAGCTCGGCGAGCCCGCCTGGATCGCCGAGGCGACCGGCCTCCCGGTGGTCTCCGGCTTCCGCCAGCGCGACGTCGCGGCGGGCGGCCACGGCGCGCCGCTGGCCAGCACGCTCGACGTGCTGTGGCTGGCCGAGTTATCGAAGACCGCCCCGGCCGCCGCGCTGAACCTGGGCGGCATCGCGAACGTCACCCTGGTGCGGCACGGCCACCCGCCGTCCGCCTGCGACACCGGCCCCGGCAACGCGCTCCTGGACGCGGCGGCGCGGCGGATCACCGGAACGCCCTGCGACGTCGACGGCGCGCTCGCCCTGCGCGGCGCCGTCCACCCCGGACTGCTCGACCGGCTGCTGGCCGACCCGCACTACGCGCGCCCCGCGCCGAAGTCCACCGGCAAGGAGCACTTCAACGCAGGCTACCTGGACCGCGCGACCGAGGGCCTCGCGCTCACCCCCGAGGACCTGCTCGCCACCCTGGTCGAGCTGACCGCCCGCACCGCCGCCCGCGCCTGCGCCGACGCGCGCCTGGTCGTGGTCTCCGGCGGCGGCACCCGCAACCCCGCGCTGATGGCGGCCCTGCGCCGCCGCCTGCCGGGGTCCGACGTGCGCCCCAGCGACGACCTCGGCCTGCCCGCCGGGGCCAAGGAGGCGCACCTGACCGCGCTGCTGGGCTTCTTGGCCTGGCACGGCCTTCCGGGCAACGTCCCGGCCGCGACCGGCGCGCGCGGGCCGCGCCCGTTGGGCTCCATCACCCCCGGACGGGCGCCGCTGCGCCTGCCGGAGCCCGCCACCACCCCGGTCACCGGTCTGAGAATCGGAGGAAGCCGTGCGTGCACTTGACCTCGCGATCGTGGTGCTTTTCCTGGTGGGGATGCCGCTGCTGGGCGTGTGGATCGGCGGCAGGCAGCGATCCGCGACCGACTACTTCGTCAGCGAGCGCTCCATCTCGTGGTGGGTGGTGTGCGTCTCGGTGGTCTCCGCGGAGACCTCGACGCTGACCGTGCTGAGCGTGCCGACCGTGGCCTACGGCGGCGGCATGACGTTCCTGTCGCTGGCGTTCGGCTACCTGCTGGGCCGGATCGTGGTGTCGTTCGTGCTGCTGCCGAAGTACGTGGCGGGCGAGCTGGTCACCGCGTACGGGTACCTGGGGCGCCGGTTCGGCTCCGGGCTCCAGGGCGCCGCGTCGGTGACGTTCCTGGTGACCCGGCTGCTCGCGGACGGGCTGCGGCTGTTCGCGACCGCGATCCCGGTGAAGGTCGTGCTGTCGGCGTACGGGGTGAACGCCTCGTACTGGCTGATCGTGGCCGTGCTCGGCGCGGCGATGGTGGTCTACAGCTTCCTGGGCGGGGTGCGCGCGGTCGTGTGGGTCGACGCCATCCAGATGCTCTGGTACGTCCTCGGCGCGGTCGCGGTGATCGTCGTGCTGTCCGGGCGGCTGCCCGGCGACTGGGTCGGGCAGGCCGCCGACGCGGACAAGTTCCAGTTCCTCGACCTGGTAGCCAGCCCGCTGACCAGCCCGTACGCCGCGCTGACCGCGTTCGTGGGCGGCGCGGTGCTGTCCATGGCCTCGCACGGCGCCGACCAGCTCGTGGTGCAGCGGCTGATGGCGACCAAGGACGTGCGGGCGAGCCAGAAGGCGCTCATCGGCAGCGGTGTGGTGGTGCTGCTCCAGTTCGGGCTGTTCCTGGTGATCGGCGTGATGCTGTGGGCCTACTACGAGGGCGCGCACCCGGTGGAGGAGCTCGGGCTCAGCAACGCGGACGAGCTGTTCGCGAGCTTCATCGTCAACGACATGCCGTCCGGGCTGTCCGGGTTCGTCATCGCGGGCATCCTCGCCGCCGCGCTCAGCTCCTCGCTGGGCGCGCTGGCCTCGTCCACGGTCACCGACGTCTACCAGAAGCTCGTGCGCAGGCCGCTGTCCGAGGACGAGGTGCTGCGGCAGGGTCGCCTGTGGACGGTGGTGTGGGCGGTGCTGCTGGCGGTGTTCGCCGGGCTGTTCTCCTCGTTCACCACGCGCGGCAACCCGATCGTCGAGCAGGGGCTGTCGATCGCGGGCTTCACCTACGGGGCGCTGCTCGGGGCGTTCCTGCTGGGGCTGGTGTTCCGCGGGGCGCGGCAGCCGGACGCGATCGCGGCGTTCGCGGTGACCGTGGTGGTGATGGCGTTCGTGATCCTGGGCGTGAAGTTCCGCGGACCCGACCTGGAGCTGACCGTCGACTTCTCGCCCGCGTCGGCGGCGGAGCAGCTGTGGGCCCCCGCGTACCCCTGGTACACCCCGCTCGGGGTGCTGGTGACGCTCGTGGTCGGCGGGCTGCTGTCGCTGCGGCACGGGAGGGCGGGCAGCCGGGTCGGCTGAGTTGGGTCGGCTGAGCCGCGGCGGTCGACGGCGAGGCGGCAGGCGGCGAGGGCGCCCACGGCGAGGGCGCTAGCGGCGAGGCAGCTCGCGGTGATTCAGCTCACAGCGGGGCAGCCCGCGTCGCGCGGTGCGGGACGGCCCGCCCGCGCGCCTCCGGCAGGCGCGGGCGGGCCGGTCCTCGGGGGCGTCACAGCCGGTCGGCACACCCCGACCGGTGCTGGAGCCCGGTGCTCGGGGGAGATCGGGCGGAGGGGGTCCGGTCAGCCCTCGGCGGCGTCCCCGCTCGCCGGGGCGGAGGGCCCGGTCGGTCCGGAGGGCCCGGTCGGTCCGGAGGGCCCGGTCGGTCCGGAGGGCCCGGTCGGCTCGGACGGCCCAAACGGCCCGGTCGGCGCGGTCAAGCCGCGTGGCCCGCGCGGCGGGCGTGGAGGGGTGACTGCTGTCGGAACCCCAGCCGGGTGAACATCCGCTCGGACGCCGCACCGCCCCCGGCGGCGGTGGCGGCGGAGGCCTCGGGGCGCGCCCCGTGCTCCACGGCGAGCTTCCACACGAGCTCGGCGACGAGGGCGCCGCCGATCCCGCGTCCTCGGGCGGAGGGCTCGACGGCCACGTGCTCCACCCGGTACCGCTCCTGCTCCGCCCGACCGGCCGCGTAGCCGAGCACCCGCTCACCGTCGCGCGCCACGACCACCGCGCGCCCGCCGGTCCCCGCCGAGGCGACCAGCCCGGCCCCGGACTCCCCCACCTCGGGGAAGCAGCGCTCGTGCAGCGCCGCGACGGCCGTGCGCACGCCCAGCGCGCCGTCGTCCCCGCGCGCGGGCAGCGCCCCGGTGCCCCAGCCCGCCCCGGCGCCCTGGCAGGCGGCCTCGCTCAGCAGCAGGCCCCGCACGGCGGCGGCGTCGGCGGTGAGCTCCTCGCCCGCGCCGCCCACGGCGAACCCGTGCCTGGCGGCGAACGCGGCGAGCCGCAGGTGCGCGGGACCGCCCCGCACCTCCCGCTCCGCGACGCCCGCCAGCACCGGCTCGACGGCGGCCAGCAGGGCGTCGGCGGTGCTGTCCCAGATCCGGCCGCCCGCCGGGTGGTTGACCGGGACGTCGACGAACGGGCCGTGCAGCACGACCCGGTCGGAGACGGGGTCGACGGCGGCGGTGAGCAGGCCCCGGACGCGGCCACGGCGGTCGGTCGCGACGGCGGAGCCCGCGGGCCAGCCGGGCACGGGGTCCACCAGCAGGTCCAGGTGGTGCGGGCTGTCGGCGGGGAGGCCTGCCAGCAGGTCGAGGGTGTCGTTCAGGTCAGCGGCGACTGCGATTCGGATGTCGTACATGTCTGGCATGGTCACGCGGACACCGACTCGAGCGCGAGGGAGTTTCCGGCATGGCTGGTGGAGCGGGTGGCGGGGCGGTCGACGACGGGGCGGGCGGGCCGGGCGGCGCGCTGACCGGAGCCGACGTGCGGAGCGCGGCCGGGGAGTGCGCGGCGTTCCTGGCCGGGTTCGCGGACCGGGACTGGGCGGTGCCCGTCCCCGGCCTGGACTGGACGGTCGCGCGGACCGCCGCGCACCTGGTGGACTGCCTGCGCTGGTACGCGCTGGACCTCGCGGGCGGCACCGAGGAGCTGGACTGCTGGCTGGAGGCGACCGACGCCACCGCCGACCCCGCGATGCTGGTCAGGGTCGTGCGCGCCCAGTCCGAGGTGCTCGCCGCCACGATCGACGCGGCCCCGCCCGGCCACCGGGGCTGGCACCCGAGCGGCCTTCCCGAGCCCGCCGGGTTCGCCGCGATGGCCTGCGACGAGCTGCTCGTGCACACCTGGGACGCCGGTCGCGGGTTCGGCGCCGAGTTCACCCCGACCGGTCGCCAGGCCGCCGCGACGCTGGCCCGGCTGTTCCCCGCGCACGAGCCGGGAGCGGACGCGTGGCGGGCCCTGCTGTGGGCCAACGGGCGCGTCGAGCTGCCCGGCAGGCCCTCCCAGAGCGGGTGGAAGTGGCACGGCGATCCCTTGACGTGACCCCGGTGGGCTTGCCGCGCGGATGCCGGTGGTAGACCCTCGTGGGGTGAGTGAGGAAACGATCCATCTGGAGTTGAACGACAACGGGGTGGCGGTGGACCTCCCGGTGCCCTCCAACGGTCGGGATCAAGTCCAGGAAGTTCCCTATCGGCCGGTCGAGTTCCGCGACAACGACCTCCCGAGCGCCTTGGAGCGGGCGGCGACGTGGCTGCGGCAGACCCAGGAGTGGCTGGGTGAGGCGGTCGACGTGATCTCGGTCCACCTGGACTACGACGACACCAAGGGCTCGCCCTACTTCAACCTCAAGCTGCTGTGCAACGAGGAAGACCTGGCGGGCGTGCCGAAGGTGCGCAGGGAGCACGGGGAACGCTGATCCGCGTGCGAGCGTGAACCGGCCTCGCGGTGTGCCCGACACGGGCGCACCGCGGGTGCTGCCAGGGGTTGATCGCGTACGGTTCACCCCATGGCAGACCTCGTGTACCCGCCGGTCATCGCGCTCGCGAAGACGTTGTTCCGGGCACTTGACCTGCGCATCGACATCCGGGGCGCGGAGCACGTGCCCACGACGGGCGGTGCGGTCCTGGCGGTGAACCACATCAGCTACCTCGACTTCATCCTGGCGGGCTACGGCGCGCACCCGGCCAAGCGCCTGGTGCGCTTCATGGCGAAGGAAGAGATCTTCCGCAACAAGATCGCCGGCCCGCTGATGCGGGGCATGAAGCACATCTCCGTCGACCGCTCGGCGGGCAAGGAGTCGTACGAGAAGGCGCTCGCGGCGCTGCGCTCGGGCGAGGTCGTGGGGATCTTCCCGGAGGGCACGACCGGCCGGTCGTACGTGGTCAACACGGTCAAGAGCGGCGCGATCCGGCTGGCGCGGGCGGCGGGCGTCCCGCTGATCCCGATGGCGCTCTGGGGCACGCAGCGGCTGCTGGGCAAGGGCACCCCGAGGAACCTGACGCAGCGGCACGTCCCGATCACGATCGAGATCGGCGCGCCGTTCGAGCCCGCCGACGAGACCGAGCTGCGCGCCCGGATGCAGGAGCTGCTGGACAAGGCGCAGCGGGAGTACCCGGACGACGGCGTCGGCCAGTGGTGGCACCCCGCGAACCTGGGCGGCACCGCGCCGACCCCCGAGGAGGTCGCGGTGCTGGAGGCGAAGGCCAGGGAAGCGCGGGAGAAGCGGGCCCAGGAGAAGCGGGACCAGGAGAAGCGGGACCAGGAGAAGCGAGCGCAGGAGAAGCGCGGCTAGCGGGCGTTCCGGGGGCGCCCGGTTCGCGGGCGCCCCGGCTCAGGACGCCTCGCGCCCGCGCAGCCGCTGCGAGATCACCTGGCTGATGCCGTCGCCGCGCATGGACACGCCGTACAGGGCGTCGGCGATCTCCATGGTCGGCTTCTGGTGGGTGATGATCAGCAGCTGCGAGCGCTCCCGCAGCTGCTCGAACAGGCCGATCAGCCGGTGCAGGTTGGTGTCGTCCAGCGCCGCCTCGACCTCGTCCATGACGTAGAACGGCGACGGCCTGGCCCGGAAGATCGCCACCAGCATCGCCACGGCGGCCAGCGACTTCTCCCCGCCGGACAGCAGCGACAGCCGCTTGACCTTCTTGCCGGGCGGGCGGGCCTCCAGCTCGATGCCGGTGGTGAGCATGTCGTCGGGCTCGGTGAGCACCAACCGGCCCTCGCCGCCGGGGAAGAGCACCTCGAACACGACCTGGAACTCCCTGGCCACGTCCTCGTAGGCCAGCGTGAAGACCTCCAGGATCTTGTCGTCGACCTCCTTGACGACGGTCAGCAGGTCGCGGCGGGTGGCCTTGATGTCCTCCAGCTGGTTGGACAGGAACTTGTACCGCTCCTCCAGCGCCGCGAACTCCTCCAGCGCCAGCGGGTTGACCTTGCCCAGCAGCGACAGGTCCCGCTCGGCGCGCTTGGCCCGCCTCGCCTGGGTGTCCCGGTCGTAGGGGATCGGCAGGGGGGCGGTGACCGCCTCGCCGCGCTCCTTGGCCGCCTCGTACTCGGCCAGCTCGCCCGCGGACGGCGGCACGTGCACGTCCGGCCCGTACTCGGCGACCAGGTCGTCCAGCCCGATCCCGAAGTCCTCGGAGATCTTGACCTCCAGCTGCTCGATCCGCAGCCGCTGCTCGGCCCGCAGCACCTCGTCCCGGTGCACCGCGTCGGTGAGCTTCTCCAGTTCGCCGGACATCTCCCGCACCAGCCCGCGCACCTGCCCGAGCAGCGCCTCGTGCCGGGCCCTGCGCTCCTGCGCGGCGTCGCGCTCGCGGGCGGCCCGGTCCAGCGAGACCGCGATCCGCTCCAGCGCGACCTCGCCGCCGCGCACCACGGCGGAGGCGACGACCGCGCCGCGCGCCCGCGCCGCCAGCGCCCGCTGCGCGCGCTCCCGCGTCTCCCGCTCGGCGCGCGCGGCCCGCCGCAGGCCCTCGGCCTTGCCCTGGAGCGCGCGGGCCCGCTCCTCGGCGGTGCGCAGCGCCAGCCGGGCGTCCATCTCGCCCTGCCTGGCGGAGGCCAGCTCGGCGGCGGCCTCGTCGCGCTGGGCGGTGTCGGGCTCGTCGTCCAGCGGCTGCTCCTCGGCGACCAGGAGGCGCTCCTCCAGCTCGGCGAGCTTGAGCAGGTTCTCCTCGCGGGCGGCCTCGACCTTCTCCCGCTGGCCGCGCGCCCGCTCCACCTCGGCCTCGGCGGACCGCACGGCCGCCGCGAGCCGGTTGAGCCGCTCAGACGAGCGGGCCCTGCGGACCTTGGCCTCGTTGAGCTGCTCCTTGAGGGCGGACGCCTCGCCGCGCCGGGCCTGCTGCTCGGCGCGCGCCCCGTCCAGGGCGGGCCCGGAGTGCTCCAGCGCCCGCTCGGCGAGCGCGAGCTTCTCGGACGCCTCGTCCACGGCGGCCTGCACCTCGATGACGCTCTGGCTGCGCCCGGACCCGCCGGTCGCCCAGTCCGACCCGAGCAGGTCGCCCTCGCCGGTGGCCGCCCGCAGCTCCGGGTGCGCCCGCACGAGCGCGTCGGCGGCGGCCAGGTCGGCGACCACGGCGAGCCCGTGCAGCGCGCGGGCCACGGCGGGCCGCAGCGCCTCGGGGGCGCGGACCAGGTCGACGGCCCAGCGCGCGCCGCCCGGCAGCGCGGGCAGCGCGCCGGTGGGCGGCTCGCCGCCGCCGATGACCACGCCCGCGCGCCCGGCGTCCTCGGACTTGAGCAGCTCCAGCGCGGCGAGCGCGTCGTCGCCGGAGGCCACCGCGATCGCGTCCGCGACCGGCCCGAGCGCGGCGGCCAGCGCCACCTCGTTGCCGGGCTCCACGGTCAGCAGCGCCGCGACCGACCCGAGCAGGCCGGGCAGCTGGGACGCGAGCAGCGCGCCCGCCCCGTCCTTGCGGGTGAGCCCGAGCGAGAGGGCGTCCACGCGCGCCTTCCACGAGGCGATGTCCCGCTCGGCCGCGCGCTCGGCCTTGACCAGCTCCTCGACCCGCCGCCGGGCCGCGTCCTCGGCCTCGACGGCGTGCCGGTGCCGCTCCTGGACGCCCGCGTCGTCCTCGTCCTCGCTGTCGGTGCTCTCGCGCGCCTCGGCCAGCTCCTCCTGGGCGACCTCGGACCGTTCGACCGCCTCGGTCAGCGCCACCGACAGCCGCTCGATCTCCTCGGCGGTGGCGTTGGTCTTGGACCGCAGCGCCTCCACCTGCCCGGACAGCCGGGCCAGGCCCTCGCGCCGGTCGGCGATCGCCCGCACGGCCGCCAGGTGCGCCTTCTCGGCGGCGGACACCATCCGCTCCAGCTCGGCGCGCGTCTCGACCGCCTCGGCCAGCCCGACCCGCGCCTCGGTGACGCCCTCCTGGAGCTCCAGCTCCAGCGCGGCGGTCTGCTCGGCCTCGGCCTCCAGCTCCTCCGGGTCGCGCCCGCCCCTGGGCGCGTCCACCGACGCCTTCAGGTGCCGCTCGCGCTCGACGGCCAGCCGGACCGTGCCGCGCAGCCGCTCCTCCAGCGCGGAGAGCCGGTACCAGGTGTCCTGGGCCTGCTGGAGCTTGGGCGCGTCGGCGGACACGACCTCCTCCAGCTCGTTCTGCTGCACCTGCGCCTGCTGGAGCGAGCGCTCGACCTCGGCGCGGCGGGCGCGCGCGGCGGCCTCGTCCTGCTCGTCGCGGGCCAGCGACTCGCGCTGGGTGACCAGGTCGTCGGCGAGCAGGCGCATCCGCGAGTCGCGCAGCTCGGCCTGCACGGTCTGGGCGCGCCGGGCGATCTCGGCCTGCTTGCCCAGCGGCTTGAGCTGGCGGCGCAACTCGGCGGTGAGGTCGGTGAGGCGGGTCAGGTTGGCCTGCATCGCCTCCAGCTTCCGCAGCGCCTTCTCCTTGCGCTTGCGGTGCTTGAGGACGCCCGCGGCCTCCTCGATGAAGGCGCGGCGCTCCTCCGGCTTGGACTCCAGGATCGCGGAGAGCTGGCCCTGGCCGACGATGACGTGCATCTCGCGGCCGATGCCGGAGTCCGACAGCAGCTCCTGGATGTCCATGAGCCTGCACGAGCTGCCGTTGATCTCGTACTCGGTGGCGCCCTCGCGGAACATCCGGCGGGTGATCGACACCTCGGTGTACTCGATGGGCAGCGCGCCGTCGGCGTTGTCGATGGTGAGGGTGACCTCGGCGCGGCCCAGCGGCGCGCGGCCGGAGGTGCCCGCGAAGATGACGTCCTCCATCTTGCCGCCGCGCAGGTCCTTCGCGCCCTGGGTGCCCATCACCCAGCGCAGCGCGTCGAGCACGTTCGACTTGCCGGACCCGTTGGGGCCGACCACGCACGTGATGCCGGGCTCGAAGCGCAGGGTGGTAGCCGAGGCGAAGGACTTGAAGCCCTTCAGCGTCAGGCTCTTGAGGTGCACGCCGCGCACCCTACCCGTGCCCGTCCCCCGGCCGGCGCGAACGGCCTGATCAGGGGCGCACCGAGACGAGCACCCGCATGTCGGCCACGACGTCGACCCGCTCGACGTCGGCCAGCGCGAACGAGGTGGCCCCCGGCACGCGCTCGTGCCGCGCGGGGCCGCTGCCCCACCAGCCCGCGACCTCGGTGCGCCCGGACGTCCCGTGCACCACGAGGCGGCAGCGCGCCCCGTCCGGCGCGCCGTCGAGGGTGAGCAGCAGCTCGGTGCCCCAGTCCCGGCCGACCAGCTCGGCGCGGGCCGCGACGCCGGTGCCCGCGTCGGTCCCGGCCCAGGTCACCGCCGTGCTGGACGCGACGGGGACCGGTCCGCGGTCCTCGCGGGCGAACCAGCCGGGGGTGACCAGGAGCGCGCCCACCAGCAGCACACCGAACAGCGCCGCGGCGGCGGCCACCAGCGGCCAGCGCGGCCCGCGGCGCCCGGCGGTCCGCCCCGCGTCCCGCGCCCGGTCCCCCCGCCCGGCCCGCGTGGCGCGCGAGCCGACCAGCCAGCCGTCCGGCGCCGGGGGCAGCGGGGTGGCCAGCGGCAGCGTGGTCCTGGCCGAGATCCGGGCGCTCCTGGGCACCGCGGGCGGCGGCTGCGGCGGCAGCTCGGGCAGCGGGGCCAGCTCGGGCGACGGGTCGGGGTCGGTGAACGGCTGCTCCAGGTCGAGCAGCGTGACCTGGCCGAGCAGCCCCGGCAGCGGGGCGAGGCGCAGCAGCTCCCGCCTGCACGGCGGGCAGGCGCGCAGGTGCCGCTCGAACGCGCCGCGCTCGACCGGGTCGAGCGAGCCGAGCAGGTAGACGCCCAGGTCCGTGCTGCGGAAGCAGGTCATCACGGCTCGGTCACCCCGCGCTCGGCCAGCGCGTCGCGCAGCGCCCGCAGCCCGTAGAAGCAGCGGGACTTGACCGCGCCCTGCGGGATGCCGAGCGCGGCGGCGGCCTCGGCGACGGTGCGCCTGCGGTAGTGCAGCTCGACGACGGCGTCGCGGTGGTCGCGGCTCAGCCCGCGCAGCGCCTCGGCGACCTGCCAGCCCTGGAGCGCGTGGTCGACGGCGTCGACCTCGGACGGCGGCTCCTCGGGCCGCTCACCCCCCGCGCGCCGGAACCCGGACGCCACCAGCGCGCGGGCCACCGCGTACAGCCACGGTCCGGCCTCCTCGGGGGTGCGGACGTCCGCGCTGCCCCGCGCCCTGCGCAGGGTCTCCTGGACGACGTCCTCGGCGTACCGGTGGTCCCCCCCGACCAGGCGCAGGACGTAGCCGCGCAGCGGGCCGCGCCAGCGGCCGTAGAGCTGCCTGACGACATCTTCCCCGCGGTCCACAGCGGTAACTACGGCCGCCGGGGGTGTCCCCGTTCAACGCTCCGCGAAACCCGTCAGCCCACCGCGCGGCGACGACCAGCGCTCCACGACCACGTCGACCCGGCCGGGCGCGCCCCCGGAGCGCAGCGCGGCGAGCAGCGCGCGGCACGCCTCCTCCGGCCCCTCGGCGTTGACCTCGACGCGGCCGTCGCGCAGGTTGGACGCGCTCCCCACCAGGCCGAGCTCCAGCGCGCGGGCCCTGGTCCACCACCGGAACCCGACGCCCTGCACGTGCCCCCTGACCCATGCGGTCATCCGCACCGCGGACTCCGCTCCAGACATGCCTTCCACCCCGGTATTTCACCCGATGGTGATACGGTGCGCGACCGTGAGCGCGCGGAGCGGGAAGAGGTCCGCCATCGGCGGGCTCCTCGGCCTGCTGCTCGGCGCGGCGGGCGTCGGCTCCATCGCCCTCCTCGTCGGCCTGACCGCCTCGACGACGTCCCAGCAGGACCCGCCGCCGGGCGCGCCCCGGTCCGGTCCCGGTCCGGGTCCCGGTTCCTCGGGCGCTCCCGACGGGCCCCGGTCGACCACCGCCACGACCAGCGGGCTTGCCCCGGACTCCCCGGCACCGGCAAGCTCGTCGCCGACGTCCCCCCAGGACCCGCCGCCGCTGGACGTGGTGCAGGCCGACCGGGTCGTGCGGCTGGTCAACCAGGCGCGCGGCGCGGCGGGGTGCGCGGCGCTGGGCGTGGACGACCGGGTGGTCACCGCCGCCAGGGCGCACAGCGCGGACATGGCGAGCCGGGGCTACTTCGCGCACACCAGTCCGGAGGGTGTGGACTTCGCCACCCGGATGCGCGAAGCGGGCTATCCGCGACCCGCCGGTGAGAACATCGCCATGGGCCAGCGGAGCGCGGAGGACGTCGTGGGCGCGTGGTTGGACTCCGAGGGGCACCGTCGGAACATCCTCGACTGCTCGTTCACCACCACCGGTGTCGGTCTGGACACCCGTGGCTGGTACTGGACCCAGAACTTCGGCCGTTGACCTAGGGAGACCGAGTGACCGACGACGGGCTTTACGAGTCGCCCGAGCCCGAGCAGAGCTCTCGCGCGCGGCGCCTGTCGCCCCACCTGCTGCTGGCGGCGTCCGGCGTCGTCGTGGCGACCATCTTCGGGGCGGTGGCCGCGATCGCGGGCCCGTCGTCGAGCGACGAGGCCACCACGCCGATCGGCGTTCAGCTGGACACGCCCCCGACCGGCCGGACGTCGACGCCCACGTCGGCGCCCGAGTCCGGGTCCGAGTCCGCTGGGTCTTCTTCGGAGGCCCCCAGCTCCACGCCGCAGTCGGCGGAGAGCAGCGCCGCGCCGACCACGACGACGCAGCGCGTCCGGGTGACGACGGTGACCAGGGCGGACGGGACGACCACCACGACGACGGTGAACGAGGAACCGCAGCCGCCCAAGCCGAACAACCCGAACCCCAACCCGAATCCCAACCCGAACCCGAACCCCAACCCCGGCGGCACGACGACCACGACGAAGCCGCCCGTGGAGCCCCCGGTCACCACGACCTCGGCGGAGCAGCCCCCCACCTCCGGTTCGGGGACCCCGCCCACCTCGGGCAACTGACCCGACGCGGGACGCGCAGTAACCGCGCCATCACCCACAGGTGGCGGTAAACGGCACGAAGGCGTGGACCACGGCCCGCACCGATCCGGTGCGGGCCGTCGCGCGCCGATAACCCGGACGCCCGACCTTCGGTTCAAGGTCTCTCCAGGGAGTTCGCGTGTTCGAGCAAGAGTCCGTCGTGGCCGCGAGGCGCAGGTTCTCGCCGCTGGTCCTGCTGTCCGCGGCGGGGGCCGTGGTGGCGGCGGCGGTGGCGGGTGTCGGCGCCGCGCTGGTGCCGGACGGCGAGCCGGAGACGCCGCGACCCCTTGAGGCGCAGGCCGAGGCGACCACCGGGAGCGCGCCCGCGAGGCCGACGTCCGAGTCGACGGCCGCGGCGCCCACCCAGCTCAGGGCGGCGGCCACGACGACCACGACCCGCCGCCCGGACGCGCGCCACGAGGACCGCCCCACGCGCGGCGACGAGCCGACGGCGGCCAGGTCGGAGTCCCCGGAGGAGCCGGACGAGCCGGTGGCGCTCCCGACCACCACGACCCGCCAGTCCCCGACGACCACCACGACGGCGCCGCCGGTGGTGACGACGACGCCGGAGGACGAGGCCCCGGACCCGACCACCACCGCCCCGACCACCACCAGGCCACCCCGCCCGTGACCGCGGGGGTGGGCGGGTGGCTGGGCGAGCCCGCAGGGCGGGCGCCCCACACCACCGAGCCCACCCGACGGGGCCGGTCCACGCACACCCCCGGCCGCCCCAGCCGCTTCGGCCACGCCGGTCGGACGAGCAGCCTCGGCTGCACCGGTCGCCCCAGCCGCTTCGGCCGCCACACCAGTGGCCCACCGGTCGCTGTCCCAGCCGCACCGATCCCCGACCCGGCCCGACCCGGTCATCCACCAGCCGCTTCGGCCGCCACACCAGCGACCCACCCGCCGCTGTCCAGCCGCACCGATCCCCGTCCTGGCCCGCCCCGGTCACCCACCAGCCGCACCGGTCGCCCCAGCCGCTTCGGCCGCCACACCAGCGGCTCACCGGCCACTGTCCGGCCGCACCGATCCCCGCCCCCACCCCGGTCGTCCACCGGCCACCCCGGTCGCCGCTCCTGTCCTCCCACCAACACCCGAGCCGTCCCGCCCCCGGAGGTCCCGCTCCCGCCGCCGTGCCCGCGTCGAACTCCACCCCGCTCCCCCGCAGCCCTTCGGGGAGCCCGTTCCGGCCTCCCCGGCCGTCCGGGCGCGCGGAAACCCGTCAGCGGGCCGACGAGGCGGCCGGAACGGCGTCCGGTGCGGGCGCGGGGCGGTTCCGGGGGCCGGGCGGGCTGTGCCCGAGCTCACTGTCACCTCTCGCGCCCCCGTCTCGCTCCTCCCGTGGCTGACGTCGTGTGGCTGACGCCTCGTGGTCGACGTCGAGAGGAGACGGTGATGTCCGAGCGAGTTGTGGTGCTGGGGGCCGGTTACGCGGGTCTGGCCGCGGCCAAGCTGGCGGCCCGGTGGACCGGCGCGCGGGTGACGCTCGTCAACGAGCGCGACCGCTTCGTGCAGCGGGTCCGGCTGCACCAGCTGGCTGCGGGCCGGCCCGAGCGGCGGCTCCCGCTGCGGGACCTGCTGGCCGGGGCCGGCGTCGAGCTGGTCGTGGGCCGGGCGGAGGCGATCGACCTGGGGGCGCGCGAGGTGCGCGTGGGCGACCGCGCGCTGCCCTACGACCGCCTGGTCTACGCCCTGGGCAGCGGCGCCGACCTGGGGTCGACGCCGGGCGTGGCCGAGCACGCCCACTCGGTGGCCGACGCCGAGTCCGCCGAGCGCCTGCACCGCGCCCTGTCGGGCGGGGGCTCGGGGGCGCGGGGAGGCCGGCGGTCCGTCGTGGTCGTCGGCGGCGGGCTGACCGGCGTGGAGACCGCCGCCGAACTGGCCGAGGCCGGGCACTCCGTGGCGCTGCTGTCGTCGGGCGCGGTGGGCGCGGGCCTGTCCCCGAAGGCGGTGCGGCACCTGCACCGGGCGTTCGCGCGGCTGGGCGTGCGGGTGCGGGAGGGCTGCCGGGTCGAGTCGGTGGACGCGCGGGGCGTGCGGGTCGACGGGGTGCGCGAGGCGGCGGACGCGGTCGTCTGGACGGCGGGCTTCCGGGTGCCGCCGCTGGCCCGCGAGTCGGGCCTGGCGGTGGACGCCTCGGGCAGGCTCCTGGTCGACGGCGCGATGCGCTCGACCTCGCACCCGGAGGTGATCGGCGTCGGCGACGCGGCGGCGATGCGCAGGGCGGACGGCCAGGAGATGCGCATGGCCTGTGCGACGGCGGGCCCGAACGCCCAGCGCGCGATCCGGGCGCTGGCCCAGGAGCTGGCGGGCGCCGAGCCCACCCCGACCCGCTTCCGCTACGTCGGCCAGTGCGTCAGCCTGGGCAGGCGCGACGCCGTGCTCCAGTTCACGCACCCGGACGACACCCCGCGCGACCTGGTCCTGACCGGCCGCGCGGCGGCGCTGGCCAAGGAGGCGATCATCGCCTACACCGTCGCCTTCCAGCGCCGCCCGACCCTCCCCAGCGGAGCCTGACCGCCCCGGCGCGACCACCCGCGGGCACCGCCGGACGCCGCGCGCAGGCACCCGGCCGCCCCACCCGCCGGGTTGTTCACCAATCCCCCCGGTGAACACCCGGTCAGGGCTCGAACCGGTACCCCATCCCCGGTTCGGTCACCAGGTGCCGGGGCCTGGACGGCTCGGGCTCGAGCTTCCTCCGCAGCTGCGCCAGGTAGACCCGCAGGTAGTGGGTCTCCTTGGCGTACGCGGGCCCCCACACCTCCTGCAGCAGCTGCCGCTGCGCGACGAGCTTGCCCGGATTGCGCACCAGCACCTCCAGCAGCCCCCACTCGGTCGGCGTCAGGTGCACCTCGGCGCCCTCCCGGTGCACCTTCTTCGCGACCAGGTCCACCGTGAACGCCCCCGTCCGCACCACCGCCTCGCCGGCGTCGGCGGGCGCGGCGGAGCGGCGGACGGCCGCGCGGAGCCTGGCCAGCAGCTCGTCCATGCCGAACGGCTTGGTCACGTAGTCGTCGGCCCCCGCGTCGAGCGCCTCGACCTTGTCGGTCGAGTCGACGCGCGCGGAGAGCACGATGATCGGCACGGTCGTCCACCCGCGCAGCCCGGCGATCACCTCGGTCCCGTCGACGTCGGGCAGCCCGAGGTCGAGCACCACCACGTCCGGCTTGCCCTCGGCGGCGGCCCTGAGCGCGGCGGCGCCGTCGTGGGCGGTGAGCACCTGGTAGCCGCGGGCGGACAGGTTGATCCGGAGCGCCCGGACGATCTGCGGCTCGTCGTCGACCACCAGCACCTTCGTCATGCGACCCTCCTCGCGCGGCGGGGTGGGCGCGCGGTCCGCCTGCCCACGTCCATTGTGCGCGTTCGGGTGAAGGCGCCACGCCGATGCGATCTTCCTCGGACAACCTCACCCGAAAGTGTGGCATTGACGGAACCTTGACGCACTCAGACGATGCATTTACGCAAGATTGACGGGTGTCTCGCCGCACTGGTGCGGATAAGGGCGAGTACATACGGGTGTGAATAGTTGGTAGCTATGGACATCGGTCCTTCTTCAGTGCGAATGTCCTGACCGGATTAGGACAAGTGCTCACCGTGGGTGAGCCGCGGGGAGGCATTCCATGACCGCCAGTGTGACCAATCAGGACGCCTTACAACTCGTGGTCGCGGTGCACCGCCTGGTGCGGAGCCTGCGGCAGTCGGCGTCGGTGCGCAGGCTCCAGCCGACCCAGCTGCTGGTGCTGGCCGAGCTGTCGAACCACGGGCCGATGCGCATCGGCGAGATCGCGGTGCGCGCGCTCTGCTCCCAACCGACCGCGACAACCGTGGTGACCGGCCTGGAGTCGAACGGTCTCGTCCGCCGCGAGGCCGACCCGGCCGACGGCAGGGCGACGATCGTGGTGCTGACCGGCGCGGGCCGGGAAACGGTGCTGTCGATGGCGCACGGCGAGGCCGAGCTGCTGTCGGAACGGCTCTCGGCGCTGTCGCCGGAGGAGCAGCACCGGGTCCGCGCGGTGACGCCGCTGCTGCGCAGGCTCGCCGACCGGTGACGTCGACGGGGCCGACCAGGCCGCCGAGGCGCACGCGCCCACCGGGCCCGGCCGGGCCCGCGCGGCCCGCGCGCCCGCCGGGTCGGGCGGACCAGCCGGGCTGATCGGACAGGTGCGGCGCCCCCGCCGGGGACGGGGGCGCGCGGGAAGGTGGGGCCGCCTGCGGGGAGGCGGCGTCCCTCATCCGGGTTAACTCAACCGTGCGTCACACCAAAGAGTGAAATATGTGAAAGCGCACGGAGAACCGCACGAAGAAAAGGAAAAGGATTTCCCGAATCGAATCAGGCGGGCGCCGACCGGGCGATCGGGCCGCCGACGAACCGCGAACTCCCCTAACGGGCGGCGGTCTTGGCGTCCCTCGGCCGGGGCTGGCACCGGGGGCACGAGTACGAGGAGCGGTTCATGAACGGCTCCCGCACGATCGCCGTCCCGCACCGCGCGCACGGCCGGTCCTCCTGCCCGTACACCGCGAGCGACCGGTCGAAGTACCCCGACTGCCCGTTCACGTTGACGTACAGCGCGTCGAACGACGTCCCGCCCTGCCCGAGCGCCTCCAGCATCACCTGCGTGGCGTGCCCGAGCAGCTCGGCGGTCTTGGCGGTGGTCAGCTTGGCCGTGGGCCGCAGCCCGTGCAGCCTGGCGCGCCACAGCGACTCGTCGGCGTAGATGTTCCCGACCCCGGACACGAGCGTCTGGTCGAGCAGCGCCCGCTTCACGTCCGTCTTCCGCGACCGCAGCGCCCGCACGGCCGCGTCGGCGTCGAACTCCGGGTCCATCGGGTCGCGGGCGATGTGCGAGACCTGCCGGGGCAGCCAGGTCCCGTCGACCTCCACCAGCTCGTCCAGCGCGAGCCCGCCGAACGTCCGCTGGTCCACGAACCGCAGCTCAGGGCCGTCGTCCTCGAACACGACCCGGACCCGCAGGTGCTTCTCGTCGGGCGCCCCGACCGGCTGGACGAGCATCTGCCCGCTCATCCCGAGGTGCGCGAGCACCGCCTCGCCGCCGGACAGGTCGACCCACAGGTACTTGCCGCGCCTGCGCGCCGCGTCCATGCGCTGCCCGGTCAGCCGAACGGCGAAATCCGCCGCCCCCGGAAGGTGGCGGCGGATCGCTCGGGCGTGCAGCACCTCGACGGAGGCGACGGTGCGGCCGGTGACGTGCTCGTGCAGCCCTCGGCGGACCACTTCGACTTCGGGCAGCTCGGGCACGTGCGGTGATCAGTCCTCGGTGGTGCCCGCGGCGGCGTGCTCCGCGGTCTCGGCGCGGGCGGCGACCTCGCGCTCCAGCTCCTCCAGCAGTTCGAAGGCCGCGGCCTGCGGCTTCGTCGGCTTGAGCATCCAGCCGCCCGCCTGCGCGGTGTCGCGCACGAGGACGAGGCCCTGGATGCCGCCGCTGCGGGCGGCGCTGAGCGGACGGGAGGTGTGGCCGCGGTGGTGGGCGCGCCTGCTCCGGACGTTCGTGGCGTACATGTCGGCGTCAGTCTTCCTGGTCGGGTGAAGTCCGCTAGTTCGCCGAGCCCTGGCCGTTCTGCTCCGCGCCGTCGGCCGCGTCCTCGCCGTCGTCTGCCTTGTCGGACAGGACGCGCCAAGCGGCCTCGGCCGCCTTCTGCTCGGCTTCCTTCTTGGTGCGGCCGTCGCCTGAACCGTGGGGCTTGCCACCGACGTACACCGTCGCGGTGAACTCCTTGCGGTGGTCCGGCCCCTGGTCGTCCACCCGGTACTCGGGGACGCCCAGCCCTGACGAGGCGGTCAGCTCCTGCAAGCTGGTCTTCCAGTCCAGACCCGCGCCCCGCAGCGGCGCCTCGGCCAGCAGCGGGTCGAACAGGTGGTGGACCAGTTGACGTGCGGTGTCTATCCCGAACTGCAGGTACACCGCTCCGATGACGGCTTCGAGGCCGTCGGCGAGAATGCTCGCCTTGTCCCTGCCCCCGGTGAGCTCCTCGCCGCGGCCGAGCAGCAGGTGACCGCCGAGCCCGTCCGCGCCGAGCCCGCGGGCGACGCCCGCGAGCGCGTGCATGTTGACCACGCTGGCCCGCAGCTTCGCCAACTGCCCCTCGGGGCGGTCGGGGTGCGCGCGGTACAGGTGGTCCGTCACGACGAGCCCGAGCACCGCGTCGCCCAGGAACTCCAACCGCTCGTTCGGCGGCAGGCCGCCGTTCTCGTACGCGTACGAGCGGTGGGTCAGGGCGAGCGTGAGCAGCTCGGCGTCCAGGGGGACGCCGAGCGCTTCAAGCAGCGGGGTGCGGTCGACGGATCGACCGCGCGACGACCTACCCCCCATGGTGCCGTACTACCTTCGCCAGGGAGATCAGGCCGGCTGGACGACCTGGCGGCCGTCGTACTGACCGCAGGTCGGGCAGGCCACGTGCTGGGGCTTCGGCTGGCGGCAGGCCTTGTTGGAGCAGGCCACCAGGTGCACGGCGGCGGTCTTCCACTGAGCGCGGCGCGAGCGCGTGTTCGAGCGCGACATCTTCCGCTTCGGGACGGCCACGACTAGTTCTCCTCTGGATTGTCACGATTCCCGTCGAACCGCGCCTGCAGCGCGGCCCACCGGGGGTCAATCGTCTCATGCCCGTGGTCGGGGCCGAGATCTGCCAGCCTGCCGCCGCAGTCGACGCACAGCCCGAGGCAGTCCGGCGAGCACAGCGGCACCTGCGGCAGCGCGAGCACGAGGGCGTCGCGCACCACGGGTTCGAGGTCGATCAGGTCGTCGTGGACCCGGCTGACCTCGTCCTCCTCGGTGGTCTCGTCGGTGGTGCTGTCGGGGTACGCGTACAGCTCCGTCAGCCCCACCTGGACGTCTGACGACAGCGGGTCGAGGCAGCGCGAGCACTCCCCCTCCACCGTCGTGGAAGCGGTGCCCGTGACGAGGACGCCCTCGACCACCGATTCGAGCAGGAGGTCGAGCTCGACCTCGCCGCCTTCGGGCACCGCGATCACACCGAGCAGACCGAGACCTTCAGCCGGAACCGTCCTGCGGTAGGCGCGGCTGGAGCCCGCGCGACGCCCGAGGTCCCTGGTGTCGATGACCCAGGGCCCTGGTGCTGTGGAACGCGCGTGCGCGCGGCTGTGTTCAGGCATGGTGATTCGGTGTGTCGAGCTCGGTGGTGCTGGTGGCTGCCGGGCGATCTGCCACGGCCAACCGCTCAAGAGTACGGGACAACCGGGGCCGTGGCGAAATCGGCAGGTCGGGGCGGTGCTAGTCCTGGTAGTCGTAGGGCGCGGTCGCGCTGGCGACGGCCGGGCCGCGCAGGTGCGAGCGCCCCTTGCCGACGCTGCGCAGGGTGTGCGCGAGCAGGTCCTCGAAGTCGGCGAGCTTGCCGTCGACGTACGCGTCGCACTCGCCGCGCAGCCGCATCGCCTCCGCCTGGGCGGCCTCCATGACGCGCGCGGACTCGACGTGCGCGGCCTGCACGACCTCGGTCTGGTCGACCAGCCGGGCCTGCTCGGCCCGCCCCTCCTCGATCGCGCGCTCGTAGTTGGCGCGCCCGGCCTGGACCATCCGGTCCGCCTCGGAGTGCGCCCGGCCCACCAGGTCCTCGTACTCCTGGCGCCCGGCGGCGACGGCCCGCTCGGCCTGCTCCTCCGCCTCGGCGACCAGGCGCTCGGCGCGCGCGCTGGCCTCGGACAGCATCCGCTCGGCCTCGTGCTGCGCCTCGGCGAGCATCCGGTCCGCCTCGGAGCGGGCCTTGCTGGTCGCCTGGTCGGCCTCGTGCTGCGCCTTGCCGACGAGCTCGTCGCGGTGGTCGAGCACGTCCTGCGCGTCGTCCAGCTCCGCCGGGATGGCGTCGCGGACGTCGTCGAGCAGTTCGAGCACGTCGCCCCTGGGGACCACGCACCCCGAGGTCATGGGCACGCCCCGCGCCTCTTCGACGATCGTGACCAGCTCGTCGAGGGCCTCGAACACCCGGTACACGTCACACTCCTCGCGCCACTGCCGATGTGCTCAACCTAGTGTGCCCTGCCCGTCACCGGGCGAGGGGGAGCGCGGTCGGGCGTGTCCGCACCCGAGCGGGTTCGGCGGAGGCGGTCCGGCGGGCGGGCCCGCCGGGTCAGCGGCGCTCGGCGAGGCGCTGGGTGAGCCTGGTCAGGATGCTGGGCGGGAGCAGGGTGGAGACGTCGCCGCCGTAGTTGGCGACGTCCTTCACCAGCGAGCTGGCCAGGAAGCTGTAGATGGGGTTCGTCGGCATGAACAGGGTCTCGACACCGGTGAGCTGGTGGTTCATCTGGGCCATCTGCAGCTCGTAGTCGTAGTCGCTGACCGCGCGCAGGCCCTTCACGATGGCCTGGATGTCGTTCTCCCGGCAGTAGTCGACCAGCAGGCCGTGCCAGGAGTCGACCCGCACGTTCGGCCACTGCGCGGTGACCTCGCGGAGCATCTCGGTGCGCTCCTCGACCGAGAACAGCGTCTTCTTGCTCTTGTTGATGAGCACCGAGACGACGACCTCGTCGAAGAGCCCGGCGGCTCTGCCGATGATGTCCAGGTGTCCGTTGGTGGCCGGGTCGTAGGAGCCGGGGCACACGGCACGCGTCATGGGCGGGACGGTAGCACCAGTGCCGATGTGCCCAGGGGCGTCGTGGGATGCGTCACCCGCGCGCCTGCGGGTGTTCGGCCCAGTGCAGTGCGGTGTCCCCGTATCGCTTGCCGCGCAACGGTTCCAACGGGCTCGGCCAGACGGGTTCGGGGCTGCGGGACGCGCGCTCGACCACCAGGAGGGTTCCGGGCGCGGTCCAGCCGTTCGCGACCAGGTCGGCGAGGACGCGGTCGAGCTGCTCGTCCGTGACGGCGTAGGGCGGGTCGGCGAGGACGACGTCGCACGGGCGCCCCGGCGGGGCGGCGACGACCGCCTCGGCCGGGCGGTGCAGGACGGTCGCGCCGGGCAGGCGGAGGGCGGCGGCGTTCGCGCGCAGGACGTCGGCGGCGCGGCGGTCGGACTCGACGAAGGTCGCGGTCGCCGCGCCCCTGGACAGGGCCTCGAAGCCGAGCGCGCCGGACCCGGCGTAGAGGTCGAGGACGTGCGCGCCGTCCAGGTCGAGGAAGGTCTCCAGCGAGCTGAAGAGGGCTTCCCGGACGCGGTCGGAGGTGGGGCGGGTGCCCTTGGGCGGCACCTGCAGGCGGCGTCCGCCCGCCGCGCCCGCGACGATCCTGGTCACGGGGGGAGTTTTCCAAACGGCCCCGCCGCGCCGTCCCGCAGGGTTCGCGGGCCGGCGCGGCGGGGCTTCAGCGGTTTTCCAGGTTCGGGGTCCCCCGGCTCAGAGCGCCTGCCACCAGCCGTCCACGGCGGGCGGGTTGGCGACGTCGATCCGCTCGCCCGGCTTCGGGACGGCCATCCGCACGTCGTGCGCCTTGGCCTCCCGCCACACCCGGTCCACCGGCTCGGACCAGTCGTGCAGCGCGAGGTTGAAGGTGGCCCAGTGCACCGGGATCAGCAGGCCGCCCCGGACGTCGCGGTGCGCGGCGACGCCCTGCTCGGGGGTCATGTGGATGTCGGGCCAGCCGGAGCCGTAGGCGCCGATCTGGACGAGCGCGGCGTCGAACGGGCCGTGCTCCTGGCCGATCTCGGCGTAGCCGTCGAAGTAGCCGGTGTCGCCGGTGTAGTAGACGCGGTGCTCGGGGCCCGCGATGACCCAGGACGCCCAGAGCGTGGTGTCGCGGGTGAGGCCGCGGCCGGAGAAGTGCTGCGCGGGCGTGGCGGTGAGGGTGATGCCCGCCACGCGGTGCGACTCGTTCCAGTCGAGCTCCACGATGCGGTGCTCGGGGACGTCCCAGCTGCGCAGGTGCGCGCCGATGCCGAGCGGGACGACGAACACGGCGGCGTGGTCGCGGGTGAGCGCGCGGACCGTGGGGAGGTCGAGGTGGTCGTAGTGGTCGTGGGAGATGACGACGGCGTCGATCCGGCCGAGCTCGTCCAGCTCGTGCGGGACGGCGTGCAGGCGGCGCGGGCCGACGACCTGGGACGGGGAGCAGCGGTCGCTCCAGATCGGGTCGATCAGGACGCGCGCGCCGTCGATCTCGACGAGCGAGGACGCGTGGCCGTACCAGGTGATGTGGAGGCCGTCGGCGGGCGCGTCGCGCCTCGGCGCCACCAGCGGCACGGGACCCGCTGGCTTGCGCTTGGTCTTGTCGCCGAACGCGAAGTCGCGGAGCGTCTCGGTGGCGCCGTCGGGCGGCATGGTGCTGGTGGTGGCGCGGTTGTGGAACTTGCCGTCGCGCCACTGGGGAGACCGGCGGACGCGCTCGTCCGGCCTGCCCCCCATGGCGGCGGGAACGTCGCGCGCGGCCCAGGCCAGCGCCCCGGCGGCTGCCGCGAACAGGAGTCCGGTCACCTTCTTCATGGCCGGTCCAACGGCGGGTCCGGGCGGAGAGTTCCCCGTTTTCGCGGGGGTGGGCGGGAGGTCACACGGGGACGTGGCCGGTGCCGGGGACCCACGCCTGCCAGTGGACGCAGGTGGGGCGCAGGCCGGTGGACATGAACTCCAGGACGGCGGACTCGACGGCGGCGACGGGGATCTCGGAGTGGGGCGGGAAGGGGGTGTCGGCGGCGAAGAAGTAGTAGACGACCTCGTCGGGGTTGCTGCCTTCGGGGGCGTGGGAGTGGAAGCCGTAGGAGGTGTCGTCGTCACCGGAGTGGTGCAGCACGCCCTTGTCGCCGTCGAGGCCCGCGTTCAGCTCGGGCCCCCAGTCGTCGCCTGCCAGGTAGAAGGTGGCCAGGTCGACGCTGCCCGCCGGGGAGGCGTCCCGCCACGCGGCGAACCAGGCCCGGACCTCGTCCGGGGTGTGCAGGAACAGCGGTTCCTTGCCGTGGTCGGGGCGGGTGTAGATCTTCAGGGCGTGGGGCACGGCAACTGCTCTCCTCCGTGGTAGGTCCTGCGGAAACCACTCGCTCCGAAAACGCTCAGCGCGCTGCCTGCGGGCAGGAGGACCGGCACCATCCGATCGCAGCTGAACATACCGTCGTCACAGGGGACGTGGTTGATGACGAGCGTCGCGCTCGTGATTCCGTTGGCCCTCATGTGCGCGGCGACCTTCATCTCGACGTCGGTCGCGCGCAGCGGGAAGCCGCGCGTCATCCCGAGCTCGCGAATCGTGCGGAGCACCAGTGCGAACCCCTCGTCCTTGCCGCTGATCGCCGAACGGGTCTTCCCGTCCGGCCCGAACCACCGCCCGTGGGTCTTCTGCCCCGCACCGGGCGTCACGGGCGGCGGCAGCTCGCGGCGCAATTCCTCGATCCGGTCCGGCGGCTCGGCCGGCTCGTCACCCGCACGGTCACTCCCTCCCCCGACCAGGTCGGCGACCACGTCGAGCACCAGCCCGACGCCGTCGGAGAGGGCGAGGGAGACCTCGTCGATCCCGCGCTCCACCTCGACCAGGCAGGCCAGCAACCCGGCCCACTCCGGGTCGTTCGACCCCGCCGAGACCCGTTCCCACCACTCCCGTGCCCACCGCACCCCGTCAACCGCCGACAGCAGCGCCACCCGGCACTCCGCAGCCCGCTCGCACACCGACTCCAACTCGTCGGCGACCGCCCCCAGCGACCCCATCGCACCTCCCCCACCAGGCACGATCCCAGTGCTGCGGCTTTGGGCCAACAACCTTCACCCGAAGCCGCGAACAGTCCGGAATCACCCGGCGGTCAGCAGGCGCCCATCACCGCCGTGCCGTCCCAGATGAGCCAGACGTCCTCGTGGAACTCGTCGCCGTCGCCCCGCTCCCTGCCCGACTCAGCCGCGTACAAGCCGAACGTGCAGCCGTGCGCGAGCAGCCGGGACACCGCCCAGGTCTTGAGGTCGGGTTCGGGGTCCTGCTCCGCGCGTTCGACCACGCGCCACTCCGGGCCGCCGTTCGAGGACTTGCGGACTTCCGAGAGTTGGACGACCGACCCCATGTTCATCACTCTCCGATGTTGTTCGTACACTTTCCGAACACGTGGACAATAACCTGTGCACACAAGTTGTGCGGGTCTCCCATTCGAGTGATTCCGGAGGACGCCGTGACCAACCCGCATCGCAGTGCCGCGCGCATCCAGGTGGCCACGACGTTGCGCAGGTTGCGCGAGGACAGGGGGTTGTTGCGGGAACGGGCCGCCGCCGTGCTCGTGTGCACCACCACGAAGATCGGGAACATCGAGACCGCCGCCAGCGGGGTCAAGCAGGCCGAGCTGGAGAAGCTGCTCGACCTCTACGAAGCCGACGACGCCACCCGCGAGGACCTCCTCGGGCTCAACAGCGAGGCCAACCGGCGTCGGCCCAAGAGCAAGTTGGGCGGGCAGATCTCGCCCTGGCTCCGGCGCATCCTGGACGTCGAGGCGATCGCCACCGAGGTCGTCTACTCGTCGTTCGAGCTCGTCCCCGCCGTCCTCCAGACCGAGGACTACGCCCGAACGCTGATCAGCGGTGCCGGGTTCGCGGGGGAGGTGCTGGAGAAGAACCTCCACCTGCGGATGGGGCGCAAGGCCCTGCTGACCGACCGGGAACCACCGCTGCGGCTGTGGGCCGTGCTCGCGGAACCGGCCTTGCGCGCGAACATCGGCGGACCGGACGTGATGCGCGGGCAGTTGTCGCACATCCTCGAGGTGACCGCGCTGGAGCACGTCAACGTCCAGGTCATGCCGCAGGGAGCGGGCGCGCACCCGCTGACCGGGACCACACTGAGCCTGTTCCGCCTGCCGGATAAGCTCCCCTCGCTGGTCAGCGTCGACACGCCGTACGGCGACCACTTCGTCGACCGGCCCGAGCAGGTGGACAGGACGAATCGCTGGTTCGAGTACACCCGCGCGAAGGCGATGGGCGTGGAGGAGAGCCGCGAGCTGATGGCCAGGATCTTGGAGGACACCGCATGACGCTCAAGGTGAACCAGTGGACCAAGTTCAGCGGCGGGGGTTCCAACTGCGTCGAGGTCATGCGCACCCCCGACGAGGTCCTGGTCCGCAACTCCCACCGACCCGACGAGGCCCCGCAGCGGTTCACGTTCGCCGAGTGGGAGTTCTTCACCGCGGGCGCGAAGCAGGGCGTGTTCGACCTCTGAAACCGGAAGGGCGGGCGCCCCGGCAAGGGGACGCCCGCCCGGAGGATCCCGGAATCGGCTACTCCAGCACCACCAGCAGGTCCCCGCCTTCGACCTGCTGCACGTTCCCCACCGCCAACCGCGCCACCCGCCCGGCCTTCGGCGCGGTGATCGCGGCCTCCATCTTCATCGCCTCGATCGTCGCCAGGGTCTGCCCCGCGTCGACCTCGTCGCCCTCCGCGACCGACGGCTGGACCACGCCCGAGAACGGGGCCGCCACGTGGTTCGGGTTGGCGCGGTCCGCCTTCTCCGCCGCCGGGACCTCCGCGGCGATCGAGCGGTCCCGCACCTGGATCGGGCGGAGCTGGCCGTTGAGGACCGCCATCACGGTGCGGACCCCGCGCTCGTCCGCCTCGCCGATCGCCTCGAGGCGGATCAGCAGGCGCACGCCCGGCTCCAGGTCCACCGGGTACTCCTCGCCCGGCCGCAGGCCGTAGAAGAAGTCCTTGCTGCTCAGCACGCTCGTGTCGCCGTACGCGTCCCGGTGCGCCAGGTACTCCTTGGTGGGCGCCGGGAACAGCAACCGGTTCAGGGTCGCGCGGGGCTTCTCGGCCAGGCCCTTGCGGTCCTCCTCGGTCAGCTCCGCGACCGCCTTCGGGGCCGCCCTGCCCTTCAGCGCCTTGCTGCGGAACGGCTCCGGCCAGCCGCCGGGCGGGTCGCCCAGCTCGCCGTGCAGGAAGCCGACGACCGAACCCGGCACGTCGAACCTGCCCGGATCGGCCTCGAACTCGGCCGGGCTCACGCCGGCGCCGACCAGGTGCAGCGCCAGGTCGCCGACCACCTTGGACGACGGCGTCACCTTCACCAGCCTGCCGAGCATCCGGTCGGCGGCGGCGTACATCGCCTCGATCTCCTCGAACTTCTGGCCGAGGCCGAGCGCCACCGCCTGGGTGCGCAGGTTCGACAGCTGGCCGCCGGGGATCTCGTGGCTGTACACCCGCCCCGTCGGGCCGGGGATGCCGGACTCGAACGGCGCGTACACCTTCCGCACCGACTCCCAGTACGGCTCCAGGTCGCACACCGCCGCCAGGTCCAGGCCGGTCGCGTGCGGGGTGTGGTCGGTCGCCGCCACGATCGCCGACAGCGGCGGCTGCGAGGTGGTGCCCGCCATCGACGCCGCCGCGCCGTCCACCGCGTCCACGCCGGACTGGATCGCCGCCAGGTACGTGGCCAGCTGGCCGCCTGCGGTGTCGTGGGTGTGCAGGTGCACCGGCAGGTCGAACTCGCTGCGCAGCGCGGTGATGAGCTTCGCGGCGGCGGGCGGGCGGAGCAGCCCGGCCATGTCCTTCACCGCGAGCACGTGCGCGCCCGCCGACACGATCTGCTCGGCCAGCCGCAGGTAGTAGTCGAGCGTGTAGAGCCGCTCGTCCGGGTTGGACAGGTCGGAGGTGTAGCAGAGCGCGACCTCGGCGACGGCCGTGCCGGTGGCGCGCACCGCCTCGATCGCGGGCCGCATCTGCTCGACGTCGTTCAGCGCGTCGAAGATGCGGAAGATGTCGATGCCGGTCGCGGTGGCCTCCTCGACGAAGGCGCTGGTCACCGCCTCGGGGTACGGCGTGTACCCGACTGTGTTGCGCCCGCGCAGCAGCATCTGCAGCGCGATGTTCGGCACCGCCTCGCGCAGCGCGGCCAGCCGCTCCCACGGGTCCTCGGCGAGGAACCGCAGCGCCACGTCGTAGGTCGCCCCGCCCCACGCCTCCAGCGACAGCAGCTCGGGCGTGAGCCGCGCGACGTGCGGCGCGACGGCCAGCAGGTCCTTGGTGCGCACGCGCGTGGCCAGCAGCGACTGGTGCGCGTCGCGGAACGTGGTGTCGGTGACGCCGACGCGCTCGCTGGAGCGCAGCCACCGCGCGAACCCCTCCGGGCCGAGCTGGTCCAGGCGCTGCTTGCTGCCGGGAGCCGGGTCGGCGGACAGGTCGACGGGCGGCAGCTTCAGCCTGGGGTCCACGGCGGACGGCCGGGCGCCGTTCGGCCGGTTCACCGTCACGTCGGCCAGGTACGTCAGCAGGCGCGTCCCCCGGTCCGCGGAGGAGCGCGCGGTCAGCAGGTGCGGGCGCTTCTCGATGAACGAGGTGGTGACGCGGCCCTCGTAGAAGTCCGGGTCGTCCAGCACCGCCTGCAGGAACGGGATGTTCGTGGACACGCCCCGGATGCGGAACTCGGCGACCGCGCGCCGGGCGCGGGCGACGGCGGCGGAGAACGTGCGGCCCCGGCAGGTCAGCTTGACCAGCATCGAGTCGAAGTGGGCGCTGATCGCGGTGCCGACGCCGGTGGTGCCGCCGTCCAGGCGCACGCCGGAGCCGCCGGGCGAGCGGTAGGCGCTGATCATGCCGGTGTCCGGGCGGAACCCGTTGGCGGGGTCCTCGGTGGTGATGCGGCACTGGAGCGCGGCGCCGCGCAGCTGCACGGTGTCCTGGCTCAGGCCCAGGTCCGCGAGGGTCTCGCCGGAGGCGATGCGCATCTGGGACTGCACGAGGTCGACGTCGGTGACCTCCTCGGTGACCGTGTGCTCGACCTGGATGCGCGGGTTCATCTCGATGAACACGTAGTTCCCGCGCGGGTCGAGCAGGAACTCGACGGTGCCCGCGTTGCGGTACCCGATGTGCCGCGCGAACCTGACCGCGTCGCCGCAGATCCGCTCGCGCAGCTCCGGCGGGAGGTTCGGGGCGGGCGCGATCTCGATGACCTTCTGGTGGCGGCGCTGCACCGAGCAGTCGCGCTCGAACAGGTGGATCACGCCGCCCTGCCCGTCCGCGAGGATCTGCACCTCGATGTGCCGGGGCTCGACCACGGCCTGCTCCAGGAACACCGTCGGGTCCCCGAAGGCGGACTCGGCCTCGCGGGACGCGGCCTCGATCGCCTCGCGCAGCGCGGCCGGGTCCTCGACGCGCCGCATCCCGCGCCCGCCGCCGCCCGCGACGGCCTTGACGAACACCGGGAAGCCGATGTCGTCGGCCGCCGCGAGCAGCGCGTCGACGTCGCTGGACGGGTCGCTGGACTTGAGCACGGGCAGCCCGGCGGCGCGGGCGGCGGCGATGGCGCTGGCCTTGTTGCCGGTCAGCTCCAGCACCTCGGTGGGGGGACCCACGAACGTGATCCCCGCGTCGGCGCAGGCCTTGGCCAGTCCGGGGTTCTCGGAGAGGAAGCCGTAACCGGGGTACACGGCGTCGGCGCCCGCCTTGCGCGCGGCCTTGATGACCTCGTCGACGGACAGGTACGCCCGCACGGGGTGGCCGGGCTCGCCGATCTCGTAGGACTCGTCCGCCTTCAGCCGGTGCAGGGAGTTGCGGTCCTCGTGGGGGAAGACCGCGACCGTGCCCGCGCCCAGCTCGTAAGCGGCGCGGAACGCCCGGATGGCGATCTCGCCGCGGTTGGCGACAAGTACCTTGCGGAACATTCTGCGTTCCTCCCGGTCACTCGATGGCAATCAAGGCACGCTACCGTGCGCGTCCCGCCAATCGGGAGATCCATCTCACGTGACGGACATCATTCCCACATGTCTCGACACGAGCCCGACCTGCGGTGATCCTCCCCCCTGCGAGGGACCCCCGCACCCGCTGTCCGGACGCGCGGTGATCGCCTTATAACGCTCGATCACGAAAAGATCACGTGCCGTTAGCTACATCGGGTGACAACTAGGGGGTCCGTCTCGGTAGTGTGGGAATTATGGCCGGGGCTGAAGGGACTGGGCAGCCTGCTGCCCGCACGCATTTCGACGTCGTCCTGCGCGGGTACAACCAGCGTCAGGTGAACGAGCGCGTCACGCGCTTGGAGTTCGACCTCAAGAACGCGGCGCGCGCGCACGACGCCGCGAACGCCCAGGTGGCGGAGCTGACGAAGCTCCTCACAGGCACCCGCGCCGAGCTGGACAAGGTCAAGGGCCAGTTGGCCAGCCTCGCCAACAGCCCGCTGAACGCCTCGAACGTCACCGAGCGCGTGCGGGTCATGATGACCTTGGCCGAGGAGGAGATCGCCGACATACGCCAGGCCGCGCTGACCGAGGCCAACGCGACCAGGGAGGACGCCTCCAGGGCCGCCGCCGAGGGGCAGGCCGCGCACCAGCGCGCGATGGCCGAGCTGGAGGCGCGCGGCAGGCAGCTGGAGGCCGCGCACATCCAGCGGACCACCGAGCTGGAGCGGCAGCACGAGGAGCGCAGGGCGGAGCTGGAGCGCGCGCACGAGGAGATGCGGCTCAAGCTGACCGCCGAGCACACCGGGCTGATGGCGGAGGCGCGCACGGAGCGCGAGCGGTCGGTCGCCGAGTTCGAGGCGAAGAACGCCGACCTGGAGCAGCGGCGGACCGAGCTGGAGCAGAAGTACAAGGTCTACCACGACGACCTCGACAAGGAGTACGACGAGCTGAAGACCGCGCTCCGCAAGGAGCACGAGCGGCACGTCGTCGAGGCGAAGGCGGAGGCGGCGAAGCTGCTGGCGTCGGCCAACGACGAGGCGGCGCGGTTGGTCGGCGGGGCCACCGAGGAGGCCGCGCGGCTCAAGGCCGAGTCGGACGCGCAGATCGCCGAGCTGGAGTCCGAGGCGCTCGGGAAGGCCGAGAAGACGGTCGCGGACGCGAACGCGCTCGCGGAGAAGACCGTGACCGAGGCCAACGAGCTGGCCGGGAAGACCGTGGCCGACGCGAACGCGCTGGCCGAGAAGACCGTGACCGAGGCGACGGCGCTCGCCGAGAAGACCGTCGCGGACGCCAACGCGCTGGCCGAGCAGACGACCACCGAGGCCGTCGAGGCGGCGGAGAAGCTGACGGCCGAGACGAACGCGGCGGCCGAGCGGACCGTGGCCGAGGCCAACGCGCTCGCGGAGAGGACCACGTCCGAGGCGACGGCGCTGGCCGAGAAGACGGTGGTCGAGGCCAACGCCGCCGCCGAGAAGGCGGTCGCCGAGGCCGAGGCCAAGGCCAAGCAGGTGCGGGACGACGCCGACTCGCACGCCACGCGGCGGATCGGCGAGGCGGACCGGAAGCTCGGTGAGCTCCGGGTGATGCACAAGTCGCTCAGCGAGCAGTTCACGGCGGCGCAGAAGGCCGTGCAGCAGGCGGTGTCGAGCCTGCCCCGGCTGGCGGAGGACCCGGAGGAGCCGCCCACCCGGCAGATCCCGAAGTCGCAGCTGCCCGCCACCTGACCCGGTGAGCGGTGGGAGCCCCGCACGGCCCGCGGCCTGCGGGGCTCCCGCGCGTCCGGGGGGCTGGGGGCGGGGTGGGCGCCCCCGAGCCGGACTACTGCGGGAGCTGGTCGGCGGGGACGACCTGGTCCGCGGGCGGGGTGGAGACGTCGACGTCCGCGCCCCAGTCGGCGAACCTCGTGGTGGAGCTGCGCACGTCCTTCCCGCCGAGCTCGAAGCGGAACCCGGCTTGGCTGGGCGCGCCGGTCTCGTCCACCACGACCTCGGCTCGGATCACCACGCCGTACTCGGCGAGCTGGGTGTGCTGGAGCTGGATGTCCGGGTCGGTGACCGCCTTGGCCATCTTCATCGGGTCCACGACCAGGTCGTAGCGGGTGCCCTCGGCCGTCTGCCGCTTGCCGACGATCATCGCGGCCCTGGGTTCGAGGTAGTCCAGCTCCGCGCCCACGACGGCGCTCGGGCCGAAGCCCCGGAGGAGGGCGTCGACCTCGGCGGAGTTCTGCTTGGTGTAGAAGCCCCAGGTCTTGCCCGCGGGCATGGGGGCGCCGTCGACGCTCACGTAGACGCCGTCCACCCCGCTGACGAGGCGGGTGACGGTGGGGGTGGCGCCGTTGGTCCGGACGTCCATGGTCATGGCGGAGGTGACCACGCCGTTCAGCCAGCGCGCCGACCCGGTGACCTGGCTGCGGACCTCGGTCCCCGCGCCGTCGCTGGCGAAGCCCTCGGTGCTGAACCTCGCCCTGCCCAGGGCCGCCACGCGGGCGTCGACCTTCTCGGCGAGCTGCGCCAGGTCCCCCTTGGGGAGGTCGGCGGAGGCCGGGGTGGAGGGGGCCGCGGTGGTGGACGGCGCGCCCGCGGAGCACCCGGTGACGACCAGGGCCAGTGCGGCGGCGGCAGCGGGGATCAGGCGGGAGTGGCGCACAGTCGCACGACACTACCCGCGGGCGCGTCAGGACCGCGTCAGGACCGGGACGGCGGCTAGGTCTTCTCCAGGTAGTCCGCGCGCTCCTCGTCCAGCACCCCGGCGAGGAGGGTGGCCAGTCCGGGGTGGGCGCCGAGGTCGGGATCGCGCTCGACGATCTCCTGCGCCACCACGCGCGCGGCCTCGATGGTGTCCTCGTCGCGCAGCAGGGAGAGCATCTTCAGGCCGCTGCGGGTCCCGGACTGGGCCGAGCCGAGGATGTCGCCCTCGCGGCGCAGTTCGAGGTCCAGCTGGGCCAGCTCGAAGCCGTCCAGGGTGGACTCGACGGCACGGAGGCGCTGCATCGTGGCGGAGGCGCCGGGCATCTCGCTGACCAGGAGGCACAGACCGGGGGCGCTGCCCCGGCCGACGCGGCCCCGCAGCTGGTGGAGCTGGCTCACGCCGAAGCGGTCCGCGTCCATGATGACCATGACGGTGGCGTTCGGGACGTTCACGCCCACCTCCACGACGGTGGTCGCCACGAGGACCTGGACCTCGTTGGCGGCGAAGGCGCGCATGACCGCGTCCTTGTCGTCGGGCGCGAGGCGGCCGTGCAGGATGTCGATGCGCAGGCCCTTCAGCGGGCCTGCCGCCAGGCGGTTGGCCACGTCCACGACCGCCAGGGGCGGGCGCTTGTCGGGGTCGCCCTTCTCCTTGGGCGGCTTGCCGTCCTCGTCCTCGCCGTCGCCGATCCGGGGGCAGACCACGTAGACCTGGTGGCCCTTGCCCACCTCCTCGTGGATGCGCTGCCAGGCGCGGTCCAGCCACTGGGGCTTCTCGGCGGTGGGCACGACCGAGGTCTTGATGGGCGAGCGCCCACCGGGGAGCTCGCGCAGCGCGGAGACCTCCAGGTCGCCGTAGACGGTCATGGCGACCGTGCGCGGGATCGGGGTCGCGGTCATGACCAGGACGTGCGGGACCGCGTTGCCGGGACGCGCGCTGAGGGCGGCGCGCTGCTCGACGCCGAAGCGGTGCTGCTCGTCCACGACCACCAGGCCGAGGTCCGCGAACGCGACCTTGTCCTGGATGAGGGCGTGCGTGCCCACGACGATCCCGGCCTCGCCGGTCATGATCTCCAGCAGGGCCTTCTTGCGCTGCGCGGCGGGCATGGAGCCGGTGAGGAGGGTGACGCGGGTGGCGTGCTCGGCGCCGCCCAGCTCGCCCGCCTGGCCGAGGTCGCCCAGGAGTTCGCGCAGGGAGCGGGCGTGCTGGGCCGCGAGGACCTCGGTGGGGGCGAGCATGGCGGACTGCCGCCCGGAGTCCACGACCTGGAGCATGGCGCGCAGGGCGACCATGGTCTTGCCCGAGCCGACCTCGCCCTGCAGGAGGCGGTTCATGGGCTGGGTCCCGGAGAGGTCCTCGGCGATGCGGTCGCCGACGGCCTGCTGCCCGGCGGTGAGCTTGAACGGGAGCCTGGCGTCGAAGGCGTCGGCCACCCGGCCCGCCACGCGCGGGCAGGCCGAGGCGGGGCGGGCGGTCGCGGAGTGGCGGCGCTGGGCCAGCGCGAGCTGCACGGCCAGGGCCTCGTCCCACTTGAGGCGCTGCTGGGCCACGGTCACGGCGGGCCAGCCGTCCGGGCGGTGGATGTCGCGGAGCGCCTTCTCCAGGGTGATCAGGCCCTCGGACTCGCGCAGCTCCTCCGGGAGCGGGTCCTCCTCGACGCCGTCCCAGACCGCCAGGACCTGCTCCACGCACTTGGCCACGTTCCAGGACTGGATGCCCTGGGCCGCCGGGTAGACGGGGATGAAGGCGTCCGCGAACTTCGACGCCGCCGCCGCGCCGCCCTCGTCGTCGGTGTCGGTGAGGCCGTCGATGATCTCGTAGTCGGGGTGGGCGAGCTGGAGCTTGCCGTTGAAGACGCCGACCTTGCCCGCGAACATGGCCTTGGTGTTGGGGAGCAGCTCGCGCTCGACCTTGCGGGAGCCGCGGCCGAAGAACACCAGGTGCAGCTCGCTGGTCCCGTCGGTGATGACCGCGTCGAGCATCTCGCCGCGCCGGGCGCGCATGTTCTTGAGGCGGGCGGACTTGACGCGGGCCTGCACGGTGACGTGCTCGCCGAGCTCCAGCCCGGAGATCTCGGTGAGCTTGCCGCGCTCGTCGTAGCGGCGCGGGTAGTGGCGCAGCAGGTCGCCGACGGTGGTCAGGCCGAGGCCGGTCTCCAGCGCGTCGGCGGTCTTCTGCCCCAGCAGCGGCACGAGGCTGTCGTCGAAGGTCGTCATCGCCTGCCCATTGAACTACTAGGCGCCGACAGTCGCGTCGGGGGCACGGCGCGGCTACTCGACGCCGACCACGAGCACCGCGCCGGGCAGGCCGCCGGGGTAGACGACCAGCTCGACCTCGGGGTGCGCGACGCGCAGGTGCGCCTCCAGCGCCTCGGCGAGGCCGTCCGGGGCGTCCTCGCCGAGCAGGGCGGTGACCAGCTCGCCGCCGGGCACGAGCATCAGGTCGACCAGGTCGCGGGCCAGGCCCGTGCGGTCGCCGGGGCCGGGCTCGACGTGCACGACCTCGCCGTCCAGCAGGGCCAGCAGGTCTCCGGGCAGGCAGCGGCCGACCCAGGTGATGGCCTCCTGGACGGCGTGGCCGATCTCGCCCCTGCGGGTCGCGGCGGCGGCCTCGGCCATCGCCACCACGTCGTCGTTCGCCCTGCGGGACGCGTCGTGCACGGCGAGCGCGGCGAGCGCCTGCACCGGCGAGGTCATGGGCACGACCACCGCGTCCTGCCCCGCGGCGACGGCCTGGGAGACCGCGTCGTCCACCTCGGACCGGAGGTCGGGGACGCCGGGCAGCACCACGACGTGCCGGGCGCGGGTGCCGGTGAGCACGGCGAGCAGGTCGGCCGGGTCCAGCGCGCCCGCGACGCGCAGCACGACCGCGCCCTCGCCCTCGAACAGCTCGGCCACGCCGTCGCCGCGCACCAGGGCGACCACCGCGCGGTCGCGGGTGAAGCGGTCCGCCTGGGCTGCGACCTGGTCGGCGAAGCGGGACACGGTGATGCGGTGCGGGCGGCCCGCCTCGACGCCCGCCTCGACGGCCGCGCCGATGTCGTTGCAGTGCACGTGGACGGTCCACAGGCCGTCGCCGTCGCCGACCACGGAGACGCAGTCGCCGAGCGCGCGCAGCGCGGTCCGCAGGGCGCGCGCCGCCTCCTCCTCGGCCGACCGGTCGGACCGGTCGGCGCCCGCGCCCGCCAGGCCGTCGATCAGGTACATGACCTCGTACTCGTACTCCGCCGAACCGGACTCGCGGGCGGTGGTGAGGGCGGCGGCCGGGCGCGGGACCCGGCTGGGCACGACGGGTTCGGGGACGTGCCCGGTCACCACGCCCGCCAGCGCGTCGAGCAGGACGACCAGGCCGCGCCCGCCCGCGTCGACCACGCCCGCGCGGGCCAGGACCGCCAGCTGCCTCGGGGTCTCGGCGAGCGCGGCGGCGCTCGCGCGGGAGGCGGCGGAGGCGACCTCGCCCAGCTCGTCGCTCGGGCAGTCGCGGGCGGCCTCGGCGGCGGCGTGCAGGACGGACAGGACGGTGCCCGGCGACGGGGCCGACACCGCCTCGGCGGCCAGCTCGTCGGCCCGCAGCAGCGCCTTGCGCAACGAGGCCCCGGTCGCCGTGGAGGCGGTGCCGACCGCCTCGGCCAGGCCCCGCAGCACCTGGGACAGGATCACGCCGGAGTTGCCGCGCGCGCCCGCGAGCGCGCCCTTGGCGAGCGCGCTGAGCGCCGTGCCCGCGCCGCTGGAGTTGGAGCGGAGCAGCGAGTCGAGCGCGCTGCGCATGGTCTGCAGGAGGTTCGTGCCGGTGTCGCCGTCGGCGACCGGGAACACGTTGATGCGGTCGATGTCCTCGCGGTGGGCGGCCAGCGACCGCACGCAGGCATCCGCCCAGCGGCGGATCGCGGAAGCGTCGAGGGCCTGCACGCTTCGAGCCTACTTAAGCCCCGGTTTGGTCACCCCACCCGCCACCGGCTACCCTGTCTAGGTTGCCATGCCCGGCTGAGGCTTGTGCACGCTTGCGCGCCCGCCGGGGCGTGAGTACCGCTGAGGAAACCTGAAGGAGTGGCTGACGTGGCTGCCGTGTGCGACGTCTGTGGCAAGGGGCCGGGCTTCGGCAAGTCGGTCTCGCACTCCCACCGGCGCACCAACCGCCGGTGGAACCCGAACATCCAGACCGTGCGCGCGAAGGTGTCGTCTTCGCAGCGCCAGCGGCTCAACGTGTGCACCTCGTGCCTGAAGGCGGGCAAGGTGGTGCGCGGCTGAGTGCTGCGCCCTGGATACGCGTAGAGCCCCGGACTCCTCGGAGTCCGGGGCTCAGTGCTTTTCACGGGGCGGTGCGGCGGGTCAGGCGAGGAACTCCAGCAGGCGTGCGGCGAGCCACTCCGGGTTGCCGTGGGCCAGCAGGTGGGCGGCGGTCGGGACGATGTCCGCCTGCACGTCGTGGGCGGCCTGGCGCGCGCCCGCCAGCAGGGGCTCCTGGGGCAGGCCGCGCTCGCCGTTGAGGACGAGCACGGGCATGGCCAGGGGCGGTGCGGCGCGGATCACCTCGGCGTCGTGGGCGAGGGTCGCGTAGTGCTGGAAACCGGCGCGCATCCCGCCCGGTGAGGAGTACTCGGCGAGGGTCTCCGCCGCGTCCGGGACGCCTTCCGGGGACATCCGCGACCAGACGCCGCCCAGGTAGGCGGCCTCCTTGCCCCGGGTGAGCAGCTCGGCGAGGTCGACCTGGGCGTGGAAGCCGAAGTGCCACCAGCCGTGCTCGGCCGCCGCCTCGGCCAGGCCGTAGCCGGGCAGGACGGACTCGGCCAGGACCAGGCGGCGCACCTCGGCGGGGTGCGCGGCGGCCCAGGCGTGGGCGACCATCGCGCCGATGTCGGAGCCGACCAGGTCGACCTCGCCGAGGCCGAGGCCGCGCAGGTCCTCGGCGACCTCGCGCTTGGTGTAGCCGGAGACCGGCCTGCCCGTGTCGCCGAGGCCGCGCAGGTCCGGGGCGACGACCGTGCGGCCCGCGGCGGCGAGCAGGGGCATCACCGGCTTCCACTCGCGCCAGGTGAGCGGCCAGCCGTGCAGCAGCACGACCACCGGGCCGGAACCGCCGACGACGTGGTGGACGCGGACGCCGTCGACGTCGGTGTGGCGGTGCTCGAAGCCGGGCATCCCGGCGACCGGGGTCACGCCGACCACGCGGCGCAGTAGGTGTCCACGTCGGCCAGGAGGCCCGCGCGGCGCGGGGTCCAGCCGAGGACTCGGCGGGCCTTCGCGCTGGTCATGACCTCGTCCTGGTCGGCGGCCTGGTCCAACCAGCCCGCCTCGGTGATGGGGGCGAGCTCGACCGGGCCCCGGTGGCCCGCCGCGCGCACGCACGCGGTGAACACCTCCAGCGCGGTGGGCGCGTCCTCCTCGCCGACGCAGAACACCTCGCCGTCCACCTCGGACAGGCGGTCCAGGACGGCGGTGAAGGCGTCGGCGAGGTCGTCCACGTGCACCCAGGTCCACGACTTGGCGGGGTCGCCGAAGAACACCGCGTTCCCGGCGCGCCCGGCCGCGAACCAGTTGCCGCTCTGCGAGGTCCGGGCGTCGCCGCCGTAGACGAAACCGGGGCGCAGCACGGTGTGCGGCAGGCCGGTGGCGGCCAGCTCGCGCTCCAGGTCGAAGCGGAAGGCCAGCGGGCTGTCCGGGTTGCCGGGGGTGGTCTCGTCGAGCACGGGGGCGTCGACGCGGCCGTAGCTGGAGCAGCCGGTGGTGTAGACCAGGTGCGGGGAGCCTGCGTCGAGCAGCTCGGCGAACAGGGCGCGGTCCGAACCGGCCGGGTCGCCGAGGTCCATCGCCAGGTGCACGACGGCGTCGACGCCGTCCAGGTGCGCCCGGTAGCTCGACGGGTCGCCGAGCTCGCCCGCGACGGGGATCACCTCGGCGGCGGCGAGCGCGCGGGCCCTGGGCGAGGCGGGGTCCCTGGTCAGGCCGAGGACGGTGTGGCCCGCGCGGCGCAGGGCGGGGGCGAGGCGGCTGCCGACGTAGCCGGTGGCGCCGATGACGAGGATCTGCACGGGGGGTCCCTCCGGTCAAAGTACTTGCCTGCGCAGCTAACTATATGCTCGCTTGCGCACGCAACCTCCTGCGGGCACGCTGGCCGCCATGGGTGAGGCGCGGGAGCTGTCGGCGGACGAGGACGCGCTGTGGCGCGCGCTGGGGCGGGCGGCGCACCTGCTGCCGCGCGTGCTGGACGAGGAGATGACCAGGGCGTCCGGCCTGTCGATGACCGAGTACGCGGTGCTGCTGGTGCTCGCGGAGGCGCCGGAGCGGCGGCTGCGGATGAGCGAGCTGGCGGCGGGGGTGGCCCTGTCGGGCAGCCGGATGACCCGCGTGGTGGACGCGATGGCGCGTCACGGGTTCCTGGAGAAGGAGAAGGCGCCCGGCGACGGGCGGGGCGCGGTGGCGGTGCTCACCGAGGCCGGGCTGGCGCGGCAGCGCGAGGCGGCGGGGCACCACCTGGCGATCGCGCGACGGCGGGTGGTCGACCTGGTCGACCCGGCGGACCTCGGCGCGGCGGCGCGGGTGCTGGCGGCGCTGGCCGAGCACGCGGCGCGCTGACCGGGGCGCGCCGACCGGGACTGCTGACCGGGACTGCCGACCGGGACTGCTGACGGGGGCGGGCGCGGTGGGCGGTCCACCGCGCCCGCCCACCGGTTACGGCAGCTTCCAGTCCACCGGCTCGGCGCCCTGCTGCTCCAGCAGCGCGTTCACCTTGCTGAACGGCTTCGAGCCGAAGAACCCGCCCGCGGCGGACATCGGGCTCGGGTGCACGCCCTCCACGCACGGGTAGGGCTCCAGCAGCGGCCGGAGGTTGCGGGCGTTGCGGCCCCACAGCAGGCCCACCAGCGGGACCCCGCGCGCGGCCAGCGCGCGCACCGCCTGCTCGGTCACCTTCTCCCAGCCCTTGTTCTGGTGGGAGTTGGAGTTGCGCGGCCGGACCGTGAGCACCCTGTTGAGCAGCAGCACGCCCTGCTCGGTCCACGGCGTCAGGTCGCCGTTGGACGGCATCGGGTGGCCGAGGTCGGTGCCCAGCTCCGCGAAGATGTTCTGCAGGCTCTTGGGGATGGGCCGGGTCTCCGGCGAGACCGAGAAGCTCAGGCCCACCGCGTGCCCCGGCGTCGGGTACGGGTCCTGACCCACGATCAGCACGCGCACGCCGTCGAACGGCTGCTTGAACGCCCGCAGCACGTTCTCCCCCGCAGGCAGGTAGGTGCGCCCCGCGGCGACCTCATCCCGGAGGAAATCCCCCATCTTGCTGATCTGGTCGGCCACCGGCGCGAGTGCCCGCGCCCAGCCCTCTTCGACGACTTCTTCCAAAGGACGTCCCACTGCGGCACCGTATCTCAGTCGAGTCGCCGGAGTTCCCGGTACGCGGCGATGTTCTGGACGTATTTGTCCACGATGAACGAGAAGGCGCCCTCGGGCACCTCGTGACCTTCGCGCACGCGCGCGGGAACGCCCAGCGCCATGGCCCGCGCGGGCACCCGGCCGTTGAACGAGAGCACCGCGCCCGCGCCGACGACCGCGCCGGTCTCGACCACGCTCCCGTTGAGCACCACCGATCCCGAGGCGATCAGGCAGCGGTCGGCGATCGTCGCGCCCTCGACGTGGGCGTTGTGCCCGATGACGCACTCGGCGCCGATCGTGGTGGGGTGCTCCTCGGTGCAGTGCAGCACCGACCCGTCCTGGACGCTGGTGCGCGCGCCGACCTCGATCCGCCCGTAGTCGCCGCGCAGCACGGCCCTCGGCCACACCGAGGCGAACGGGCCGAGGACGACGTCGCCGATGACGGTGGCGTCGGGGTGCACGTAGGCGTCGGGGTGGACGACGGGTTCGCGGTCGCCGAGGGCGTAGATGGCCACGGGGCCACGCTACCCAGCCCGGTCAGGTCCCGTCGGCCTCCGCGACGGCCCGGTCCGCGGCGCCGCGGACCGGGGCGGGGCGCAGCTCCTTGGCGAAGCACAGGCTGTTGGGCTCGCACCGGTACACGCCGAAGTTGGGGATGCGCTCGTACCCGGCGCGGGTGTAGAGCGCGATCGCCTCGGGCTGGAGGGTGCCGGTCTCCAGGACGAGCCTGCGCCTGCCCGCCGCCGAGGCGGCCTCCTCCAGCGCGGCGAGCACCAGCCGGGCGAGCCCGCGCCCGCGCGCGGACTCCACGACGTACATGCGCTTGAGCTCCGCGTCGCCGGGGACGACCGAGTCGAACGCGGTGTCGTGCGCGCGCCACCCGCCGCAGGCGACGGGCGCGCCGTCGAGGTAGCCGACCAGGAAGTGCCCGTGCGGCGCCGCGAACTCCTCGGGGTCGACCGGGGTGATGTCCTGGTCGCCGTAGCGGTCCACGTAGACCTGCTGCAGGTCGGCGATGAGCTTCGCCGCGTCTGGATGGTCATACGCGATCATGCATAGTTCCACATGGACCAGGGTACTAGCGCCAGTGCTCCCAGCCGGGGGGTTTCTCGTACCCGCGACCGTCCACGGTGACCCCGCCACCCGGTCGGACGCTGCCGATGACCTGCCAGCCGTCCGGGATCGAGCCCTGGTCGGGGAACGTCGCGGCCAGCGCGTGGTCCTCGCCGCCGGTGAGCACCCAGTGCCTGGCGTCGGCCCCGAGCGCGGAGGCGACGTCGAGCAGCCGGGGGTGCACCTGGAGCAGCTCGGTGCGGATGTCGATGCCCACCCCGGACTCGTCGGCCACGTGCCCGAGGTCGGCGAGCAGCCCGTCCGAGACGTCGATCATCGAGGTGGCCCCGGCCGCCGCCGCCTGCGGTCCGGCCGGGTAGGGGGGTTCGGGGTTCCGCTGCGCGCCGACCACCGCGACCGGCGAGCGGAAGCCCCTGCCGAGCACGGCGAGGCCCGCCGCCGCCCAGCCGAGCCTGCCGCAGACCGCGACGAGGTCGCCGACCCGCGCGCCCGAGCGGGTCACGGGTTCTAGCCCACCCATGTCCCCCAGCGCAGTAACGGAGATCACCAGCGTCGCGGAGCTGGTCATGTCGCCGCCCACGACGCCCGCGCCCGCGACCGCCGCCTCCTGCCACAGGCCGCTCGTGATGCCCTCCACGAGGGCGGTCGGGGTGTCCGCCGGACAGGCGATCCCGATCAGCAGCGCGGTGGGCTTCGCGCCCATCGCGCACACGTCGGAGAGGTTCACCGCGGCGGCCTTCCTGCCCACCTGCTCGGGGGAGGACCAGTCGAGTCTGAAGTGGACGCCGTCGACCAGCACGTCGGTCGACACCACCACGCGGCCGTCGGAGACGGCGACGACGGCCGCGTCGTCACCGGGCCCGAGGAGCGTGGTGGGTGGCTGGGTCCGGCCCGCCGTCACTCGGCGGATGAGACCGAACTCACCCACTTCAGCGACCGTATCCGCGTGGGACGGCGGCTCCGGACGCACGATTGCCTCCCGTTCTGAGCATTCGGAACCCCGACTGGGGTACGTTGCTGACCACGTTCCTACCCCGACCTAACCTTGCACGACGAAGGGGCACGCCGTGGTGCACGCATACATCCTCATCCAGACCGAGGTCGGGAAGGCCGCCGCGGTGGCTGCTGAGATCTCCGGAATGCCCGGCGTGGTCACCGCCGAGGACGTCACCGGCCCGTACGACGTGGTCGTCCGCGCCGAGGGCGAGACCATGGACGAGCTCGGCGAGCTGGTGATCACGAAGGTCCAGGCCGTCGACGGCATCACCCGAACCCTGACCTGCCCGGTGGTGCGCGTCTAGGCGCGTGCTGTCATAGCGGCGTGGCTCAGGAACCGGAACCGACACCCGCGCTGCCCCGTCCGCTGCTCGTGGTGGCCGTCGGGCTGCCCGCGCTGCTCGCCGCGGGCGTCGCGGCGGCGGGGCTGTTCTTCGGCGCGGGGGTGAAGGACGACCCGGTGGCGGACACCACCGCGCCGGACCGGAGCGGGCCGCTGGCGCTCGTTCCGGTGCCCGCCGCGGCCGCCGGGTCCGAGGAGTGCGCGGCGCTGCTGAGCGGGCTGCCGATGAAGCTGGTGTCCAACGGGGTCACGCTGCCCCGGCGCGAGCTCGCCGCCCCCGCGCCCGCGGGCGCGGTGGCGTGGGGCGACGCGGAGCACGACCCGGTGGTGCTGCGGTGCGGGCTGGACCGGCCCGCCGAGCTGAAGCCGGACTCGCGGCTGCGGTCGATCTCGGACGTGCAGTGGATCGAGGTGTCCGAGGGCGGGTCCACGACGTGGTTCGTCGTGGACCGCCCGGTGTACGTGGCGCTGACCGTGCCGTCCGACTCGGGGACGGGGCCGCTGCAGGACGTGTCGACGACGGTGCGGGACTCGTTGGCCGCGCGGCAGGTGGACACGGCAGGGCCGAACTGACCCTGGTTCCGCGCGGGCCGGGGTGGTCCCCGGCCCGGCCGGACCGGCGGGTCAGCGCAGGCCGGTGCCGCGCGCGATCGCGGTCTCCACGAGGGTGGTCAGCAGGTCGCGGTAGCTGGTGCCGGTGACCTCCCACATGCGCGGGTACATCGAGATCGGCGTGAAGCCCGGCATGGTGTTGATCTCGTTGACGACCAGGCCGCCGTCCTCGGTGACGAAGAAGTCGACGCGGGCCAGGCCCTGGCAGTCCAGCGCGCGGAACGCCTCGACGGCCAGCGCGCGCAGCCGCTCGGTGGTGTCGTCCGCCAGCTTCGCGGGGATGTCGAACTCGCAGACGTCGTCCAGGTACTTGGCGTCGAAGTCGTACCAGTCGACGCCGCCGCCGACCACGCGCAGCTCGGCGGGCAGCGAGGCCTCGACGCGGCCGTCGGGCAGCTCCAGGACGCCGCACTCGACCTCGCGGCCGGTGACGGCGGCCTCGATGATGACCTTGGGGTCGGTCTGGCGGGCGAACGCGATGGCGGCGTCCAGGTCGGCCCAGTCGGTGACCTTGGTGATGCCGACCGAGGAGCCCGCGCGGGCGGGCTTGACGAACAGCGGCAGGCCGAGGCGGTCGCGGTCGGCCTCGCCCAGCGTGGCCTGGTCGCGGCGGAGCACGGCGAAGCTGCCGACCTCCAGGCCCGCGGCGCGCAGGATGGTCTTGGTGAACTCCTTGTCCATCGCCGCCGCGCTGGCGAGGACGCCGGGGCCGACGTAGGGCAGGTCGGCGAGCTCCAGGAGGCCCTGGACGGTGCCGTCCTCGCCCCAGGCGCCGTGCAGCAGCGGGAAGACGACGTCGACGCCGTCGAGCGCGGAGTCGGGGCTGACGGTGGTCAGCTCTCCGCCGGAGACGGGCACGAGCGCGTCGACCGTGGGCATCTGCCGGTCGCGGATCTCCAGCGCGGTGTGGTCGCCGGAGCCGACGACCCAGGCCCCCTGCCGGGTGATGCCCACGGGGACGACCTCGAACCGCTCGCGGTCCAGGTGGGCGAGGACACTGCCTGCGGAAACGCAGGAGACGGTGTGCTCGCTGCTGCGCCCGCCGAACACCACGGCGACCTTGGTCTTGCGCTGAGTCATGCGCGGACCTTACCCGGATGGCGTACGGGGTCAGCCTGCCAGCGGACGGAGAGTCGTTCCCGTCACGTTCGGGCAACCTGAAGCCTATTCGTGTTTTTTCGGCGCGGTGATCGGGAGGTCCGCGCAGGCCGGGACGGGGTGGGCGCGCGGGGCGGTCCGGGCGGGTGACGCGGGTCGGGGACGGGCGCCGGCACCCGGTCGGGCGCGCCGAGGGGTGGGTGAGCGCGGAACGGGGTGTGACACGTCATTCGGATGGTGGTCAACCGTTCGAGCCAGGGGTGGCGGACCGCTCCCCCAGCGCGCCCGCGCCCGCCCGCTCGGCCGATCTTCACCCCTCCGGGAGCTCAAGTTCCGCCGCGTCCCAGCCGCCCCCCGCACCCCGGTCCACGGGCTGGGACGGGCTTGCCGCTCGGGGCCGCGCGCTGCCACCCTCGTCGGCATGTCCTTCCGCGCCATGATCGACGGGCGGGGTCACATCGACCTCGGCCTGGTCGCCAGCGCGCTCTGTTCTCCTCGGTGATCTTCCCGCCCGTCCTCGGCCGCTGACCGCTTCGCCCGGTCGCGCCGCTCGCGCACCGAACTCCCGAGAAGGAACCATGTTCGCCGTTCCGGAGAACACGATCGCCCTGCCCGAGACCCGCGCCGTGCCGCACCCCGTGCGCGTCGCGCTCGCCTTCGCCGCCCGCCGCGAGCGGTGGGCCCACCTGCTCCGCTACGACCCCGACCACCGGTTCGCCACCCTCGTCGAGGGCTCCGGCGACCAGGAGGTGTGGCTGATGAGCTGGCTGCCCGGCCAGCGCACCGACCTGCACGACCACGGGCTGACCTCCGGCGCGTTCACCGTGGTGAGCGGCTCGCTCACCGAGGTGGTCGGCTCCGGCGCGAGCCAGGCGCTGCACCACCTGCGCGCGGGGCAGTCCCGCGTGTTCGGCCCGGACTACGCGCACCAGGTGCGCAACGACGGGACCGACCCGGCGGTCACGCTGCACGTGTACCGCGACGGCGGCCGGACCATGCGCCCGGTCCGCTACACCCCGATCCCGGAAACCCCCGCGACCTCCTGACCGCCTCCTGCTGACCGCCTCCTGACGAGCGAAGCGGACCGCCCCCGACCGGATCACCGGTCGGGGGCGGTCCGCGCTCGGCGCCGGTTCAGGCGCGCTTGGCCACGTGCTCGGGCACCTCGAACCCCTCGGGCAGCTGCGGGCACGGCTCCGGCTCGCCCCAGGACGTCGTCAGCGGCAGCACGCCCGCCCACACCAGGCCTGCCTCGACGTCCTCCGGCTCGTCCCCCGGCGGGCCGGTGCGGATCTTCACCGACGCCTCCGCCAGGTCCACCGCGAGCACCCGCGTCGCCGCCAGCTCCTTGCGGTTGGGCTCGCGCACCACGTCCCACGAGCCGGGGGCCAGGTGCTCGGTCAGCACGCGCAGCCCGTGCAGCTTGCGCTCCGGGTCGTCCACCTGCACCGCCGTGCCGTGGACGACCGCGCTGCGGTAGTTCATCGAGAAGTCGAACGCCGAGCGCGAGTAGACGACGCCGTCCAGGAGCGTCACCGCCAGGCACACCGGCACCCCCTCGGCCGCCTCGCGCAGCGAGCGGGCCCCGGTGGAGCCGTGCAGGTACAGGGTGTCGCCGTCGCGGCCGTAGCCGGTGGGGAGCACGAGCGGGGCGCCGTCGACCACGACGGCGAGGTGGCAGACCAGTCCCGCGTCCAGCACGGCGTGCAACGCGCTCCGCTCGGGCACGGACCGCTTCGCGCCCCGCTTGATGGTGCTGCGGGGAGTGGTTTCCAGCGTCATGCCGCTTATGATCGGCAGGAAGTGGCACCCTCTCAAGTGCCAATCGGACGATATCGGGGGATGCCACTTTGGCCGTGTCGGACCTGCCGCTGTCCCTGGACCGCTCCTCGCCCGAGCCGCTGGCCGCGCAGCTCGCGGACGCCCTGCGCGCCGCGGCGGCGGACGGCAGCCTGCGCAGCGGCGACCGGTTGCCGTCGACGCGGGCGCTGGCGAAGGAGTTGGCGGTGAGCCGCACGGTGACCAGCGCGGCCTACGAGCAGCTGCACGCGGAGGGCTGGATCGCCGGGCGGCACGGGTCGGGCACGTACGTGACGACCACGCCGCCGGGCGCGCCGGGGACCGCCACGCGGTTCACCGAGCAGCCGCCGCGCGAGCTGGTGGACCTGGCGCCGGGGTCGCCGTGGGGCGGCGGGTTGGAGCGGGCGGCGTGGCGGCGGGCGTGGCGGGCGGCGGCGGACGCCCCGCCGCTGCTGCGCCCGCACCGGGCCGGGCTGCCGGAGTACCGGGCAGCGGTGGCCGAGCACCTGCTGCGGCACCGGGGTCTGGCGGTGCGGGGCGGTCCGCGCGCGGACCTGGTGCTGGCCACCGGGGGGACCACGGCGGCGCTGTTCGAGATCGGCCTGGCGGTGCTGTCGCCGGGGGACGCGGTGGCCGTGGAGGAGCCGGGCTACCAGCGGGCGGTGGGTGCGCTGCGGGCGCTGGGCCTGCGCGTGGTGCCCGCGCCGGTGGACGGCGAGGGGATGCTCGTGGACGCCGTGCCGGACGGGGTGCGCGCGGTGTACTGCTCCCCCGCGCACCAGTACCCGCTCGGCGGCCGGATGTCGGCGGGGCGGCGGGTGGCGCTGGTGGAGCGGGCGCGGCGGGACGGCTGGCTGGTGCTGGAGGACGACTACGACGGCGAGCTGCGCTACGACGTCTCCCCGCTCCCGCTGCTGGCCGCGCTGGCCCCGGACGTGGTCGTGCACCTCGGGACGACCAGCAAGATCCTCACGCCGACCCTGGGCGCGGGCTGGTCGGTGGCGCCGCGCGCGGTCGCGGAGGCGGTGCTGGAGCACCGCGCCAGGACCGGCACGAGCCCGGCGGCGGCGGGGCAGCGGGTGCTGGTGGAGCTGGCGCGCACCGGGGACCTGGGACGGCACCTGCGGCGGCTGCGGCGGGAGTTCGCGGAGCGGCGGGGGTTGGTGGTGGGCGCGCTGGGCGCGGCGGGGCTGGCGGTGCTGGGGGACGACGCGGGGGCGCACGTGGTGGTGCCGGTGGGGTCGGCGCGGGAGGAGCGGCGGGTGCTGGCGGAGGCGGAGCGGCGGGGGCTGCGGTTGGACGGGCTGGAGCGGCACCACGCGGGGGAGCCGGTGGTGCACGGGGTGGCGATCGGGTACGGGGCCTGCACGCGGGAGCAGCTGGAGGCGGCGCTGCCGGTGGTGGTGGGGTTGCTGGGCTGAGGGTGCAGTTGCCGGGGGCGGGAGGGCGGCGGACTCTTGCGCCCGAGGGGCGCGGTGGCGTCCGTCGGGGAAGTCGCGGAGCGGGTCGCGCGGGTCGTCGAGCTGGCCGGGAGGTGCCGGGCGGCGCTGGTCGTCGCGCGGGACTCGGCGCAGGACGCGTTCTCGCTGCCGGCCACCTCGCTCCGCGGGGCGGAGGGGCTGGAGGCGGACGCGGCCGAGGCGCTGCGCAGCGGGCTGATCGGCGAGGTGGGGACGACGGTCCCCGAGGCGCCGCCGACCACCCGGCGGACCGCGTCGAACGCCTTCGCGAATCCCTGCCGCCTCCGGTGGTGAGGGGCGCGGGGCAGCAGACGCGCGGTCGGTGGATAGCGCCCAACGGCCGCGACTACCCCACCAGCAGTGGCGTGGACTCGCGCTCGGAGCTGGTCAACGAGCAGCTCACGGCGGTCATCAACAACACGCCGTGCTTGCGACACGAGGTCGCATGCGTCAAGTGGATCAGCCAAATGGAGGTCCGATGATATCGGAGGTATGATCCCGGATTCGTGTCCGTGAATCCGTCCCCGCTTTCGACGTGCGTCGCCGGTAACAGCGGGGTGCGAAGCTCGAATGAAAGCCGAAGGGTTCCCGTTCCATCCGGGAGCTACGGGCAAGGGGAAGACCGGACGGGTGAATGCAGTGAACTCCCAGCGATGCCGCGTTATGTTGAGACCCTAGCAGATGGGATGTCACAGCGGGGTACAGGACTGGCCGTTGAGAAGCGGCGGGTGCCGGTCATGGAGCATGGGTTGGCCGGATCGGACACCACCGTCCCGCGGTTGAGGGGGCACCCACCCCGGTCGTGTCTTGCGTATGCGGAACGTGGTAACCCCGTCGAGGTCCGCGGATGTCGGTTGTCTGCGGTAGGCCGACTGCGAAGAAGGCGGAACCCCTCGGCGGGATCGGGATGATCCGAGAAGCGAACGCCGGCCGCCGAAAGGCAACAGGAAACTGCGCGTGCAGTCCGGCTCCTCCAAGGCCGGAACGTGTGGACAACTGGCCGGATACGGGCTCGCGCCCGGCCCGAAAGGGAGCTGACGCGGATCAGGTGAGCCTGCGGAGATGAGGTGATCGCACTGGCGGAACCGAAGGACAAGTTGGGCGTCACCGCTTCGAGGGTGGCGAACGGACCGGAGGACGACTTTCTCGACTGGGACCGGATTGACTTCCCGGCCGCCGAGAAGTCCGTACGGCGGCTGCGGCGGCGCATCTTCACGGCGAGCCAGGCGGGTGATCTGAAGAAAGTACGGAATCTTCAGAAGTTGATGCTGCGCAGCCGTGGCAACACAGTGGTCAGTGTGCGACGGGTGACGCAGGTCAACGCTGGCCGCCGGACGGCGGGCGTCGACGGCCGGGTAGTGGCTTTCGATGACCAACGCGCGATGCTGGTGTGGTGGGTCCACCGTCAGGTCCGGCCGTGGCGCGCGAAGCCGGTCCGGCGCGTGTACATTCCGAAAGCCAATGGAAAGCAACGCCCACTCGGGATTCCCGTCGTCGTCGACCGCGTGCTGCAAGCACGGATGGTCAACGCGCTGGAACCTGAATGGGAGGCCCGGTTCGAACCACGGTCGTACGGTTTCCGGCCGGGACGTGGCTGTCAGGACGCGGTCGCGCAGATCTTCCAGTCCTCGCGGGGCAAGAACCCGTCGCGGCGGTGGATCCTGGACGCGGACCTGGCGGCGGCGTTCGACCGCGTCGACCACGAGCACCTGCTGGCCAGGCTCGGGAACCTTCCCGGTCGCGGCCTGGTCCGGCAGTGGCTCAAGGCCGGTGCGGTCGATCGCGGGCGTTTCGTCCCCACCGGCGAGGGCACGCCGCAGGGCGGCGTGATCAGCCCGCTGTTGCTCAACATCGCGCTGCACGGAATGGAGGCCGCCGCAGGCGTGCGTTACCGGAATCTTTCGGGCCGGATCGGCTACACCGAGCCCGGTTCCCCGATTCTGGTGCGTTACGCCGACGATCTGGTCGCGCTGTGTCACACGCGTGATCAGGCCGAGCTGGTGAAGTCCCGGTTGGAGGAGTGGCTGAAACCGGGAGGGTTGTCGTTCAACGAGGACAAGACACGCATCGCCCACCTCGATGACGACGGTTACGACTTTCTCGGCTTCACTGTCCGGCGTTACAACGGGAAGCTGCTCGTCAAACCCAGCCGGGACGCGGTGGCCCGGATCAGACGACGGTTGCGTGCCGAGATCTTGTCCCGGAACGGGGATGATGTCACGGCGTTGCTGCGCGCGCTCAATCCGATCGTGCGCGGCTGGTCGGCCTACTACCGCACGGTGGTGTCCAAGAAGGTGTTCAACGACTTGGACTCCTACGTGTTCCACTTGCTCTACAAGTGGGGGCTGCGCCGTCATCCGAGGAAGTCGAGACGATGGATGATCTCGCGCTACTTCGGCAGGTTCAACAAGTCCAGAAACGACAACTGGGTGTTCGGCGACCATGAGACCGGTGGTTACCTCCAGAAGTTCAGTTGGACGAGGATCGTTCGACATGTGATGGTCATCGGTACGGCCTCGGTGGACGATCCCACCTTCACCGAGTACTGGGCACGGCGTCGCCGCAGAAGCATCCTTCCGGTCGACACGACCACCTTGCGGCTATTGAAACAGCAGCAAGGTAGGTGCTGGGTCTGCGCTGACTATTTGCTCTACGCTGACCATCAACCACGGAGCCCGAACGAATGGGAGCAGTGGTTGCGGGTGGTCAAGAAAGCGATGAACGCTCAACATGTCGCTTCTGTGTCATCCGACGTGACGAACAATGAACCGATCCGTCTCATGCACTCCTACTGTCGGGCAAGGTTCCGGCAGGAGGAACAGCAATCCGCTTGATCGCCCATTGGGGCTTGCTTGAGCCGGATGCGGTGAAAGTCGCAAGTCCGGTTCTGAGGGGGCGGGGACGTAGCAATGCGTCCCCGCTACCCGGCAAGGGCGAGCACAACTGCGGCACGCTGGCGCCGATCCTGCTTCCCGAGGGGTGCGCCCTCACCGTCTGCGGGATCACTCCCAGGAGGACGCGCACCCGCGTCCGGCACACCGGAGGAACTGGACCGCGTGCTGGACGTGGCGGTCGGGTGGGGCTGGCCGGCCACGAGACGAAGACCGGGACCGTCTTGCACTACTGCACGAACGCGGACACCGAGACCCCGCTCAGCGCCGAGATCCCGCGTGAGATCGCCTCCCCCCGGCGGCGCCCGCCGGGGGGGGAGGCGATCAGGGGTCAGCCCTGCTGGATGGTGGACAGGAACGAACGCCAGGCCGCGCCGCCGAACGACAGCTCGCCCGCCTGCGGGGCCTTGCTGTCGCGGACCTCGCGCGCGACCTCGGACGTGCAGCGCAGTTCGACGCACTGCGCGCCGTTCCCGCTCCTGGCGGACTTGCGCCACGCCCCGGTGACCTGGATCTCAGAGTTCATTGGCCCGACTTTCTAGTAGTGCGCGGCTGTCGCTCTCGGACAGCGCCCGCCGCTGCGCGTCGTCGTAGGCGATCACGTACGGTTCGGTCGTTTTGATGTAGTCCGCACCGCCCATGCTCTCGACATAGGCCAGGTGCACGTTGGCGGGCTCGATCCAGAGCAGCGTGAACGGGCTGCTCAACGCCGGGGTGGTGCCCGCGCTGAAGGGCAGGATCCGCACGGAGAAGTGCGGGAGGTCCGCGAACACGAGCAGTCGCCGGAGCTGGCCGCGCATGATCGCGCCACCTCCCACCAGGCGGTGCAGGGCTTCCTCGCCGAGGATGACCGACACCCGGCGTGGTTTGCCGGTGGCCGTGACCATCTCGTCCGCGAGGAGGTCGCCCCGCTTCTCCCGCACTTCCGCCCAGCTGGCGAGGTCGTTCTGCCGGACGATCGGCGAGTGCGCGAGCTGCGTTCGCGCGTAGGCGGCCGTCTGCAGCGCTCCGGGCACTTCGGTGTAGATCATGCGCAGCTCGGTCGCCGCGCGTTCCAGGGCGACGTACTGCCGCGCGTGGTCGGTCACCCGCTCCGGCGCCGCCCGCCTTCTCGCCTCCTTGCTCAGCTTCCGGAACTCCTCCGCCTCGGGGCCGAGGATCCCGTACAGGGTGATCTTCCGCTCGGTTGCGGTCTCCGAGTCCGCCACCAAGCCCGCCTCGCACTTCGACAGGGCGGCTCGCTTGGTGCCCAGCTTCTCGCTGGCGGGGCCCGGCTCCAGGTTCACGGCTTCGCGGTACTCCCGCGCCCGCACTCCGTAGATCAGCCGCTGCACCACCGGACCGGGGTCGCGCTCCTCCATGGCCGTGATTGTGCACCACCGGATGTCCTGGTTCCGTCACCGACTCGCTACTCAGAGTGATTCCCGGCTGTGGCGAATCACTCGTGCGCGTGACCCTGATCTGGATTTTCCAGATTAGAGTGTGCTCAGCCATCTGGCTGCGCGTGCACAACAGAGGTTGTGCACGCGCACCATAGCGCGGGGGCGTCGCCGGGGCGGAGATCGGGCCTGGTGGCGCGCGACGAGGGGAGGATCGGGTGAGCGGTGCGGGTCCGTTCGACGTGCAGGCCGCGGCGGCGGTCGCAGCAGGGGGCGCGTCCGCCTTCCGGCCGAGCCACGCCGCCCCGAGGTCCGCGGCCCACCTGCGCCGATGGGACCAGGGCCACGACGTCGCGGCGCCCCGCGCCCCGGCGCGGGCGGTGGTCCCCGCCCTCCCCCGCTACGCGGTGCGGGTGGCGCGCGATGCGGAAAAACCCACTCTGACGGGTGAAGCCATTCCGCTGATTACCACCCGGAAGAGCGATAACCCAAGCACGGCAGACAGCACTGGGAAGGTGTGACCCGTTGTCCGAGAACCAGCACCCCGACAGCCCCGAGACACCCGCCACGGCCTCCGCCTTCCGGAGGTGGATGGGGCAGGAGGCGCGGGAGCAGGCGCCCCGGCCGTTCGCCGTCGTCTACGAGATCGGCGACCGGGAGGACTGCGAGGTCGCCGCCTACGGCCTGGCGTTCCCCGACCGCGCCGAGACCACCGCCGTGGACGACGGCCACCACACCCGCTCCGGGAGCGTCGAGCACGCGCTCGCGCTCTACGCCCGGTTCGCCGCCGCCGAGAACCTGCGCGCGCACCTGGTGTGGCTGGACGGGGACGCGGGCGGCGGGGCCGTCGCGCAGGACCTCGCGAGCAGCTCCCGGAACGCCTAGGGCGGTGGCCGCGAACGTTCGCCGGGTTGGTCAGGCTGCCCGTGGTCGGTCCCGGCGTTGGTGGCGTTCGCTGCGGACGCGTGCCCGTTGGCGGCGTTGGGCGTCGAGGACGTCGGGGTGACGCCCCGGAGCCGGTCGTCGCCGACGGAGCAGCAGCCGTGGAAGCAGCGGATGCCGCGGGTGCGCCGGTAGGTCGCAGGCCGCCGGTCGGGACGCCTGCGCGGCGCCGAGCCGGAGCCGTGGTGCGGGCGGATCGCGAGTGGTCCGAACTGGCCGAGGGCGAAACACCGCTTCGGAGACCGGGTGCGGACCTCGTCGACGCGGTCGAGCTCGGCGTCGAAGGCGGGGTCGGTGGAGGTCTTCCAGGTCCGGGTGCGCTGGAAGCTGACGCCGTGCCGGTGCGGGCTCTGGCGTGATCGTTCCCGGTGAACGCGTGTGGTCACCGCGCTAGGGGCGCGCACGTGACCATGCGCGCCCCAGCGGGAGGACCCGCGTCACCCCAGCGCGTTCAGCACGTCGGCGACCAGGTCCTCGGTGCTCTCGCACCCGGCGGACAGCCGGATCAGCCCCTCGGGCACCGGGTCGCCCCACTGCGCGCGCCGGTCGGCGGTGGTGTGCAGCCCGCCGAAGCTCGTGCTGGCCGCGACCAGCTCGGACCGCTCCAGGAACCGCGCCACCGCGGCCTCGTCGGCGAGCACGAACACCAGCACCCCGCCGAACCGCCGCATCTGCCGCGCGGCGACCTCGTGCGCGGGGTCGCCCGCCGCGCCCGGCCAGCGCAGGCCGGTCACCGCCGGGTGCCCCGACAGCGCCGCGTGCAGCGCCGCCGCGTTCGCCGCCTGCCGCTCCAGCCGCAGGTCCAGCGTCCCGAGCCCGCGGTGCGCCAGCCACGTCTCGAACGGGCCGGGGATGGCCCCGCCGGTCGTGCGCGCGGCCCTGATCCGCTCGGCGAGCGCGGGGTCCGCCGCGGTCACGTGCCCGAGCAGCACGTCGCTGTGCCCGGCCACCGCCTTGGTGTCGCTGGCCACCACGACGTCCGCGCCCAGCTCCAGCGGTCGCTGCCCGAGCGGGGTCGCCGTGGTGTTGTCGACCGCGACGAGCGCGCCGCACGCGTGCGCGGCCTCGGTCAGCGCGGCGATGTCGCACACGTCCAGACCGGGGTTGGACGGCGATTCCAGCAGCACCAGCCGCACGCCGTCGAACGACGGGTACGGCCCGGCCGTGGGGACCTCGCGCACCTCCACCCGCAGCTCGGCGGCGAGCGCCCTGGTCAGGTAGTAGCCGTCGGACGGCACCACGAGCACGTCGCCGGGCGCGAGGACGGTGCGCAGCAGCGCCGAGATCGCGGCCATGCCGGACGGGAACAGCACGCACTCGCCGCCGTCGAGCCCGCCCAGCGCGGTCTCCAGCGCGCGCCACGTCGGGTTGTGCGCGCGCCCGTAGGTGTCGTCGCCGCCCAGCCGGTAGGGCGCGGCGAGGACCGGTCCGGCCAGGAACGGCTCCCCCGGCGCGACGGCGGCGCTGTGCACCACCCGCGTCCCGTCGCCCCACCCCGCCGAGCCCGACCCCGCCGAGCCCGACCCCGCAGCGCCGGACCCGACCGTGCCCGACTCCCCCGCGCCACCAGGTGTGCCCATCAGCGCTCCGCCTTCGTCTCGCGGCCGAGCAGCGCGGCGGTCAGGACCCTCGGGTCCAGCCCGTCGTGGCACACCCGGCGCACCCCGTCGGTGATGGGCATGTCGACGCCGACCCGCGCGGCCAGCGCGTGGATCGACGTGCACGACTTCACGCCCTCGGCGACCTGCCCGTGCGCGGCCTCCTGGGCCTGCGCGAGCGTGTCGCCGCGCCCCAGCCTCTCCCCGAACGTGCGGTTGCGCGACAGCGGGGACGCGCAGGTGGCCACCAGGTCGCCGAGCCCGGCCAGTCCCGCGAGGGTGAGCGGGTCGGCGCCCAGCGCGGCGCCGAGGCGGGCGGTCTCCGCCAGGCCCCTGGTGATGATGGACGCCATCGTGTTGTCGCCGAACCCGAGCCCGGCGGCCATGCCGCAGGCCAGCGCGATGACGTTCTTGCACGCCCCGCCCAGCTCGCAGCCGACGACGTCGGTGTTGGTGTACGGCCGGAAGTACGGGTTCGTGCAGGCGCGCTGGAGCTCGACGGCCCGGTCGTGGTCGGTGCAGGCGATGACCGTCGCGGTGGGCTGCTCGGCGCCGATCTCGCGCGCCAGGTTCGGCCCGGACACCACGGCGACCCGGTCCTCGGGCACGTCCGCGACCTCGCGCACCACCTCGCTCATCCGCTTGAGCGTGCCCAGCTCGACGCCCTTGGCCAGGCTGACCAGCGTGGAGTCCGGCGGCAGCGCGGGTCGCCACGCGGCCAGGTTCTCGCGCAGGGTCTGGCTGGGCACGGCCAGCACCACGGCCCGCGCGCCGTCCAGGGCCTGCTCGGCGGACGCGGTGGCGGTGAGGTTGTCGGGCAGCCGCACGCCCGGCAGGTACCCGGCGTTGACCCGGCTGGTGGTGATCTCGTCGGCGACCGTGCCCCGGCGCGCCCACAGCGCGGTGGGGGTGCCGGAGTCGGCGAGCACCTTCGCGAACGCGGTGCCCCACGACCCGGCGCCCAGCACGGCGACGCGGTCCACGTCAGGCCTTCCTGGAGTGGTAGAAGCCCTCGGGCGCCTGCTCGTCGCGGACCTGGCCGAGCAGGTCCTTGACCTGGTGCATGATCAGGTCGGTGACCTGGCGCAGCTGCGGCAGGTCGTGCGGCCCGGCGCGGAACCCGGCCAGGTCGACCGGGTCGCCGAACCGGGTCACCACGGACTTGCGCGGGAACGGGCGGAAGCGCTTGCGGTAGTGGTCGTAGATGTCCCTGGTGCCCCAGCGGGCGGCCGGGATGACCGGGACGTCGTGCTCCAGCGCGAGGCGGGCGATGCCCGTGCGGGAGTGCATCGGCCAGCCCGCGGGGTCGCGGGTGATGGTGCCCTCCGGGTAGATGACGACCACCTGGCCCGCGTCCAGGGCCTCGTGGGCGGCGCGCAGCGACTGCTGGGCGTCGGAGGTGCCCCGGTAGACCGGGATCTGGCCGGTGCCGCGCAGGAGCCCGCCCACGGCGGGGATGTTCCACAGGCTGTGCTTGGCCAGGAAGTGCGGAAGCCTGCCCTGCTTGTGGACGAGGACGGCGTCGTACACCGGGTCCAGGTGGGACACGTGGTTCATCACGAGCAGGACGCCGCCCTCGCGCGGCAGGCCCGGTCCCTCGATGCGCCTGCCAGCCAGCAGCGCGCCTGCGGGGTAGAGGATCGTCGCGCCGACCCCCACCCAGAAGCCGCCCTTCTCCTTGGCCACTTGCTCCCCTCTCGGTCGTCGGACCCCGGTGCTCCCCGGAGGGCGCCGCCGGGTCCAGCGGGCATCGGGGAGTATGGCGGTGTGCGAGCGGACGTCGACCTGGTGGTGCCGGTGAAGAGCCTCGACCGGGCCAAGACGCGGTTGGAGGCGGGGACCGGGCGGAGGGCGCTGGCGCTGGCGTTCGCCCTGGACCTGGTGGGTGTGGCGCGGCGGGTGGCGCGGTCGGTGCTGGTGGTGACGGCGGACCCGGTGGTCGCGGGTGAGCTGGCGGTGGCCGGGGTGGAGACGGTGGTGGGCCCGGAGGGGTTGAACCCGGCGCTGCGCTTCGGCGCGTCGGTGCTGCGGGGGCGCGATCCCCGGTCGGTGGTGGGCGCGCTGCAGGCGGACCTGCCCGCGCTGCGCGAGGTGGAGCTGCGGGCGGCCGTGGTGGAGGCGGGGGGCGAGCGGGCGTTCTGCGCGGACCGGCAGGCCACGGGGACGACGCTGCTGCTGTCGGCGGCGGGGCGCGACCTGGCGCCCGCGTTCGGCGGCCCGTCGGCGGCGGCGCACCGGGACGGCGGGGCTCGGGAGCTGCTGGGCGACTGGCCGACGCTGCGGTGCGATGTGGACACGCTGGAGGACCTGGCGCTGGCGGCGGGGTACGGGCTGGGGGCGCGCAGCGCTCAGGCGTGGGCGCGGGTGCGGGTCGCGGGGTGAGGCGGGGGCGGTGGGCTACCTTCGGCCCGTGCCAGAGCAGACCGGGCCCGGCGCGCCGCCGCCCGAACGCCCCGAACCCCGCCCCGAACCCACCCCGGCGGCCCGCCCCGAGCAGGCCACCGTCAGCCGCAGCCTCCCCGACGGCTCCGCCGAGGTCCTGCGCGACGACGGCGTCCTCGTCCCCGTCCCCTCCCCCGCCGTCGGCGCGGGCGGCTGGCGGGCGCTGCGCCCCGGTCAGCGGGTGACGCTGCGGCGGGACGCGGCGGGTCGCGTCGTCGCCCTGCTCCGCCCGGTGTGACCCGGAGTTCACCTCCCGGACGGCTCGGATCAGCGCGGGCGGCCCCCATCTGGGGAACAATGCAGAGCGTGAGCACGGAGAACAGCGACCAGCAGCCGACTCCGAAGCGGCGGACACGATCCGCGCGGACGAGTCCCACCACCGGCGCCGCCGCGAGCCGCTCGGCGGCCTCGGGGGCCGCCCCGCGCAGGCGGCCCCGCCCGGCGACCCGGCGCAGCTCGGTGCAGCAGGTCGCCCCGCCGCCGGACGCTCCGCGCATCATCCCCGGCTCGCCGCCCGCCGCGACCAACGACCTCACCACGGTCGACCTGCCCGACGACCGCTACTTCAACCGCGAGCTGTCCTGGTTGGACTTCAACGCCCGCGTGCTCGCGCTCGCCGAGGACTCGTCGCAGCCGCTGCTGGAGCGCGCCAAGTTCCTGGCCATCTTCGCCTCGAACCTGGACGAGTTCTACATGGTCAGGGTCGCCGGGCTGAAGCGCCGCCAGGAGACCGGGCTGTCCGTGCGCAGCGCCGACGGCCTGAGCCCCAGCGAGCAGCTGGGCACCATCTACAAGCGCGCCCAGGAGCTGGTGGAGCAGCACGCGCGCGCGTTCCTGGACCACGTGGGCCCGGAGCTGGAGAAGCACGCGATCAGCATCGTGACCTGGGCGCAGGTCACCGACTTCGAGCGGCTGCGGCTGTCGAACTACTTCACCGAGCAGGTGTTCCCGGTGCTCACGCCGCTGGCGGTGGACGCGGCGCACCCGTTCCCGTACATCTCCGGCCTGTCGCTGAACCTGGCCGTCATGGTGCGGGACCCCGAGGGCGGCATGGACCGGTTCGCCCGCATCAAGGTGCCGGACAACGTGCCGCGCCTGGTCCGCGTCGAGTCCGACCGCGCCAGCTCCAGCGCCACGTTCCTGCCCGTCGAGGAGCTGATCGCCGCGCACCTGGGCGACCTGTTCGCGGGCATGACGGTGCGGGAGTGCCACGCCTTCCGGGTGACGCGCAACGCGGACCTGGAGGTCGAGGAGGACCGGCACGAGGACCTGCTGCTGGCGCTGGAGAAGGAGCTGGCCCGCCGCCGGTTCGGCCCGCCGGTGCGGCTGGAGGTCGCGGGCGACATGACCGAGCACATGCTGGAGCGCCTGCTGCGCGAGATGGAGGTCGACGAGCAGGACGTCGTGCAGGTGCCCGGTCTGCTGGACCTGTCGTGCCTGTGGCAGCTGTACGGCCTGGACCGCAAGCAGCTCAAGGACCGGCCGTTCGTGCCGTCCACGCACCCGGCGTTCGTGGAGCGGGAGACGCCCAAGAGCATCTTCGCGACGCTGCGCGAGGGCGACGTGCTGGTGCACCACCCGTACGACTCGTTCTCCACGAGCGTGCAGCGCTTCATCGAGCAGGCCGCCGCCGACCCGCACGTGCTGGCCATCAAGCAGACCCTCTACCGCACCTCCGGCGACTCCCCGATCGTGGACGCGCTGATCGACGCGGCCGAGGCGGGCAAGCAGGTCGTGGCGCTGGTGGAGATCAAGGCGCGCTTCGACGAGCAGGCGAACATCAAGTGGGCGCGGGCGCTGGAGAAGGCGGGCGTGCACGTCGTCTACGGCCTGGTGGGGCTCAAGACGCACTGCAAGACCTCGCTGGTGGTGCGCCAGGAGGGCTCGACGATCCGCCGCTACTGCCACATCGGCACCGGCAACTACAACCCGAAGACCGCGCGGCTGTACGAGGACGTCGGCATCCTCACCGCCGAGCCCACGATCGGCTCGGACCTGACGGACCTGTTCAACGTGCTGACCGGCTACGCCAGGCAGGACCACTACCGCACGCTCATGGTGGCCCCGTACGGCGTGCGGCGCGGCATCGTGGAGCGGATCGACCGGGAGATCGAGCACGCGCGGGCGGGCCGCCCGTCCGGTGTGATGATCAAGGTGAACTCCCTCGTGGACGAGGAGGTCGTCGACTCGCTCTACCGGGCGTCGATGGCCGGGGTGCCGGTGGACGTGATTGTGCGCGGGGTGTGCGCGCTCAAGCCGGGCGTGCCGGGGCTGAGCGAGAACATCCGGGTGCGCTCGATCCTCGGCCGGTTCCTGGAGCACTCGCGGCTGTTCCACTTCACCGGCTGCGGCGAGCACTGGATCGGCAGCGCGGACATGATGCACCGCAACCTGGACCGCAGGGTCGAGGTGCTGGTGCGGGTGACCGACCCGAGGCTGACCGGGCAGCTGGACGCGGTGGTGGAGTCCGCGCTGGAGCCCACCACGCGCTGCTGGGTGCTCCAGCCGGACGGCGAGTGGGAGGCGTCCCCCGCCGACGGCGGCCGGGTGCGCGACCACCAGACCGAACTGCTCCGCAAGCACGACGCGCTGGGGTGAGCCGTGGTTGACGAGGTGCGCCCGGTGATCCGGGCGGCGGGCGCGGTGCTGCGCGACGGGGACCTGGTGGCGGTGGTGCACCGGCCCCGCTACGACGACTGGTCGCTGCCCAAGGGGAAGCTGGACCGGGGTGAGGCGGCGCCCGCGGCGGCGGTGCGGGAGGTCTTCGAGGAGACCGGGTTCCGCGCGGTGCTGGGCCCGTACCTGAGGGCCGTCCGGTACGCGGTGGACGGCGTGCCAAAGGTCGTGGACTACTACGCGGCCGACGTGGTCGCGGGTTCGTTCGCGCCCAACGAGGAGGTGGACGAGCTGCGCTGGCTCTCGCCCGCCGAGGCGGCGGGGCTGGTGTCGCGGGACGAGGACCGGGCGGTGCTGGCCGCGTTCACCGCGCTGCCGGGCGGGTTGCGGACGCTGCTGCTGGTGCGGCACGCCAAGGCGGGCAAGCGGGAGCACTGGTCCGGTGACGACGACCTCCGGCCGCTGAGCGCGGCGGGGTGGCGGCAGGCGGAGGCGCTGCGCGGGGTGCTGCCGCTGTGGGGCGCCTCGCGGGTGCACGCGGCGCCGAGGTTGCGGTGCGAGCAGACCGTGCGGGCGGTGGCGGACGATTTGGGCGTGCCGGTGCGCTCGGAACCGGCGCTGTCCGAGGAGGGCTACTGGCCGGACCGGGACGCGGCGCTGGCGCGGGTGGCGCGGCTGCTGGAGGAGGACGACGGGGTGCCGGTGGTGTCCTCGCAGGGCGGGGTGATCCCGGACCTGGTGGAGGCGCTGGCCGCGCTGGGCGGGGTGGCGCTGGAGGGCGGCAGGACGCCGAGCAAGAAGGGCAGCGCGTGGGTGCTGTCGTTCCGGCCGGGCGCGCCGGGCTGGTCCACTTCGGACCCGGCGTCCCGGTGGCCGCGCCTGGCCGCCGCGCACTACCTGCCGACGGCGTTGGGCAAACCGCTCTCCTGAGCCGAATGGGTCGCGCCGGTGTGGCGCCCGCAACAGTGCGGGGTGGAATCGCCGAGCGCACGCCAGGTTTTCCACGGATGGCGGAATGAGGGGTCGGGTGGCGCTTTCCACCCGACCCCGGCGGGAAATCGGTTGGGCGGGACCGGCAATCGGGTCGGGGTTTCAGCCGGGGGAAAAGCGGGCACCGGCGGTCCGGTTGAGCCGGACGCCGCTCGGTCGTTAGTCGCGGACCACTCGGCCGTTAGTGGCGCGAGAGCGCTGCGGGAGTGGGCGGCGCCACTTCGACAAACCGATGCGCTTAGCCGGGCGGCGCGCAGGAACGCGCGCGGGCAACGGCTCGGGAACACGTCGGCGACGCCTTTGCGGAACAGCGCGGCGACTTCGGGGCGGGCACCGGGGAAAGGGTGTTGGCGGGATCGTTGGCGGCAGCGTTCACGCAGGTCAGAGGCATGATCAACATTTAACGGGGCGCTGCGGGAATTGCGGGGAACCGCTGCCGACCGCGCACGGGCCGCCGGGACCGGCGGTCGCGGGCACGCCAAGAGGGCCGCCGACCAGCCCGAAGGCGGGTGGGCGGGCAGGCCGAAGGCGGGTGGGCGCGGGGCGGAGCACGGGGCCGGAGCCGGGCTCGGGTGGACGGGCGCAGGTGAACGGTGGCAGGCGGAAGGACACGCCGGGCGCAGGTGGACAGGCGTGGGCACATGGGCGTGGTCGGTCCAGGCGCGATGTGCAGAGCCGGTGCGGGCAGGCGCAGGCGCGAAGGCGGGTCGGAGCGCGGGAAGCCCGAGCCCGGAGCACAGGAGGCGCTCAGCGGCCTCACAGCGCCCAGTGCGCCCACACCCCTACTCGGCACACCACCCCGGAGCTCTCGAGGCGTCCTGGGGCCACTGGGCGGCCGATCGCGCGGCGGACGATCTCCGCGGGCCACGTTCGGCGGATAGCGCGGCAACCGCACCGAGCCCCGCACCCGCACCCGAGTTCCCGACCCGCCTCACGAGATCCCCGAACAGCCCCGCACACCAGGCACCAGGCGGTTGGCACCAGGCGGCGGGCAGTTGGCGGCGGGCAACTGGCATGGGGCGGCGGGCAACTGGCAACTGGCGGCGAGCGGCGAGCGGCCAGCGGCGGGCGGCAGGCAGTTGGCCTGCGGCGGCTGGCAGCTGGTCGCGGGCGGCGGGCGGCTGACCTCGGGCGGCGGCAGTTGGCGGCTAGCAGCTGGCCTAGGGCTGCTGGCGGCTGGCGGCGGGTGGCTGGCCTCGGGCGGCTGGTGGCTGGTGATCGGCCTGGGGTGGCTGGCGGCCAGGGCAGACCTTCGCGTGCGGGGCTGGCCGCAGGGGCCGGAACAGCCCAGGAGCGCGCCCCGCCATCCCCCCACCCCCCGCCTCCCGCCCCCGGACAGCGACGAGCCCCGGCAGGCCGTTGGCCTCCGGGGCTCCGCTGCACCGCGAATCCAGTTGTGGAAAGCACCTCCGGTCCCCTCGGCGGCCCGCCTTCGGCCCCTCGGTTTCCGGAACACCCGCGCGTCTCAGCGGGTTCCCCCGCCGTCCGCGCGGGCCGCCGCTCGCACGTCCCCACCTCCCGCGACGTCCTCGCCGGTCCCCCGGCCCGGTCGTCGCGCCAGGCGCGTCCGCGCTCCCGGCAGCGGCAAGCCCCGGCAGCCTCGCGTTGGCTCCCAGGGCTTCCCAACGGCGCATCCCCGCGCGGTCCCGGTCCGGTCGTCTGACGCGACAGGCCACCGGTCCGAGCACCGCCTCGGCGGGGCGCTCGCGGTCCTCCCGCTCCACGCGGGAGGAACCGGCCCGCTCCGCCGCACCAGGGCCGCGGAACGGGCGCGGCTCACTTCTTGGCGGCCGTGGCGGTCTTCCGCGTGGTGGTGCGCTTCGCGGCGGACGTCTTGGCGGCCGGGGTGGCCTTCGCAGCCGGCTTCTCGGTGGTCGCGGCGGCGGCCGGAGCAGCCGTCTTGGCAGCCGCGGCCGTCTTGGTGGAAGCCGCCTTGGTCGCGGTGGCCTTGGCCGGGGCGGCCTTGGCCGCGACGGGCTTGGTCGCGGCGGGCTTGGTCGCGGTGGCGGAGGTGGACGCGGCCTTGGTGGCGGCCGTCTTCGCCGTGGTCGTCCGCTTGGCGGTGGTCGCCGTCTTCGGCGCCGCCTTGGTGGCGGCAGCCTTGGTGGCGGGCGCCTTCGCGGCGGCGGTCTTGGCGGCCGGGGCGGCCTTCGCCGTGGTGGCGGAGGTCTTCGCGGCAGCGGTGGCGGTGCGACGGGCGGGCGCCTTCGTCGCGGCGGCGGCGCGCGTGGTGGTGCTGCGCGCGGTCCGCGTGGTGGTCGCCTTGGCCGCGGGCGCCTTGGTGGCGGTCGTGGCGGGCTTCGCGGCGGTCGTCGTCGCCTTCGCGGCGGTGGCGGTCGCGGCGGGCTTGGCGGCCGTGACGCGGGGCAGCTTCTTGGCCCCGCTGATGACGTCCTTGAACGTCGAACCCGCGCGGAACGCGGGAACGTTGGTCTTCTTGACCTTCACGGTCTCACCGGTGCGCGGGTTCCGCGCCGTGCGTGCCGCGCGAGCGCGCTTCTCGAAGACGCCGAAGCCCGTGATGTTGACCTTCTCGCCCTTGTGGACGCTCCGGACGATGACATCGACGATGCCGTCAACGGCGGCGGCTGCGTTCTTCTTGTCGCCAAGGCGCTCGGCGAGCGCCTCGATGAGCTGGGCCTTGTTCACCTTCAGTCCCTCCCAGGACGCTCACGGCCCTAGTCGGGCCGACTGAAGGCCACGGTAAGCCCATATGCAAGGAAATACCAATCGCCACGCCAATATTTTCGTTGCGGGGCGGGCAATTGCGCCCTGTTGAGGGACAGGGGAGGCGTCCGGAGGGGTGCGTCCGAGGGAGCGATTCCCCCTGGGGGAGGGGGAATCGCGCCCCGTTCGCTAGCTCGCGGGCCGCACCCCGGTGTCCGGCAGCCAAGCGGCTCGGGTGGACTCGAACTCCGCGATGGAGTCGGAGTGCCGCAGCGTCAACGCGATGTCGTCCAATCCCTCCAGCAACCGCCAGCGGGTGTAGTCGTCGATGTCGAAGGGGGCCGTGAAGTCCTTCGCCGACACCGTCTTCCGCTCCAGGTCCACGGTGACCGAGGCGCCCGGCTCGTTCTCCAGGACCTTCCACAGCTGCTCGACATCGGACTGCTCGCACTGCGCCGCGACGAGGCCCTGCTTGCCCGAGTTCCCCCGGAAGATGTCGGCGAAGCGGGACGAGACCACCACCCGGAAGCCGTAGTCCATCAGCGCCCACACCGCGTGCTCGCGGGAGGAGCCGGTGCCGAAGTCCGGTCCGGCGACCAGGACGCTGCCCGCGCGGAACGGCTCCTGGTTGAGCACGAAGTGCTCGTCGCCGCGCCACGCGGCGAACAGCCCGTCCTCGAAGCCCGAGCGGGTGACCCGCTTCAGGTAGACCGCCGGGATGATCTGGTCGGTGTCCACGTTGGACCGGCGCAGCGGGACCCCGACGCCGGTGTGCGTGCTGAACGCTTCCATTGCTCTGCCTCTTCTCAGACCAGGTCGGCGGGGGACGACAGGGTGCCGCGCACGGCGGTGGCGGCGGCGACGAGCGGCGACACCAGGTGCGTGCGACCGCCCTTGCCCTGCCTGCCCTCGAAGTTGCGGTTGGAGGTGGACGCGCTGCGCTCGCCCGGCTTCAGCTGGTCCGGGTTCATGCCCAGGCACATCGAGCACCCGGCCTGGCGCCACTCCGCGCCCGCGGCCTGGAACACCTCGTGCAGCCCCTCGGTCTCGGCCTGCGCGCGCACGCGCATCGAGCCGGGCACGACCAGCATCCGGACGCCGTCCGCGACATGGTGACCGCGCAGCACGTCCGCCGCCGCGCGCAGGTCCTCGATTCGTCCGTTCGTGCAAGAGCCGAGGAACACCGTGTCCACGCGGATCTCGCGCAGCGGCGTGCCCGCCTCCAGCCCCATGTACGCCAGCGCCTTCTCGGCGGCCACGCGCTCGTTCTCGTCCGCGATCGCCTCGGGGTCCGGCACGGACGCGCCGAGCGGCAGGCCCTGGCCGGGGTTGGTGCCCCACGTGACGAACGGGGTCAGCTCGTCCGCGTCGAGGGTCACCTCGGCGTCGAACTCCGCGCCCTCGTCGGTGGCGAGCGTCGACCAGTACTCGACGGCGGCGTCCCAGTCGGCGCCGGACGGCGCGTGCGGGCGGCCCTTGATGTAGTCGAACGTCGTCTGGTCCGGCGCGATCATCCCGGCGCGCGCGCCCGCCTCGATCGACATGTTGCAGACCGTCATGCGGGCTTCCATGGACAGCGCGGAGATCGCCGATCCCCGGTACTCCAGCACGTACCCCTGGCCGCCGCCGGTGCCGATCTTCGCGATGACGGCGAGGATGACGTCCTTGGCCGTGACACCGGGCTTGAGCGTGCCCTCGACGTTGATCGCCATGGTCTTGAAGGGGCGCAGGGGAAGCGTCTGCGTCGCCATCACGTGCTCGACCTCGGACGTGCCGATGCCGAACGCGAGCGCGCCGAACGCGCCGTGCGTGGACGTGTGGCTGTCGCCGCACACGACCGTCATGCCCGGCTGGGTCAGCCCGAGCTGCGGTCCCACCACGTGCACGATCCCCTGCTCCGCGTCGCCCATGGGGTGCAGCCGCACCCCGAACTCCGCGCAGTTGCGCCGCAACGTCTCCACCTGCGTGCGCGACACCGGGTCGGCGATCGGCAGCTCGATGTCCACCGTGGGCACGTTGTGGTCCTCGGTGGCGATCGTGAGGTCGGGCCTGCGCAGCCGCCGACCGGCCAGCCGAAGCCCGTCGAACGCCTGCGGACTGGTCACCTCGTGCAGCAGGTGGAGGTCGATGTAGAGCAGGTCGGGCTCAGCGCCGCTGCCGTGGCGCACGACGTGCGCCTCCCACACCTTCTCCGCGAGCGTGCGGCTCATCTCAACTCCAAACTCCCAGGGCGAGCAACAAGAAGACAGCTCTGGACTTCCCAATCAATGGGAAGTTAGTATCGGCTTGTGGGACAGCATAGCGGGATCGGCGTCCTGGACAAGGCAGTGGCCGTGTTGAACGCCGTGGCAAAAGATCCGTGCGGCCTCGCGGAGTTGTGCAACCGCACGGGTCTGCCGAGAGCGACAGCGCACCGCTTGGCGGTGGGCTTGGAGGTGCACCGCCTGCTGCGCCGGGGTTCGGACGGCCGCTGGCGCCCAGGGGCGGCTCTGGCGGAACTGGCGGGCGGCGCGACCGACCCGCTCCTCGACGCGGCGACCTCGGTCCTGCCGCGCCTGCGCGACATCACCGGCGAGAGCGTGCAGCTCTACCGCCGCGACGGGATGCAGCGCGTCTGCGTGAGCGCCGCGGAACCCCCGAGCGGCCTCAGGGACACCGTCCCGGTGGGCGCGCGCCTCCCCATGACCGCGGGCTCGGGCGCCAAGGTCCTGGCCGCCTGGTCCGACCCCGGAACCCAGCGCGCCATCCTCGCCGACGCCGTCTACGGCGAGCGCACCCTCCTGGAGGTCCGCAGGCGAGGCTGGGCCCAGAGCGTCGCCGAGCGCGAACCGGGCGTGGCGAGCGTCAGCGCCCCCGTCCGCGACAGCAGCGGCACCGTGGTGGCCGCCATCTCCGTCTCAGGCCCCATCGACCGCATGGGCCGCCGCCCAGGCGCCAGGTGGGCCGCGGACCTCCTGGCCGCAGCAGAGGCCCTCCAAAGCCGCCTGTAACCCAACGCACAAGGCCCCCGGAGCTCGAACTCCGGGGGCCTTCCTACGTCCCAGACAAAAAAGTGACCCCACTCACCACCGAGTGAAAAGCCCCAAAAAAGAATGCCCCCACCCCAAAGGTGACCCGCCCCACAAACACACGCCGACGCACGAACCACGAGCCCCAACCAATGGGCGAAGCCCGAGCCGTGACAACGCTCACCCCGAGACGACCACCCGCAGGGGAACCCGGTCACACCCAAGGCGACCACCCTCGAAGGGGGTCCGGGGGGCGAAGCCCCGCCGGGCGGGGCCCGGGGGCCGCGCCCCCGGTGAAAATGCGAAAGAGCCGTGGTCGATGATCTCCATCGACACGGCTCTCCCAGCTCTGTAGCCCCGATGGGATTCGAACCCACGCTACCGCCTTGAGAGGGCGGCGTCCTAGGCCGCTAGACGACGGGGCCCTAGAACAAGCTCATGAAGTTGTATTACCAGCGATTGTTCCAAGCGAACTCGGATAACCACTCGTAGCCCCGATGGGATTCGAACCCACGCTACCGCCTTGAGAGGGCGGCGTCCTAGGCCGCTAGACGACGGGGCCTGGACTTTCACCTGCATCCTGTGGACTTGCGTCCATGCTCGCGGCTCTCACCGCTCGCAGCTGGGGTACCAGGACTCGAACCTAGACTAACTGAACCAGAATCAGTCGTGCTGCCAATTACACCATACCCCATTGGCTTTCCCTTTCAGCTTCCCCCCGGTCTTGCTCGGGAGGGGCTGTCCGTTCCGCCGAGATGAATACTAGACCACACACCCGGCGGAACGGAAATCGGGGTTCACACACGGGTCCCCGCCAGCTCGCAGACGAGCAGTTCTGGCAGCTCAGCGAGACTGTGGATGGCGGACACGCCGTGGGGCAGACTCCCGTCGCCCTGGCCGCCCCGGTCGAGCCAGACGCCGCGCATGCCGGCGTCCCGCGCCCCGATGGCGTCGGCGTACAGCCGGTCGCCGACGTGGACGGTGTCGGCCAGCGCGGTGTTCAGGCCCGCGCAGGCCGTGTCGAAGATCACTCTGTCCGGTTTCGCCGCGCCGACCTCGCCCGCGATGAGGACGGTGTCGAAGTACTGGGCGAGGCCCAGCGCGGCGATCTTGTCCCGCTGGTGCCGCCCTGAGGCGTTGCTGACGGCCGCGAGCGGGAGTCCCGCGGCCCGGAGCCAGTCGAGGCAGGGGACGACGTCGGGGTAGAGGCGCCAGCTTCCCGCCAGCGCCTCCTGCCGCCCCAGTTCCCGCCTGGTGGCCTCGTGCTCGTCGAGCTCCTCGCCGAGCGCGGCGAAGAACGCGCGGGTCCTGATGTTGCGCATGGTCGAGTACTCGAACTCGCCGGTGAGCATCCGGGCGCAGTGGTCGTCGGTGATGCGCTGCCACAGCGGGAAGGTGTCGTCGCTGCCGACCATCGAGGCCAGCGCCGCCCTGGACGAGGTGCTGTAGTCGACGAGGGTGTCGTCGACGTCCAGGCACACCGCGCGGACCGCGCCGGTTCTCCTAGGGGTGTGAGTCGGGGCTGTGGTTGTCACCCTGAGAGGCTAGGTGGGTATGCCCCCTGGGCGATTCGACCAGTGAGGTGATATCTGCGCGGTCTTGCGCGATCAAGCCCTGTCGAATCGCCCAGTCGCCCCGATCAGCTTGCGCCGAGCGCCTTTCGCAATCGCCCGATCGAGCGATCACGGCCGAGCAGCTCCATGGACTCGTAGAGCGGCGGGGACACCGTGCGGCCGGTGACGCCGACGCGCACCGGAGCGTAAGCCTTGCGGGGCTTAAGTCCCAGACCGTCCACAAGGGACGCCTTGAGCGCTTCCTCGATGCTCGCGGCGTTCCACTCCGCCGTCGCCTCCAGCGCGGCGACGGCGGCCTCCAGCACCGGCTTGGCGTCGGCGCCGAGCGCCTTGGCCGCCGAGTCCTCCTCGGGCGTGAACACGTCGTCGGCGGTGAACAGGAAGCGCACCATGCCGGAGACCTCGGACAGCACGACGAGGCGCTCCTGCACGAGCGGCGCGACCCCGCGCAGCACGGCCAGGTCGGCCTCGGCGGGCTCCGCCGGGAGGACGCCGTCCGCGACGAGGTGCGGCAGCGAGCGGCTGACGAACTCCTCGACGGGGAGCGCGCGCAGGTGCGTGGCGTTGATCGCCTCGGCCTTCTTGAGGTCGAAGCGGGCCGGGTTGGCGCTGACCTTCGCGATGTCGAAGGCGGCGACGAGCTCCTGCGTGGTGAAGATGTCGCGGTCGTCCGCGATGGACCAGCCGAGCAGCGCGAGGTAGTTCAGCAGGCCCTCGGGGAGGAACCCGCGGTCGCGGTACAGGAACAGGTTGGACTGCGGGTCGCGCTTGGACAGCTTCTTGTTGCCCTCGCCCATGACGTAGGGCATGTGGCCGAAGAGCGGGGTGAACGTGGTGACGCCGATGCGCTGGAGGGCGCGGTAGAGCCCGATCTGGCGCGGGGTGGACGGGAGGAGGTCCTCGCCGCGCAGGACGTGCGTGATGCCCATGAGGGCGTCGTCGACGGGGTTGGTGAAGGGGTACAGCGGGTCGCCGTTGGCGCGCACCAGGACGGGGTCGGGCGTGGTGCCCGCCTTGAAGGTGATCTCGCCCCGGACGAGGTCGGTCCAGGACAGGTCCTCGTCGGGCATCCGCAGGCGCAGCACGGGCTCGCGCCCCTGCTCGCGGTAGGCGGCCTTCTGCTCGTCGGTCAGGTCGCGGTCGAAGCCGTCGTAGCCGAGCTTCGGGTCCTGGCCCGCGGCGCGGCGGCGGGCCTCGACCTCGTCGGGGGTGGTGAAGGACTCGTAGAGCTCGCCCGCTTCGAGGAGCCTGCGGGCGATGTCGGCGTAGATCTCGCGGCGCTGGCTCTGCCGGTACGGCTCGTGCGGGCCGCCGACCTCGGGACCCTCGTCCCAGTCGAGGCCGAGCCACCGCATCGCGTCGAGCAGCGCGAGGTAGGACTCCTCGGAGTCGCGCGCGGCGTCGGTGTCCTCGATGCGGAAGACGACTTTGCCACCGGTGTGCCGGGCGTAGGCCCAGTTGAACAGCGCGGTGCGGATGAGCCCAACGTGGGGCGTGCCGGTCGGCGACGGCGAGAAGCGGACGCGGACCTCTTGGGGTGCGGATGCGGTGCTCATGACCGGGTGAGCGTATCCCCCTTGACCGGGTTCCGGCCGGGGAGCATCCTGGGGTTATTCAACTGGTGTTGAAAAGGGGTGTGGCGTCATGACCAGGACCTCGATCGCCATCGCGGGCGGCGGCCCCGCCGGGATGGTGCTGGGCCTGCTGCTCGCCAGGGCGGGCGTGCGGGTGACCGTGCTGGAGAAGCACGGGGACTTCCTGCGGGACTTCCGGGGCGACACCGTGCACGCGTCCACGCTCGGGCTGCTCGACGACCTCGGGCTCGGGCCCGCGTTCGACGCGATCCCGCCCCGGTACGTGGAGCGGATGCGGGTGGTGGCGCCCGGCGGGGCGGCGACGGTCGCGGACATGCGGCGGTTGCCCGGCAGGCACAAGCGGATCGGGTTCGTGCCGCAGTGGGACCTGCTGGAGCTGCTGGCGCGCGCCGGGCGCGCGGAGCCCGCGTTCACGCTGGTGATGAACGCCGAGGTGACCGGGTTGCTCCGGGAGGGCTCGAAGGTCACCGGGGTGCGGTACCGGACGCCGGGGGGCGAGGTCTCGCTGGGCGCGGACGTGGTCGTGGCGGCGGACGGGCGGACCTCGCGCGTGCGGGCGGAGGCCGGGTTGGCGGTGCGGTCGTTCGGCGCGCCGATGGACGTGTGGTGGTTCCGGGTGCCCGTGCGCGAGGGGGACGAGCTCGGCGAGGTGCTGGGGCGGTTCGGGCGCGGCGAGGCGCTGGTGGCGATCCCGCGCACGGGCTACTTCCAGTGCGCGTTCCTGATCCGCAAGGGGACGGACGCGCGGCTGCGGGCCGAGGGGGTCGAGCGGTTCCGGGGGCGGGTGGCCGCGCTGATGCCCGCGCTGGCCGACCGGGTCGGGGAGATCGCGTCGCTGGACGACGTGAAGCTGCTGGACGTGCGGCAGAACCGGCTGCGCACCTGGCACCGGGACGGGCTGCTGTGCGTCGGGGACGCCGCGCACGCCATGTCGCCGGTGGGCGGGGTGGGGATCAACCTGGCGATCCAGGACGCGGTGGCGGCGGCGCGGTTGCTGGCCGGGCCCGCGCTGCGCGGGGCGGTGACGCCGGACGTGCTGAGGCGGTTGCGCAGGCGGCGGTTGTTCGCGACGGCGGCGACGCAGGCGGCGCAGCGGGTGCTGCAGCGGGCGGTGATGCGGGAGCCGGGGGCGTCGGAGCGCCCGGCGCGGGTGCCGCTCCCGCTGCGGGTGGCGCAGCGGTTCCCGGTGCTGCAGGCGGTTCCGGCCTACCTGGTGTCGATCGGGCTGCGGCCGGAGCCGACGCCGGGGTTCGCGAGGCGCTCGCCCGCGCCAGCGCGGTGAGGCGCGCCGCGGGTTTCCGCGCGCTCGGGTGAAGTCCGGTGCGGCCGAGCGGGTGCCGCGCGCGGGGCGCGGTTCGGGCGCGGCGGCGGGATTTGGTGCGCCGCAAGGGTTCTCGCGGCGCGCGGGCGGACGGCCGGAACCGCACTGGTGCGGCTCCGGGGACGGGAGCGCCCCCGGTCCGGAGTGGACCGGGGGCGTTCCCCTTTTCCGCTCGGTGACAGGGGGTCAGCGCGCGGCGGCGGTGTTGGTGAGCGTGCCGAGGCCGTCGATGGTCACCGAGACGCGCTGCCCCGGCCGCATCGGGCCGACGCCCGCCGGGGTGCCGGTGAGGATGACGTCCAGCGGGCGCAGGGTCATCACCGTGGAGATGAACGAGATCAGCGCCGGGATGTCGTGCACCAGCTGGGAGGTGCGGCCGTCCTGCTTCACCTCGCCGTCCAGCTCGGTGCGGATCGCGACGTCGGTGGGGTCGAACTCGGTCTCCACCCACGGGCCCAGCGGGCAGAACGTGTCGTAGCTCTTGGCGCGGGTGAACTGCACCTCGGAGCGCTGGATGTCGCGGGCGGTGACGTCGTTGGCGATGGTGTAGCCGAGGACCGAGCCCATGGCGCGCTCGACCGGGATGTCCCGGCCGCCGACGCCGATGACCACGGCCAGCTCGCCCTCGAACTCGACGCGCTCGGAGGCGGCCGGGAGGCGGATCTCGGCGTTCGGGCCGACGACGGTGGTGTTGGGCTTGAGGAAGATCAGCGGCTCGGCCGGGACCTCGTTGCCCAGCTCGGCGGCGTGGTCGGCGTAGTTGCGGCCGACGCAGACGATCTTGGGCGGGAGGAAGGGGGCCAGCAGGCGGACGTCGGCCAGCGGCCAGCGGCGACCGGTGAAGGTCGGCTTGCCGAACGGCTCGTCGGCGATCTCAGCCGCGACCAGGTCGTCGCCCTCCCCCTCGATGGCGGCGAAGGCGAGACCGTCTGGCTGGGCGATACGGGCGATGCGCACGGAGTTCACCCTAACCGGCGGTGGGCGCGGGTGCCCGCCCCGCCTAGCGTCGGCTCATGGAACCCCTGCGCGGACACCGCCTCCGCTCCCCCGCCCGGTCAGCCCTGCTGATCGCGGTGCTCCTGCTGCTCGCCGCGAGCCCGGCCGCCGCGGCGACCACGCTGCAGATCGGCACGACCGTCCGGTTGGCCTCGGACGAGCAGTGCGCCAACGGCTTCAACGTCGAGGACCACCTGCTGCTGCCGCCCGACTGCGTGCCGAGGGCGCAGGGGGTGAACCCGATCGGCGTGGCCGTCCGGAGCGCCGAGGGCGAGACGATCGCCCGGATCACGCAGGCCAGCGGCAGGGTGGTGCTGGCCAGGCAGGTCCAGGGGGTGACCGTCACCAGGGTGCCCGTGGTGCAGCACACCGGGACCCGGATCACCGGCGCGACGGCGGCCGGGATCGGCAGGCGGGTGTGCGTGCTCAGCCGGGTCGGCGGAACGCTGTGCGGGCCGGTGGTGGCGCTGAACCGGACGGTGAACTGGGCCGGGGGGACCGTGACCGGGCTGTCCGAGGTGCGGGTGTGCGCGAGCGGGCCGTGGGGCTGGGCGCCGGTGGTCGACGGGTCGCTCGCCGTGGGGCACGTGCTCGGCGGCGCCGGGTGCTCGGTGTACTTCCTGCCGATCGCGCCGCTGCTCGCCTCGGGCGGGCTGCGGCTGGCGCTGTAGCGCCGGGAGGGGGCGGCCCGGTCGGCGCCGCCCCCGTCCCACGGCTCAGACCAGCGCGGACGCGTGCGCGGCCTTGTGCGCCAGCGCGTCGCACAGCGCCAGCCAGCTCGCCTCGACGATGTTGCCGTGCACCCCGACCGTGGTCCACTCGCGCTCGCCGTCGGTCGAGTTCACCAGCACCCGCGTCACCGCCTCGGTGCCGCCTGCGCCGTCCGCGTCCCGCCCGTCACCGGACAGGATGCGGACCTTGTAGTCGTTGAGCTTCACCGCGTCCAACCAGGACAGGTGCGGCAGCAGCGCCTTGCGCAGGGCCCCGTCCAGCGCGTGCACCGGGCCGTTGCCCTCCGCCGTGGCGATCACCCGCTCGCCGCCCACGTGCACCTTCACCGTCGCCTCGGAGACGATCTCGCCGTCCGAGCGGTGGTCGAGCACGACGCGGTAGGACTCCAGGGTGAACGGCGGGGCGTCCAGTTCGGACAGCTCGTCGCGCAGCAGCAGCTCCAGCGACGCGTCGGCCGCCTCGAACGACCAGCCGCCCGCCTCCAGCTCCTTGACCTTGCGGACGGCGCTGGTCAGGGCCTCGGGGTTGGCCGCGAGGTCCACGCCCAGCTCCCGCCCCTTCAGCTCCAGGCTCGCCCGCCCGGCCATCTCGGTGACCAGGATCTTCATGCCGTTGCCGACCACCTCCGGGTCGATGTGGTTGTACAGCAGGGGGTCGACCTTGATCGCGCTCGCGTGCAGGCCCGCCTTGTGGGCGAAGGCCGACGACCCGACGTAGGCCTGGTGGGTGTCGGGTGCGATGTTGGCGATCTCGGCGAGGGCGTGCGAGACGCGGGTGAGCTCCCCCACGGCCCCCTCCGGCAGGACCGGCATCCCCAGCTTGGTGACCAGGTTGCCGACCACGGCGAACAGGTCGGCGTTGCCCGCCCGCTCGCCGTACCCGTTCGCGGTGCACTGGACGTGCGTCGCGCCCGCCTGCACGGCCGCGAGGGTGTTCGCCACGGCGCAGGACGTGTCGTCCTGGCAGTGGATGCCGACCCGGAAGCCGGTGCGGGCGAGGACGTCGGCGACCACCTCGGCCAGGCCGAGCGGCAGCTGGCCGCCGTTGGTGTCGCACAGCACCACCACGTCGGCCCCGCCGGTGACGCCCGCCTCCAGCACGCGCAGCGCGGTGTCCGGGTCGTGCGCGAAGCCGTCGAAGAAGTGCTCGGCGTCCAGGAACACCCGGCGGCCGTTGTCCACCAGGTGCTTGACGGTGTCGTGGACCATGGCGAGGTTCTCGGCGGCGTCGGTGCGCAGGGCGCGCTCCACGTGCCGCAGGTCCGACTTGGCCACCAGGGTGACCACGGGGGCGCCGGAGTCGAGCAGGGCGCGCACCTGCGGGTCGTCCTGGACCTTCACGCCCGCCTTGCGGGTGGCGCCGAACGCGACCAGCTGGGCGTTGGCCAGCTCCAGCTCGCCGGAGGCCGCGCGGGCGAAGAACTCGGTGTCCTTGGGCATCGCGCCCGGCCAGCCGCCCTCGATGAAGCCGACGCCCAGCCCGTCCAGCAGGCGCGCCACCTGGAGCTTGTCGGTGACGGAGTAGGTGATGCCCTCGCGCTGTGCGCCGTCCCGGAGGGTGGTGTCGTAGACGTGGAAGCTATCGCCGAGCGTGGTCACGGTGTGTTCTCCTGCGGGCGGGCTTGGTCGGGTTTGTCGAGAAAACAAAAAGACCCCCCGCTGGGATGCGAGAGGTCTGCGCGCCGGTGGCGGGTGCTCGGGGCACTCAACCGGCGCGCTGCTCGATAATCACGGCGACGTGGACAGCCATGCCCGCATGGTGCCACAGGCCACGGGGGCGTACCAAGCTCCGGGCGGAGTTTCCCACCAGGTGGGTTACGCGATCGCTCGTTCGCAGGTCGGGGGCGGGTGGCGGGTGCGAGGGGGTCACCCGGACGGGCGGCGGGGTGGCCGGCCGGGGGTGCGGCGGCGGGCGGGCGGAAGGGCTTCCGGCAGCGCGTCCCGGCCAGGGGTGGGCGGTTCTCCCGGCGCTCCGACCGCGCGGCGCGACGGTGGGCGGGCCGTTTTTCCCGACGCCCCGGCCGCGCGGCGCGGCGACGGGCAGGCCGTTTTCCCGGCGCTCCTACCGCACGGCGCGACGGTGGACGGGCCGTTTTTCCAACGCCCCGACCGGCGCCGTGCGACGACGGGCGGGCCGTTTTCCCCGCGCCCCGACCGCCCACCGGGATGCGCCATTTCCCGGCGCGGAACGATCCCGCCCCCGGACACCGGAAAGGGCCACCGAAAGCTCTCGGTGGCCCTTTCCGGACTTCTGCCCCGGCCGCGGGACGCGGCCCCGGCGCCTGCGCTCTGCTGTCAGCGCTCTGCTGTCAGCGCGCCGGTAACCAGCGCTCCGGTGTCAGCCGGTGCGCACGTTGGACGACACCAGCGCGGCGAGCCGGTCGCCGATCGCGTAGGTCGCGCCCGGCGACGCGTGGTCGCGGGTGGCCAGGTCGAACGCCACCGACGCCTCGATGCGGCGGGCCGCCTCGTGCTCGCCGAGGTGGTCGAGCATGAGCGCCACGGACAGCACCGCGGCGGTCGGGTCGGCCACGCCCTGGCCCGCGATGTCCGGCGCGCTGCCGTGCACCGGCTCGAACATGCTCGGGTTGCGCCTGGTCACGTCCAGGTTGCCGGACGCGGCCAGCCCGATGCCGCCGGTCACCGCCGCCGCCAGGTCGGTGAGGATGTCGCCGAACAGGTTGTCGGTGACGATCACGTCGTAGCGGCCGGGGTCGGTGACCAGGTGGATCGTCGCGGCGTCCACGTGCTGGTAGGCGACGGTGACGTCGGGGTGCTGGAGCGAGACCTCCTCGACCACCCTGGACCACAGGGAGCCCGCGTGGGTGAGGACGTTCGTCTTGTGCACCAGGGTCAGGTGCTTGCGGGGGCGGTTCGCGGCGCGCGCGAAGGCGTCCCGGACGACCCGCTCGACGCCGAACGAGGTGTTGATGGACACCTCGGTGGCGATCTCGTGCGGGGTGTCCTTGCGCAGCAGGCCGCCGTTGCCCGCGTACAGGCCCTCGGTGCCCTCGCGGACGACCACCATGTCGATCTCCGGCGGGTCCGCGATGGGGCTGCGGACGCCGGGGTACAACCGCGCCGGGCGCAGGTTGACGTGGTGGTCGAGCTCGAACCGGAGGCGCAGCAGCAGGCCGCGCTCCAGGATGCCGCTGGGCACCGACGGGTCGCCGACGGCGCCGAGCAGGATCGCGTCGTGCTGGCGCAGCTCCCCCAGCACGGACTCCGGCAACAACTCACCTGTGGCGTGCCAGCGCGCCGCACCGAGGTCGTAACGGGTGATCTCGGCCGCCGGAACGACCTCACCCAGCACCTTCAGTGCCTCGGCGACGACCTCGGGCCCGATCCCGTCCCCCGGGATCACTGCGAGCCGCATTAACACACCTCCCAGGTATCAGTCCCAATTCACGGGACTAGTTTTCATTGCGAAAGGCTACCGGCCCGATGCGTCCGCACCGCACCTGGAACACGCCGTTGGGGGTAACTCTCCCGGACTGCGGGACACCCGAACGGTTCAACACCCCCGTTCAGATGTCACCCGAAGGACGTAAAACGGCTCTGGCCGGTCGGGGGAGAGTCCCCCCGACCGGCCAGAGCACCCCTGTCTGAATCGTGCCGACCAGCGCTTACCGCGTCAGTAGGCGCTCCTCGGAGCGGATCAGACTGCCGGGCGGTCGCTGCCGCCCTTGACCTTCACGACGTCGACCCGGTCCCCGGACGCGTTGTGGTGGTTGACCACCATCAGGCTGTCCGACGCCGTGCCGGGCTCGCGGTTGACCACGAGCGCCGTACCGGGCTTGGCCTGGTACGACAGCGCCGCGTCCCCGCCGCCCTGCACCCAGAGGCCGGGCTTGAGGGCGTCGAACGACAGCGCGCCGTCGATCGAGTCGATGCGGTCGTCGGACGCGCCGGGCGCGAGGTAGAACCCGGTGCTGTTGACGGTGTAGGTGATCTTCGCGGTGTCCCCGGACGGGTCGATGCCCAGCGCGGAGAGCAGCACCGGCAGCACCACCACGTTGGTGTCGAACACGTTCGTGTCAACATCACCGAACTGGGCGTTGACCGGCTGGATGTCGACGGTCTCCCCGGTGGCCAGGTCCACGGTGACCGCGACCAGCAGGTCGGTGTCGGTGAGCTTGGTCGTGTAGGTCTCAAAGTCCGGGGTGCCGTCGCCGTTCACGTCGACGTCGATGTAGAAGATGGTGTTCGACCCGAGGTTGTACCAGTTGTCCCAGGTCGAGACGCCGAACGCGAGCAGCGCCTCCTCGGGGTTGCCCTGGAGCTTGGCCAGCGGGGCGGTCGACGTGACGCCGACGTGCCGCAGGTCCGCGCCCTTGGCGGTCTGGTTGAGCGTGCAGCCCGAGGTGACGTTGCGCTTGCACTCCGGGAGCCTGGGCGAGGTCGCCTGGAGCTCCAGGACGCTCACCAGCGAGCGGAAGCCCTTCTGGTCGACGCCCCGGCCGGTCAGGTTCAGCACGGTCTGGGTGGCGTTCTTGCCCAGCTTCACGCTGCCCGGCACCGAGATGTCCGAGGCGGGCTTGGGCGCGGAGTACACCGGCACCCGCAGCGGCACGGTCGCGCCGCTCTTGGGCGAGAGCACCACGCGGCCCGACGCGTCGGCCAGGAACTGGCGCGGCACGTCCAGGTGCAGCGGCTCGACCGTCGGGTCGACGGTCTTGGCCAGCGCCTTCGGGTCGTCGATCCTGAGGGTGACCTTGACCCTGGCGATGCCGCGCGGGCTGAGCCTCACGGTCTGCTCGGACAGCTCGTAGCGCACGCCGGGGATGCTGGTGACGGCCTCGTAGCCCACCGAGTACTCGACGGCCCTCGGGGACTTGTTGACCACCTTGATGGTCTTGGTCAGCGCGGTCTTGCCGGTGACCTCGACCGGACCGAACGACGCGGACACCGCGCCGGGGTCGTCCTGCACGTAGGCCAGGACCTGGTTGTCCAGGGCGGCCTTGGCGTCGATGCGGCCCGCGCCGACCCGGTTGGGGGCGAAGGTCTTGCCGTTCTCCTTGACGTCCGAGCCCGCGGAGTTCATGACCGCGGCCTTGACCTCCTCGGTGGTCCAGTCCGGGTGGGCCTGGCGGACGAGGGCGGCGATGCCGGTGGTGTGCGGGGCGGCCATGGAGGTGCCGCTGATCACCAGGGTGCCGTTGCCGGAGCCGACCAGCGCCGAGGCGATGGTGTCGCCGGGGGCGGCCACGTCCGGCTTCACGACCGGGCCGCGCACGCCGCGCGAGGTGAACGCGGACGGGGTGTCGGCGATCTTCTGGTCGTAGGTGGGCAGCGAGGTGCGCAGGTCACCGGCCTGGCGCACGGACAGGGCGCCCGCCGCGAGGGCCGGGCGCAGCGCCGAGGTGGCGGTGCCGGTGAACTGGAACACCGGGATGGCGGCGTTGCCCGCGATGCCCGCGTTGAAGTTCTCCAGCGCCGAGGTGAACAGCGCGCCCACCGCGCCCGCGGCGGTGGCGTTGTTGGCGCGGGCGCCGGAGCCGCAGCGGCGGGTGGCGTCGACGTCGTCCCACTCCAGCCACACGAACTTGCCCGCCACGGCGGCGGCGTCGGCGGCGCTGAACGGCTGGCAGCCGTCCAGGTTGGACGGGTCGGTCAGCGCGAGAACGGGCTTGGTCTGGTCGTAGCCCGCGTAGTCGAAGTTCTGGCTGTACTGGCCCGCCTGCTTGGCCCCGTTGGCCTCGGCGGCGTCGCGCAGCACGAAGGCGTCGCGGGTGCTGGCCACGGTCAGCGCCTCGGGGGTGCTGCCGGGCGAGCCGCCGATGTCGTACAGGTCGCCGCCGTTGCCCGCCGAGAACACGGTGAGCACGCCCGCGGCGTTGAGCTTGCGCACGAACAGGCTGTCGGGGTCGTCCGGGGCGCCGTAGTCGGAGCCCAGGGACAGGTTGACCACGTCGAGGTGGTCGGTGAAGTCGCCGTCGCCGTCGGGGTCGAGCGCCCAGTCGAGCGCCTGCGCGGTGACGTTGGTGGAGCCGTCGCAGCCGAAGACCTTCAGCGCGTACAGCAGCGCCTTCGGGGCGGTGCCGGGGCCGATCCGCATCGCGTCGAGCTGCTCGCCGGAGAGCGTGGTGTAGTCACCGGTGAAGGTGCTGCCGTCGGCGTTGACGCCGAAGCCCGCCGCGGTGCCCGCCACGTGCGTGCCGTGGTCGTTGCAGTCGAGGGGGTTCGGGTCGGGCTTCGGGGTGCTCAGCGCGGGGTCGTCGCTGCCGCCGTCGTAGGCGTCGCCGACGAAGTCGTAGCCACCGACCACCTTGGCGGTCGGGAAGTACGAGGCGTCCACGACGTTCGGGTCGATCGCCCGGTACGCCTCGGGCGTGCCGGGACCGGCGAACGCGGCGTGCGTGTAGTCGATGCCGGTGTCGATGATGCCGACGCGGGTGCCGTCGCCGAGCTTGCCGTACTGCTGCCACGCCTTGGCCGTGTTGGTCAGCTGCACGGCGCTGGAGTTGGTGCGGGTCTTGGGCACCACGGTGCGGATGGACTTCACGTCCGACCGGGACGCCAGCTCGCGCACCTTGGCCGCGTCGGCGGTGACGACCACGCCGGGCACGCCGTTCGCGGTGCGGAACAGCTCCTTGGTGCCGGAGTCCTTGGCCCGCAGGTCGCCGACGACCTGGTCGGTGACCTTGGTGGTCTCGCCCTTGGTGGCCTTGGCGGCCTCCTTGGCCTGCTGCTTGCTCGCGCCCTGGCCGGTCTTCTCGGTGAAGGTGTCGACGGCGGGCTTGGCCTCCAGCTCGACGAACGCGGTCACCGCGCCCTTCGCCGAGGCCAGGCGACCGGCCACCTTGGTCTGGAGCTTGGCGGCGTCCAGGCCCCTGGCGGGTTTCACGGACGGCGTGGTGGCCTGCGGACCCTCCGCCGCCAGCGCCGCGCCGGACAGGGAGCCGGTGAGCAGGACCGCGGCGAAGACCGGGATCACTGCCTTCCTGGCTCGGTTGGTGGAACGACTCACGACTTGCCCCTACCGAGGCCGGTACGACCTTGGCGGGCAGCGCGGAGCACTGAGGGGGGACACCACCGGCGGGCCGGGGTGGGCCGACTGCGCACCGAGTAGGGACTGCCCGCGTGGTGCCGCGCCCTCTACGGCACCGGGTCAACCTCGTTGAGGGAACCTAATCGGTATACGTAGCCAGACAATTACTCCATGCGAGTGGTGGCACTCACGGTTTTCCCCGGCAACGGTCAAATGAGACGGATCAAGCCGGTGAACGGGGGGTTCGGCCACCCGTTGGGTTTTCCCCCGGACGTGCGGAAGGCCGGACCGCCGTAGCGGTCCGGCCTTCGGGTCCCACGGGGTGGGCGCCGCGCGGGCGGGTCGGCCTGCGCCGATCGGCCGCGCGGCGCCCCGCGCCGGATCAGCCGAAGTCGACCGAGCGCATGGTGCGCGCGCCGACCGACGCGCCGATCGGGTCGAGCACGTTGCTGTCCACCGGGCGGTCGACGCGCAGCAGCATCAGCGCCTCGGAGCCGCCCTTCTGCTGGCTGATCTGCGCCGCCTCCACGTTCACCCCGGCCTCGCCGAGGAGCGTGCCGACGGTGCCCATGACGCCGGGCCGGTCCGAGTACTCCAGCAGCAGCACGTTGCCCTCGGCGCGCAGGTCGAAGCTGCGGCCGTTGACGCCCACGATCTTCTCGACCTGGTCGAGGCCGGTCAGCGTGCCGGACACGGTCAGCACCGAGCCGTCGGCCTGCACCGCCCGCACGGTCACCAGGCTGCGGTGGTTGGCGCTGGAGGGCTCCTTGACCACGTCGACCGACACGCCCAGCGAGGCGGCCAGCGCGGGCGCGTTCACGAACGTCACCTGCTCCTCGACCACGCTGGAGAACACCCCGCGCAGCGCGGCCAGCGGCAGCACGCTCACGTCCTCGTTGGACAGCTCGCCCCGCACCTCCAGGGTGACCGAGGTGGGCGCCTTGGCGCTGAGCGCCGCGACGACCGTGCCGAGCTTCTGCACGAGCGGCAGGTACGGCCGGACCTCCTCGCCGACCACGCCGCCGCCCTGCACGTTGACCGCGTCCGGCACGAAGTCGCCCGCGAGGGCGAGCAGCACCGACTTGGCCACGTCCGTGCCCGCGCGGTCCTGGGCCTCGCTGGTGGAGGCGCCCAGGTGCGGGGTGACGACGACGTTCGGGAGCCCGAAGAGCGGGCTGGCGGTGGTGGGCTCGGTGGCGAACACGTCGATGCCCGCGCCGCCGACCTGGCCGCTCCGCACGGCCTCGGCGAGCGCGTCCTCGTCGATCAGGCCGCCGCGCGCGGCGTTGACGACGATGACGCCGCGCTTGGTCTTGGCCAGCTGCTCGGCGCCGATCAGGCCCTTGGTCTCGGGGGTCTTGGGCAGGTGGATGGAGATGGCGTCGGCCCGCTCCAGCAGCTCCTCCAGCGACACCAGCTCGATGCCGAGCTGGGCGGCGCGGGCGGCGGCCACGTAGGGGTCGTACGCGATGATGGAGGTGCCGAAGGCCGCGAGCCGGGCCGCGAACAGCTGCCCGATCTTGCCCAGGCCCACCACGCCGACGGTCTTGCCGTTGAGCTCGACGCCGTTGAAGGAGCTGCGCTTCCACGCGCCGCCCGCGAGGGTGGCGTGGGCGGCCGGGATCTGCCTGGCCACCGACAGCAGCAGCGCGACGGCGTGCTCGGCGGCGGAGACGATGTTGCTGGTGGGCGCGTTGACCACCATGACACCGCGCTCGGTCGCGGCGGGCACCTCGACGTTGTCCAGGCCGACGCCCGCGCGGGCGACCACCTTCAGCTTCGAGGTCGCCGCGAACACCTCGGCGTCGACCTTCGTGGCGGACCGCACGAGGAGCGCGTCGGCGTCCGCGACGGCGGAGAGCAGCGCGGGTCGGTCGGTGCCGTCGACGTGGCGCACCTCGATGTCCTCGCCGAAGACGTCGAGCACGGAGGGTGCCAGCTTCTCGGCGATCAGGACGACGGGTCGGCTCGTGTTGCTCACGGGCGGTGCTCCCAGCGGTGTCTGGTGGATTCGGGAGCGCGGGCGGGTCGAAAGCAGGCCGCGAACCCGCGCCGACCGGCCACGGCGATGTGTCCGGGTTGTTAACGAGGATAGTCCCGTGCGGCGCGGGCGTTCGAGGCGGGTTCTCCCCGCCACCAGCGGGTTTGCCGGGTTTGGCCCGCTCTGGGGGCCTGCGCGGGCGCACACGCGGGCGACCCTGCGGGAAAACGCGGTGTGAACTGTCCACCGGCTGGGAATCGCAGGCCCGGTCGGCGGATCACCGGATGATCAGGGGCGCCGCCGCGCCGGTCGGCGGGCCGCCGCGACCGCTCGGGGTGATCGGGACCGCTCGGGGTGATCGGGACCGCTCGGGGTGATCGGGACCGGGGCGGCGCGGGAGGTCGCCGGTTCCGGGACGTCACCGCCCGGACGTCACCACGGCTCGTCGAACTCGCCGTCCTTGACGCCGAGGATGAACGCCTCCCACTCGGCGGGCGTGAAGACCAGCACCGTGCCGTCGGGTTCGGCGGAGTTGCGCATCGCCGTGTAGGTCACGCCGTCGGTGTGCTCGACGAACGCGATCTCGACGTGCTCGGCCTCGTGCTCGGCGCCCTCGTCGCTGCGCAGCCACTGCGCGGCCGACAGGTCCAGGTTGCCCCGGACGTGGGCCTTGTCGTCGTAGATCGGGGCGCTCTCGCTCATGCGCCAAGGTATACCGGAGGGCGCGGCCCACCGACCAGCCGCGCCCCCGCCGTCCGCGCGGACCCCCGACCAGCCGCGCGCCGTGCGGCTGATCAGGGGTTTCGCCGGAACGTCAGACCGTGTCGGTCAGCGGCCGGTCCACCCACGACATCAGGCCGCGCAGCTTCTTGCCGACCTCCTCGATCGGGTGAACTTCGCCGTCCTGCTGCAACTTCTTGTAGTTGCCGCGGCCCTTGTCGTCCTCCTCGACCCACTCCTTCGCGAAGGTGCCGTCCTGGATCTCGGTCAGGACCTTGCGCATCTCCTCCTTGACCGCGGGCGTGATGACGCGCGGGCCGCGGGTGAGGTCGCCGTACTCGGCGGTGTCGGAGATCGAGTAGCGCATCCGCGCGATGCCGCCCTCGTACATGAGGTCGACGATCAGCTTCAGCTCGTGCAGGCACTCGAAGTACGCGACCTCGGGGGCGTAGCCCGCCTCGGTCAGCACCTCGAAGCCCGCCTGCACCAGCGCCGAGGCGCCGCCGCACAGGACCGCCTGCTCGCCGAACAGGTCGGTCTCGGTCTCCTCCTTGAACGTCGTCTTGATGACGCCCGCGCGGGTGCCGCCGATGCCCTTGGCGTAGGACAGGGCGAGCGCCTGCGCGGTGCCCGACGCGTCCTGCTCGACCGCGATGAGCGCCGGGACGCCCTTGCCGTCGACGAACTGGCGGCGCACGAGGTGGCCGGGGCCCTTGGGGGCGACCATCGCGACGTCCACGTTGGACGGCGCCTGGATCAGGCCGTAGCGGATGTTGAAGCCGTGGCCGAAGAACAGCGCGTCGCCGTCCTTCAGGTTCGGCGCGATGTCGTTGGCGTAGATGTGCCGCTGAGCGGTGTCCGGCGCCAGGATCATGATCAGGTCCGCCTCGGCCGCGACCTCGGCGGGCGTGCCGACCTTGAGGCCCTGCTCCTCGGCCTTGGCGCGGGACTTGGAGCCCTCGGGGAGGCCGATCCGGACGTCGACGCCGGAGTCGCGCAGGCTCAGCGCGTGGGCGTGGCCCTGGCTGCCGTAGCCGATGACCGCGACCTTGCGCCCCTGGATGACGCTCAGGTCGGCATCGTCGTCGTAGAAGATCTCGACGCTCACTGGTGGGTACTTCCTTCCGTGGTTCTGCGGAAAACTCAGCGGTTCTGCGGGAAGAGCTCAGCGCACCGCGGTCGCGGTGATGGAACGGGCGCCGCGGCCGATGGCGACCATGCCGGACTGCACGATCTCGCGCAGCCCGTAGGGCTCCAGCATCCTGAGCAGCGCGTCGAGCTTCTCCGACGTGCCGGTCGCCTCGACCGTGACCGCCTCCGGGGAGACGTCGACGACCTTGGCGCGGAACAGCTGGACCGTCTCGAGGACCTGGCTGCGCACGGTGGCGTCAGCGCGGACCTTGACGAGCAGGAGCTGGCGCTGCACCGAGGCGGCCGTCTCCAGCTCGACGATCTTGATGACGTTGACGAGCTTGTTGAGCTGCTTGGTGACCTGCTCCAGCGGCAGCTCCTCCACGGCGACCACGATCGTCATCCGGGAGATGTCCGGGTGCTCGGTGCGGCCCACCGCGAGCGACTCGATGTTGAAGCCGCGCCGGGAGAACAGCCCCGCGACCCTGGCCAGGACGCCGGGCTTGTCCTCGACGAGGACGCTGAGGGTGTGCTTGGTCATCGGTTGCCGTCCTCGTGGTTGCGCCCCGTCGCGGCGCGGTGCGCGCGGTCAGACATCGTCTTCCTCGAACAGCGGGCGGATGCCGCGGGCGGCCATGATCTCGCTGTTGCCGGTGCCCGCGGCGACCATCGGCCACACCTGGGCGTCCTTGCCGACGGTGAAGTCGATGACCACGGGCCGGTCGTTGATCTCCAGGGCCTGCTTGATGACCGCGTCGACCTCCTCGCGCGACTCGGCGCGCAGGCCCGCGCAGCCCATGGCCTCGGCGAGCAGCTTGAAGTCGGGGATGCGGTGCTTGTGGGTGCCCAGGTCGGTGTTGGAGTAGCGCTCGCCGTAGAACAGCGTCTGCCACTGCCGGACCATGCCCAGGTTGCCGTTGTTGATGACCGCGACCTTGATCGGGATGCCCTCGATCGCGCAGGTCGCCAGCTCCTGGTTGGTCATCTGGAAGCAGCCGTCGCCGTCGATCGCCCAGACCGTGCGGTCCGGCACGCCCGCCTTGGCGCCCATCGCGGCCGGGACCGCGTAGCCCATCGTGCCGAGGCCGCCGGAGTTGATCCAGGTGCGCGGGCTCTCGTACTTGACGAACTGCGCCGCCCACATCTGGTGCTGGCCGACGCCCGCCGTGTAGACCGCGTCCGGGGACAGCGCGCCGATCCGCTCGATCACGTACTGCGGGGACAGGGTGCCGTCGTCGGGCCAGTCGTAGCCCAGCGGGAACGTGCCGCGCCAGGAGTCGATGAGCTCCCACCACGGGGTCAGGTCGGCGGCGTGCCCGTGCGCCTTCTCGTTGGCGACGGCGTCGATCAGCTCGGTGATGATCTCCTTGCAGTCGCCGACGATCGGCACGTCCGCGCGGCGGTTCTTGGAGATCTCGGCCGGGTCGATGTCGGCGTGCACGACCTGCGCCTCGGGCGCGAAGGACTCCAGCTGGCCGGTGACCCGGTCGTCGAAGCGGGCGCCGAGGGCGATGAGCAGGTCGGCCTTCTGCATCGCGGCGACGGCGGAGACCGTGCCGTGCATCCCCGGCATCCCCAGGTGCTGGCGGTGCGAGTCGGGGAACGCGCCGCGCGCCATCAGGGTGGTGACGACCGGGATGTCGTTCTCCTCGGCCAGGCGCAGCAGCTCGGCGGAGGCCTCGGCCTTGATGACGCCACCGCCGACGTACAGCACCGGGCGGCGGGCGGCGGCGATGAGCTTCGCGGCCTCGCGGACCTGCTTGCCGTGCGGGCGGGTGGTGGGCCGGTAGCCGGGCAGCCGCAGCTCCGGCGGCCAGGAGAACGAGGTGGTCTCCTGCAGGACGTCCTTGGGGATGTCCACCAGGACCGGGCCGGGGCGGCCGGTGGCGGCGATGTGGAACGCCTCGGCGATCGCCCTCGGGATGTCGGCCGGGTCGGTGACCAGGAAGTTGTGCTTGGTGATCGGCATGGTGATGCCGCAGATGTCGGCTTCCTGGAACGCGTCGGTGCCGATGAGCGGGCGGGACTGCTGGCCGGTGATGGCGACGACGGGGACCGAGTCCATGTTGGCGTCGGCCAGCGGCGTCACCAGGTTCGTCGCGCCGGGGCCGGAGGTGGCCATGCAGACGCCGACGCGGCCGGTGGCCTGGGCGTAGCCGGTGGCGGCGTGGCCCGCGCCCTGCTCGTGGCGCACCAGGACGTGGCGGACCTTGGTGGAGTCCAGGAGCGGGTCGTACGCGGGGAGGATGGTGCCGCCGGGGATGCCGAACACGATCTCGCAGCCGACCGCCTCAAGGGAGCGGACGAGGGACTGGGCACCCGTCACGCGGACGGGCGCGCCGCTCGGGGGCGCCGGCTTGGGCCGGGGTCCAGGGCGGGGCGACAGCGGCTCACCGGGGGCCGGTCGCGAGGTTGCGCTGGTCATCTGTCTGCCTCTGGGTCAAGGTGAGGAGCACGGTCCGGGCACGAAAAAACCCCCGCCAACCCGGATCTGTCGGGTCGTACGAGGGTCGCGCGTCGACGCAAGCTGTTCCGCTCAGGCGTCGACGCGCCTGCGAAGTACGAGAACGAGGTTGCGCTGCATGGCCCTGACGTTAACCGTGGAACTCGGGCAGCGTCAACTGTGCGGGACAGCACTCCCGGATCGTGGACGCATCGGGTGACGGCCTCGGGGTCGGCGTCACCGCCCGTGAGGTGGGGTGCGACCATCGCGGACGTGCCCAAGCTCGTGTTCCGCGTCCCCGCCACCGCCCTGCTCGCCTCCGGGCTGACCGCGATCTGCGTCACCCCGATGGCGCTGGCCGAGCCGGTCCTGTCGGTCCTGTACCTGCTGCCCCTGGGCTTCGCGTGGTGGGTGGTGCGCACCCGGACCACGGCGACCCCCGAGCGGCTGGTGACCAGGACCGCGTTCGGCGGGCGGGTCGTGGAGTGGGACGAGGTCAGGTCGCTGAAGGTGAGCGGGAAGGGCGGGCTGTCGGCGGTCGTCGCGGACGAGGAGCTGGTGGAGCTGCCCGCCGTGAAGCTCGCGCACCTGCCCGCGCTGGCCGCCGTGAGCGGCGGCCGGGTGGACGACCCGGTGGCGCGCGCGAAGGCGCTGGCCGAGGCCGAGGAGGCTCGGGCCGAGGCGGGCGCGGGTGAGGCGGGCGAGAGCGCCGAGCCGGCCGAGACCACCGACCAGGTGTCGCCCGAGCAGGTGAAGAAGGACACGGCCGACGCTGAGCAGTCCCCCGAGCAGCTCACCGGGCAGCCCGCCGAGCAGTCGCCCGAGCAGCCCGCGGGGAAGCCGGTCGCGAAGCCCGCCGACGACGCCTGACCCGGCGCGCAAGGGTCCGGGGTCCCCCGCCGCGCGGGACCCCGGTCGCGCCTCCCGAGGGCCGGGGTCCCCGATTCCGCAGCAGCCCGCCCCGTCCTCCCGACCGGGGCCGCCCGCTTACGTAGAGTCGGCCCGGTGACCCAGAAGTCCCGTCTGGCCTTCCTGATCCTGTCGCTGCTCGGGCTGGCGACCTCGGTCTACCTGACCGTCACCCACTTCCAGCAGGAGCTGCTGGTCTGCTCCGAGAACTCCCTGGTCGACTGCGGCACGGTCACCAGCAGCGAGCAGTCGGAGCTGTTCGGCGTCCCCGTCGCCGTCCTCGGCGCGCTGTTCTTCGCCTTCCTGACCGCGATCAGCCTGCCCTGGGCGTGGCGCGTGCCGCCGCTGCGCTGGGTGAGGCTGGGCGCGGTCGGCGTCGGCGTGCTGCTCGTGGTCTACCTCGTCGCCGCCGAGTTCCTGCTCATCGGCAAGGTCTGCCTGTGGTGCACGGTGGTGCACGTCGTCACACTGGCGCAGGCGGGCGTGCTGGTCCGGGGCGAGCTGAAGCAGGGGTAGCCTGGGGTCACCGCTCCCCGCACGGCCCCGGCGCCCACGACCGCACCGGACTGCCGCGCCGACGCACCTCGCGCCCGACGCGAAACCAGACCACGCCAGGAAACCCAGGAGGAGCTGTGCCCCCGCTCCGTTCCCGAACCACCACCCACGGCCGCAACGCCGCAGGCGCCCGCGCGCTGTGGCGCGCCACCGGCATGACCGACTCGGACTTCGGCAAGCCGATCGTGGCGATCGCCAACTCGTACACGCAGTTCGTGCCCGGTCACGTGCACCTGCGCGACCTCGGCGACATCGTCGCCGAGGCGATCCGCGAGGCGGGCGGGGTGCCGCGCGAGTTCCACACCATCGCGGTGGACGACGGGATCGCGATGGGCCACAGCGGGATGCTCTACTCGCTGCCCTCGCGCGAGATCATCGCCGACTCGGTCGAATACATGGTGAACGCGCACCAGGCCGACGCGATCGTCTGCATCTCCAACTGCGACAAGATCACGCCGGGGATGCTCAACGCCGCGATGCGGCTGAACATCCCGGTCGTGTTCGTCTCCGGCGGGCCGATGGAGGCGGGCAAGGCGGTCGTGGTGGACGGCGTCGCCGTCGCGCCGACCGACCTGATCACCGCGATCTCCGCGTCCGCGTCGCCCGAGGTGGACGACGAGGGCCTGTCGGTCGTGGAGCGCTCGGCGTGCCCGACCTGCGGGTCGTGCTCGGGCATGTTCACCGCGAACTCGATGAACTGCCTCACCGAGGCGCTGGGCCTGGCGCTGCCGGGCAACGGCTCGACGCTGGCCACGCACGCCGCGCGCCGCGAGCTGTTCTCCGAGGCGGGCCGGGTCGTGGTGGAGCTGTGCAAGCGCTACTACGGCGAGGACGACGAGTCGGTGCTGCCGCGCTCGATCGCGAACCGCGCCGCGTTCGAGAACGCGATGGCGCTGGACATGGCCATGGGCGGCTCGACCAACACCGTGCTGCACATCCTGGCAGCCGCGCAGGAGGGCGAGGTCGAGTTCGACCTGTCCGACATCAACGCGCTCAGCCGCCGGGTGCCCTGCCTGGCGAAGGTGTCGCCGAACTCCGACTACCACATGGAGGACGTGCACCGGGCCGGTGGCATCCCCGCGCTGCTGGGCGAGCTGTACCGGGCCGGGCTGCTCAACGAGGACGTCACCACCGTCCACTCGCGCACGATGGCGCAGTGGCTCGGCGAGTGGGACATCAGGGCCGAGTCGCCGTCCGAGCGCGCGGTGGAGCTGTTCCACGCCGCGCCCGGCGGGGTCCGCACCACGCAGGCGTTCTCCACCTCGAACCGCTGGTCGAAGCTGGACACCGACGCGGCGGGCGGGTGCATCCGGGACGTCGAGCACGCGTACACCAAGGACGGCGGGCTGGCCGTGCTGCACGGCAACCTGGCCGAGTCCGGCGCGGTCATCAAGTCGGCGGGCATCGACGAGGAGCTGTGGCGGTTCGAGGGGCCGGCACGCGTGGTCGAGTCCCAGGAGCAGGCGGTGTCGGTGATCCTGAACAAGGAGATCCAGGCCGGTGACGTGCTCGTGGTCCGCTACGAGGGCCCGTCCGGCGGGCCGGGGATGCAGGAGATGCTGCACCCGACCGCGTTCCTCAAGGGCGCGGGCCTGGGCAAGAAGTGCGCGCTGATCACGGACGGCCGGTTCTCCGGCGGCACCTCGGGCCTGTCCATCGGCCACGTCTCGCCGGAGGCGGCGGGCGGCGGGCTGATCGGCCTGGTGCAGGACGGCGACCGGATCCTCATCGACGTGCACGAGCGCAAGCTGGAGCTGCTGGTGGACGAGGCGGTGCTGGCCGACCGGCGGGCGAAGATGGAGGCCTCGGAGCGGCCGTGGCAGCCGGTGGACCGGGTGCGCCCGGTGACGGCGGCGCTGCGCGCGTACGCGCGGATGGCGACGGACGCGTCGAAGGGCGCGGTGCGCGACGTCAACCGCTGATGCGCTGACCTGGGGCGACACCCCGAACGCGCGAGGGGCCCGACCGGAGATCCGGTCGGGCCCCTGCTCGTCGTGGGGGCGGCCCTGGCGGGCGGTCCCGGTGGTGGCCCCGGTGAGCGGTGCGGGCCGGGGTCAGCGCAGCGCGAGGTGGGTGACCGCGGTCAGGCCCGCCGCGAGCAGCAGGCACAGGGAGGCCGCCAGCAGCGGGCGGTGGAACCACGGGCGCCGGTGGTCCAGGGAGACCCGGCCCGGTCCGGCGAACAGCACGCCGAGCGCCGCCGCCGCCAGCACGGCCTCGAACTCGACGCCGTCGGGCAGGAAGAAGCCGTTGGTGAAGTTGAGCAGCAGCACGTTCGCCATGACGCCGAGCACACCCGCGGCGGCCAGCGGCGTGGCGAAGCCCAGGATCAGCAGCACGCCGCCGACCAGCTCGGTCAGGCCGGTCACCCAGGCCAGGAGCCCGGACTGCTGGTAGCCGATGCTGGCCAGGACCTTGCCGAACGCGTCGAGCCCCGGCCCGTCGAACAGGCCGAACACCTTCTGCAGGCCGTGCCCGGTGAACACCAGGCCCAGGCCCAGGCGCAGCGCGAGCAGGCCGACGTCGTGGCTCGCGGTCCAGGCGGGCGGCAGCTGCGCGGCGGGCAGGTCGTCGAAGCGGGACACCGGCTCGCCGGGGTCGGGCACCGGCGTGAACCCGGTCCCGGTGCCGGGCCGGTGCGGCTGGACGTCGTCCTCGGGCTCGTACCGGTCCTCGGGCTCGTAGCGGTTCTCCCGCTCGTACCGGTTCCGGGGCAGGTCGTCGCTGTCGAAGTAGCCGGTGCCGGTGCCGCCGGTGACCAGCGGTTTGGTGCCCCTGCCCTGCGCGGGCTCGGGGTCCGGTTCCTCGGCGTAGTGGTGTGCCCCCCTGGCCGTGGCGCCCGATGCGCGGAGTCCGTCGTCGGTGTAGCCGCCGGAACTTCCCCGGCGGTCGCCTTGATTAGCCACGGAACCGCACGGTAGGAGGTTCGCCGGGAGACCGCGAGCGTCCGAACGGTCCAACCATTTGAGCTGAACGGCCTAATTAGCAGTTGTGAGGTGGAGAAATGCCGGCGGCCCGGCCCGAAAATCGGACCGGGTCACCGGCGGCGCCGTTTGCGACGCCTATCACGAAAAGATCACCGAGGGTTCGGGATCAGGGGCGCAGGCCACCGGTCAGGCCACCGATCAGCGGCAGGCCGCCGAGCAGGCCGGTCACGGTGCTCAGGCCCGGCAGACCGCCGGTCGCGCCACCGAGACCACCGGTCAGGCCGCCGACCAGCGGCAGGCCGCCGAGCAGGCCGGTCACGGTGCTCAGACCCGGCAGACCGCCGGTCAGGCCACCGACACCGGGCAGGCTGCCGGTCAGGCCGCCCACGCCCGGCAGGCCGCCGGTCAGGCCGCCGACGCCCGGCAGGCTGCCGAGGGCGCCGGTGAGCTGGCCGAGGCCCGCGCCGCCGGTCAGCGGCAGGATGTTGCCCAGGAGGTCCTGGAGGCTGCCGAGCAGCTGGGACACCAGGCCGGTGGCGGAACCGAGGCTGCCCAGGCCCGGCACGGCGCCGGTGACGCCCCCGAGACCGGGGAGGCTGGGCAGACCGGGCAGGATGCGCTGCAACTCGGCGCTGGCGGCCTCCGCCGCGTCGGCGTGAGCCGCCATCGAGGGGTCGTTGAGCTGCGCGAGCGAGCTGCGCAACTGGTCGTTGGTCGACTGAAGGGCTGCCAGGTCGCTGGCCTGGGCCGCGCGTACCAGCGCCGCAGCCTGGCCGTCGATCTGCTGCACCGTGGACTGGTTCTGGCCGGAGACTTCGGCGGGAGCGGTCTCGGCCTGGGCCAGACCTGCCGAGGACAGCGCGAGCACACTGCCGGCGGCGGCGGCGACAGCGAATCGGGCGAGCTTGTTCATCTCTGGCTTCTCCTTGGATCGGATATGTCCGAGCCGGACCCCGAAACCATGACCCGAGTCGGCGCGGAGCAAATCTCGACCAATTGCGGAGAGCTACTAGATCGATTCGAACGGTAATTGCCGGCCGACAATGCCTCCCCCGTGCGGGTGAGCCGTTTCGTCGGGGGACGATCGTCGCCCCGACTGCGCGGTGACGACCGTCCCCCACCTCAGTCCGCCCGGACGGACGCCGGTCGCACGTTCGGTGCGGTTGTCCGGATCAGTACTCGCCGTTCACCACATTGGCTGGCTGCTCACCCCTAGCGAACCGCTCGACCTCGGCCCTGACCACCGCGTAGGCCCGCTCGGTGTGCCCGGTGCAGCTGCCCGCCACGTGCGGGGTGAGGAAGAGGCCGGGCGCGGTCCACAGCGGGTGGCCCTGCGGCAGCGGCTCGGGCTCGGTCACGTCGAGCGCGGCGCGCAGCCGCCCGGAGACCAGCTCGGCGACGAGCGCGTCGGTGTCCATGACCCGGCCGCGCGCGGCGTTGACCAGCACGGCCCCGTCCGGCATCCGGGCCAGGAACTCCGCGTCGACCATGCCGTCGGTCTCCGAGGTCAGCGGCACGACGAGCACCACGACGTCGTGGTGCGGCAGCAGGTCGGGCAGCTCGGACATGGCGCGCACGCCCTCGCGGGCGGTGCGGCCGACCAGGGTGGTGGTGGCGTCGAACGGCTCGACCCTGCGCTGGAGCTGCCTGCCGAGGTCGCCCGCGCCGACCACGAGCACCCTCTTGTCCTGGAGGGTCTCGGTGACGTGGTGCTCCCAGCGGCCCGCGTCGGCCAGGCGCTGGAACACCGGGAAGTCGCGGTAGAGGGACAGCAGCGCGCCGACGGCCCACTCGGCGGTGCTGCCGCCGTGCGCGCCCCGGCAGGTGGACAGCAGCACGCCGTCCGGCACGAGCCCGAGGAACCGCTCGACGCCCGCGCTCAGCAGCTGCACGAGCCTGAGGTTCGGCAGCTGGGCGAGCACCTCGCGGGGGTCGCTGCCCTGGAGGAAGCGGGGGACGAGCACCTCGGCGGTCCGCGCGCCCTCGGGGAGGGGCTTCCCCGGTTCGTAGCGGAGCGCGCGGACACCGTCCACACCGGACAGGGCGGTCACTCCGAGGTCGTCTGGTACCAGCACGGTGAGCGTCACGCCCGCACGCTACCGGCAGGTCCGCGCGGTCCGGGGCACACTGTCCAGCGTGCGGGAGGTCGTTGCCGAGGACGGCGCCCGGCTGCGGACCTGGCGGGTGGACCGGGGCGGGCCGGACGTGCTGCTGTGCGCGGGCCTGGGCGTCCCGGAGGCGGCGTGGCCGCCGTTCCCCGCGCACCTGCTCGGCTGGCACTACCGGGGCACGCTCGGCTCGTCCCGGCCGGACGACCCGGCGCGGGTGCGGCTGGCGGACCACGTGTCCGACGCGCTGCGGGTGCTGGACGCGGCGGGTGTGGAGCGGTGCCCGGCGCTGGGGTGGTCGTTCGGGGTGACGGTCGCGGTGGAGCTGGCGCTGCGGCACCCGGACCGGGTGTCGGGGCTGCTGCTGGTGGCCGGGCCGCCCGGCGACGTGCTCGGCGCGGTGCTGGGCGCGCCCCTGCTCCCCTGGGACCGGTTGGGGCTGGACCGGCTGGGGCTGGACCGGGTGCTGCCGGAGCGGGCGCGGCGGGAGCTGGCGCGCGGCGGGGTGCGGGCGCTGCGCCGGGTGGGGCCGCTGCTGGGCGCGGTGCTGGGCCGGGTGCCCGCGCCGGAGGTGGACCTGTGGGCGGCCCGCGTGCTGGGCCCGCTGCTGCGCACCGACTGGGCCTGGTTCGCCGAGCTGGCGCTCGCGCTGGCCGAGACCCCCACCCAGGACCTGTCCGCTGTGACGTGCCCCACAACCGCCGTCGTGGGCAGGTACGACGGGCTGGCCGCCCCGAGCAGCCTGCTGGGCCCGGTCGCCCGGCTGCCCCAGGCCAGGTGCCGGGTGCTGCCCACCACGCACTTCCTGCTCCCGCTGGCGCACCGGGACGACCTGGTCGCCGAGCTGGCGCTGCTGCTGCGCAGGGTCGACGCGGTGGAGCGGGCGATGGCGTGGGCGGGCAGGCCGCTCACCCCGCGTTCACGGCCGCCCGCCTAACCTGGGTCACCGTGGCGTCACGTCTGAGAGCGGTGCTGGCAGGCTCCGCCGTCGGCCTGCTGGCCGTCGGCTGCGCCAGCTTCCCCGAGCAACCCACCCCGGCGGGCTGGAGCTCGCAGGTCCAGCTGACCCCGCAGGCGGGGCCCACGCCGGAGCTGCCCGGCGAGCTGCCGCAGAGCCCCGGCCAGGGCCAGCAGGCGCCGTCGTCGGTGCCGCCGCCCCAGGGCTGCCAGGACTTCAACCCCGCGGTCATCGGCACCTGCCTGGACCGGGTGTCCGGGGTCGCGCCGATCGCGGTCGACCAGTCGACCGGCTCGGTGACGGCGCTGGCCTCCGAGCGCACCACCGGGCGGCTGCTGCGGGTGGCCAAGGACGCCGAGGCCGTGCAGGTGGCCAGGTTCGAGGTGGACGCGTCGGCGGACGGCGGGCTGACCGCCGTGCTGCCCTCCCCCACCTACGCCGAGGACCAGCTGGTCTACGCGTACGTGACGACCGCGACGGACAACCGGGTGCTGCGGATCGCGCCGGGCGACGTGCCCAAGCCGGTGCTGACCGGCATCCCGAAGGGCGCCTCCGGCAACCGGGGCGCGCTGGCGCACGACGCGGGCGGCGCGCTGCTGGTGGCCACCGGCGACGCCGGGAACCGGGCGCTGGCGGCCGACCCGAGCTCGCTGGCGGGCAAGGTGCTGCGGATCGACCCCTCGGGCGGGCCCGCGCAGGGCAACCCGACGGCGTCGTCGCGGGTGTTCGCGAGCGGGCTGTCCGCGCCGACCGGGCTGTGCGTGTCCCCGGACGGCGCGCGGACGTGGCTGACCGACGTCGGCGCGGGCGCGGACGCGCTGCACCGGGTGGAGGCGGGCAAGGCGCTCGGCGCCCCGGCGTGGAGCTGGCCGGACCGGCCGGGCCTCGCGGGCTGCGCGGCGGCGGCCGACTCGGTGTGGGTGGGGCTGTCGAACAAGAACGGCCTGCTGGTGCTGCCGACCAACCAGGACGGCTCGTTCTCCGGCGAGCCCGCGCCGATGCTGGACGGCGACAGCGGGTTCGGCCGGATCGGCGCGGTGGTCGGGCTGAGCGACCAGGCCGCGCTGGTCGGGACGGTGAACAAGAACCCCGGCGGGACCCCGGTGTCCAGCGACGACCGGGTGGCGGTCGTGGTCAAGCCCGAGGGCGTCGGCGGCGGCAAGGACTGAAGCACTTCCAGAAGCGGGGACCTGACCGCGCAGGAGGAAGAGCGCCTCCCGCGCGGTCACCGCTCCGCTTCACGGAGCGGGCTCGGGTCATCCGGCCCCCAGGCACACGAAGGGTCTTCGCAGCGGGTCCTCGGCGACCGCGCGCGCCAGCGCCAGCGCCGGGCTCTCCCCCGCGAGCAGCTCCCGGTGGAACACCTCCATCGCCAGCGCGGACGGCTCGTCGCCGACCTTGCTGGACGCCGCGATCACCGTCCGCACCCCGCCCGCGAGCAGCGCCCCGGCGAACCCGAGCGGCTCGTCGCCGGGCCGCACCCGGTTGAGCGCCAGCTCGCACGCGGACAGCACGACCTTGGCGGGGAGCTGCCGCACCCGGCCGATCTCGTAGGCGAACACCGCGCCGTCGGTCAGCTCCAGCCGGGAGAACAGCGCGTTCTCCGGCTCGTGCTCGCCGTGCGCGGCGATGTGCGCCAGCCCCTGCCCGCCCAGCGCGGCCAGCACCGCGCCGACCTTGGCCTGCGGCACGTCCAGCACGGTGGGCCGGTCGTGGTAGCCGGCCAGCCTGCCCAGCTCGGTCTGCGCCGCCTGCAGGCCGGGCCCGCGCACCAGCAGCACCCCGTCCGGGTCGTCCTGGCCGCTGCCCAGCGCGGACACCCACGCCGTCGCCGACGGCACCACCGAGGTCGGCCTGCCCGCGCAGGTGGGCAGCACGCCCCACGGCACCGCGTGCAGCGCCCCGGTGGGCACCACGACCAGCTCCCGCCCGCCGAGCATGGCGGCGAGCGGGTGGAGCAGGGTGCGGTCCAGCCGCTCGGCCTCGCGGCGGGCCGACGCGGAGATCACCTCGACCAGCGGCGCGGGCAGGTGGTCGGGGGCCAGCGCGTTCAGGTCGGCGTGCAGCCTGCGCGCGCTCTCCGCCACGGCCCCGGCGGGTCCGAGCCGCACCAGCCGGACCAGGCCGTCGACCAGCACGACGGCGACGAGCTCGTCGTCGGACACCGCGTAGCTGACCAGCGTCCGGTCGCCGAGCGCGGCGGCGACCTCGGCGGCGGTGACCACCGGCCGGGGCGTGCCCCACGGGGCCGCTCCCCAGCCGAGCCGGGTGGCCGCGTGCTTGGCCAGCCGCAGCCGCTCCTCCAGGGCGCCGGTGGACTGCCCGTCGAGGCGGGCGCGCAGCAGCGCGCCGGTGAGCCTGCGGACCTCGGTGACCCGCTCGGTGAGCCCGTCGTCCTCGAGCGTCTCGACCGGGTCGTAGCGGTACAGCTGGGCCTTGGTGCGCTCCAACCAGGTGAACAACCGCTGCGCGCCCTCGGCCGAGCCCGCGCCCGCCAGGGCCAGTCGCACGGCCAGCTCGCCCAGTTCGAGGCCGTGCACGGCGGTGCCGGACATCATCTCCAGCCCGCCGAGCCGATCGCGCATCCGGCCCAGCTCGTCCAGCCCCGCCTTGGCCTGGGCGAGCGCGACGCGCCGGTTGCCGCGCGCCAGCGCCAGCTCCGCCCGGCACAGCCGCAGCAGCATCCGCAGGTCGATGGCGACGAACTTGCGCGACCGGACGACCCCGCGCAGCAGCTCGTCGGCCCGGTCGGGCGCGCCCCTGCGGATCTCCAGCCTGGCCGCCAGCACGAGCGCGAGCGCGGCCTGCTCGACCAGCCGCAGCGCGGTCAGCCCGGCGGACAGCGCGATGGCCCTGCGCACCAGCTGCTCGGGTGGGCGGCGGGGGGCCTGGAGCGCCCGCTGGACGTCCACCCGCAGCGCCAGCAGGCCCGCGACGCCCGCCCACGCCGGGCTGCCGCGCCGCAGCAGCTTGCGCTGCGCGGCCTTGGCCATCCGCTTGGCGAGCACGAGGTCGCCGTCCTGGAGGGCGGCGGCGGCGCGGAACAGCTCGGCCTCGGCGACGTCCTGCCCGATGCGCTGGCGGCGCAGCTCGGGCAGCACCTCGTCGAGGAGCCTGCCCGCCTCGTCGGCCAGGCCGACGCCGATGAGCGCCTCGGCCTGGTCGATGCGCAGCCGCAGCAGCAGGCCGGGCTCCAGCCTTTGGAACGCGAGCGCCGCGTCGTGGTAGTGGCGCAGCGCGGCCGGGGTGTCGCCCGCGCGCTGGAGCGAGTTGCCGAGCGCGTGCTTGGCGATGGCCGAGCGCATCGGCAGGTCGTGCGCGTCGGCCAGCTCGACGGCGCGGTCCAGGTCCCTGGCCGCCCGGTGGTAGTCCTGGGCCTCGCCGTGCGCGTTGCCCCGGTTGGTCAGCGCGACGACGAGCTGCTCGACCGCGTCGGGCTTGTCCACCAGGACGCGCTCGCTGCGCTCGACCGCCACGTCGAGCCGGGCGACGCCCTCCTCGATCCGGCCGACCCGGCACAGCAGCGCGGCCTGGTTGACGGCGACGACGATGGCGAGGCCGTCGCGCAGGCCCCCGTCGCTCAGGCCGCCCAGCTCGGCCTCGACGGCGGCGAGCTGGGTGAGGCCCCGCTCCACGTTGCCGGTCTCGGCGAGGCAGAAGGCCAGGGTGCTCATGAGCCTGGCGCGGACCTCCAGGCGGTCCTGGGGGGCGATGCCCCCGGTCTCCAGCAGGGCGAGCCCCTCGCGCATCTGCCGGATGGCGAGCGGGTGCCGGTCGGCGGTCGCCGCCTCCAGCGCGCTGCGGTGGAGTTCCCTGGCGAGTTCGATCGCGTTTTCCGGTCCGGTGGGCCCGCGCGTTCCGCGAGGTCTGAGACCGGGTGTGTGCGCGGCCACTGTCATATCAGATCACACGCGGCAAGCAGGGGGCCGGGCGGTTCTCACCCGGCCCCCTGGACTCGTCGCGCGCTCGCTCCGGAGTTCCCGCTCCCGGTCAGTTGGCCACGGCGGTCACGGGCTCGTCCAGCGGCTTGTAGGGGCCGCCGTTCACCTCGTTCACGGGCTCGTCCAGCGGCTTGTACGGACCGCCGTTGACGACCGCGTCGGACTTGCCCGACAACCGGTCGACGTCGCCGCCGACCACGTCCAGCCGTTCGGCGGGCGGCTGGTCGGAGCCGAGCAGGGCGACGGGCTCGTCGAGCGGCTTGTAGGGGCCGCCGTTGACGACGACCGCGGGCTCGCCCAGGGGCTTGTACGGGCCGCCCATGGGCGTGACGGGCCTGCGACCACCGGGCGTCGGGCCGGCGGGCGCGGCGCCCGGCTCGTCGTCGGTGCGGACGGGTTCGATGGCAGACATGAGCGTTGTCCTCCCCTTGCAACGGCACCCGCGGCGACGGGCGCTCTCGTGCCTGTGCGTGTGCTGTGATCACTCGAACAGCCCCCCGGCTCGCCCGAGCGGACAAAGCCTTACACAGATGGCGGCTGCTTTGAGGGGTTTTTTTACTCAGAGCCACCAGAGTGCTTTTTGCCCACCTGCCGTGACCAGCCCCGACAATGCTGCGCACAAAACAATGTCACCCTTTAGGAGTAACGTGTTCACTGTGTGAATCCGTGCGCAGGGCGAACAGCGGGGCAACCCGTCACTCGACCTGGGGAGGAATAGTCATCCCGGTAGCGCAATCCGCACCCGACCACGTCCTTCAGAGTGTCACCCGAAAGGGCTAGACAAATGGTCCTCGCGGAGCAGTGGGCCGGTGCGCCTGGAAAGCGCGGGACCCCGGAGCCGAAGCCGGTTCCGGGGTCCCGAGTGCGCGCGTCCGCGCGAGGTGCGCCTGGGTCAGCCGCCGCAGCGGGCGATGACCAGCTCCCGCACCCGCTTCGCGTCGGCCTGGCCCTTGGTGGCCTTCATGACCGCGCCGACGATGGCGCCCGCCGCCGCGACCTTGCCGTCGCGGATCTTCGCCGCGATGTCCGGCTGCGCCGCGAGCGCCTCGTCGACGGCCTTCTCCAGCGCCGAGTCGTCCGACACGACCTTCAGGCCGCGCGCCTCGATCACCGCCTCCGGCTCGCCCTCGCCCTCCAGCACGCCGGTGACGACCTCGCGGGCCAGCTTGTTGGTCAGCTCGCCCGCGTTGACCAGCGCCACGACCCGCGCGATCTGGACCGGCGTGATCGCCAGCTCGCCCAGCTCGACGCCCCGGCCGTTGGCCTCCTTGGTCAGGTAGGCCACCCACCACGAGCGCGCCTCGGCGGGCGTGGCGCCCGCCTCGACGGTCGCGGCGACCAGGTCGACCGCGCCGGAGTTGACCAGGTCGCGCAGCTCGGCGTCGGTCAGGCTCCACTCGGTCTGGATGCGCTTGCGGCGCTCCCAGGGCAGCTCGGGCAGCGTGCCGCGCAGCTGCTCGACCCACTCGCGGGACGGGGCCACGGGCACCAGGTCGGGCTCCGGGAAGTACCGGTAGTCCTCCGCGGTCTCCTTGGCGCGGCCCGAGGAGGTGCCGCCGGTGGACTCGTCGAAGTGCCGGGTCTCCTGGCGGATCGAGCCGCCGCCCGCGAGCACCGCGCCGTGCCGGGTCATCTCGAACCGGACCGCCCGCTCGACGCTGCGCAGCGAGTTCACGTTCTTGGTCTCGGTGCGGGTGCCGAGGACGTCGGAGCCCTTCGGCATCAGCGACACGTTCGCGTCGCAGCGCAGCGAGCCCTGGTCCATGCGCACGTCGGAGACGTCGAGGGCCTTGAGCAGGTCGCGCAGCGCGGTCACGTAGGCGCGGGCCACCTCCGGCGCGCGGGCACCGGTGCCGGTGATCGTCTTGGTGACGATCTCGATCAGCGGGACGCCCGCCCGGTTGTAGTCCAGCAGCGAGTGCTCCGCGCCGTGGATGCGCCCGGTGGCGCCGCCGACGTGCAGCGACTTGCCGGTGTCCTCCTCCATGTGCGCGCGCTCGATCTCCACGCGCACGACCTCGCCGTCGTCCAGGGTGACGTCGAGCCAGCCGTTGAAGGCGATCGGCTCGTCGTACTGCGAGGTCTGGAAGTTCTTCGGCATGTCCGGGTAGAAGTAGTTCTTCCGGGCGAACCGGCACCACTCGGCGATCTCGCAGTTGAGCGCGAGGCCGATCCGGATCGCCGACTCGACCGCGGTGCCGTTGACCACCGGCAGCGCGCCGGGCAGGCCGAGGCACACCGGGCACACGTTGGTGTTCGGCTCGCCGCCGAAGGCGTTCGCGCAGCCGCAGAACATCTTGGTGGCGGTGTGCAGCTCGACGTGCACCTCAAGGCCCAGGACGGGGTCGAACCGCTCGACGACCTCGTCGTAGTCCATCAGCTCGTAGGCCGTGGTCATGCCAACCCGTCCTTCCGGTACGCCCTGACGGCCATGGCCGCGCCCGTGACGGCGACCAGGATGCTGCCCGCCGCGTTGACCAGGGCGAGCTTGTCGCCGTCACCGCGCGCCGCGCGCAGGGTGGAGAACGCGCTCGCCGCCGCGGCGACGGCGCTGAGCAGGCCGAACAGGCCGCGTGCCGCCTTCATCGGGCCGCTCCTTCCAGCTGGGGGGCCTGGCTGATGACGGTGTGGCCGAGCGCGGCGTCGCGGGCGACCTCGTAGGCCGCGGCGACCCGGTACATGCGGTGGTCCTGCAGGGCCGGGGCCATGATCTGCAGGCCGACCGGCAGGCCGTCCTCGGCGGACAGTCCGCTGGGGACGCTCAGCGCGGCGTTGCCCGCCAGGTTGGCGGGGATCGTGCACAGGTCCGCCTTGTACATGGCCATCGGGTCGCCGGTGCGCTCGCCGATCTTGAACGCCGTGGTGGGCGTGGTCGGCGACACCAGCACGTCGACGGTCGCGTAGGCGGCCTCGAAGTCGCGGGTGATGAGCGTGCGGACCTTCTGCGCCGAGCCGTAGTAGGCGTCGTAGTAGCCGGAGGACAGCGCGTAGGTGCCGATCATGATGCGCCGCTTGACCTCGGCGCCGAAGCCCGCCTCGCGGGTCAGCGACATGACCTCCTCGGCGCTGCGCGTGCCGTCGTCGCCGACGCGCAGGCCGTAGCGCATGGCGTCGAAGCGGGCCAGGTTCGAGGACGCCTCGCTGGGCGCGATCAGGTAGTACGCGGGCAGCGCGTAGTCGAAGCTCGGGCAGGAGACCTCGACGATCTCGGCGCCGAGCTGCTTGAGCTGCGCCACGGCCGCCTCGAACGAGCGCAGCACGCCGGGCTGGTAGCCGTCGCCGGAGAACTGGGTGACCACGCCGACGCGCACGCCGGTCAGGTCGCCGGACAGGCCCTCGCGGGCCGCCGCCACCACCGGGGGGACGGGGGCGTTGATCGAGGTCGAGTCGAGCGGGTCGTGGCCCGCGATGACCTCGTGCAGCAGCGCGGCGTCCAGCACCGTGCGGGCGCACGGGCCGCCCTGGTCGAGCGAGGACGAGAACGCCACCAGGCCGTAGCGGGACACCGAGCCGTAGGTGGGCTTGACGCCCACGGTGCCGGTGACCGAGCCGGGCTGGCGGATCGAGCCGCCGGTGTCGGTGCCGATCGCGAGGGGGGCCTCGAACGCGGCGAGCGCGGCCGAGGAGCCGCCGCCGGAGCCGCCGGGGATGCGGTCCAGGTCCCACGGGTTGCGGGTCGGGCCGTAGGCGGAGTTCTCGGTGGAGGAGCCCATCGCGAACTCGTCCATGTTCGTCTTGCCCAGCACCACGACGCCGGCTTCCTTGAGCCTGCGCGTGACGGTGGCGTCGTACGGCGGGCGCCAGCCCTCCAGCATCTTCGAGCCGACGGTCGTGGGCACGCCCTCGGTGGTGAAGACGTCCTTGAGCGCCAGCGGGACGCCCGCGAGCGGGCTCGCCGGGGCCTCGCCCGAGGCGACGGCCTCGTCGACGCGGCGGGCCGCGGCGAGCGCGCCCTCCCGGTCGACGTGCAGGAAGGCGTGCACGGCGCCGTCGACCGCGTCGATCCGGTCGAGGTGCGCCTGCGCGACCTCGACGGCGGAGACCTCGCGGGAGGCGATCTTCGCCGCCAGGTCGGCGGCGGTGCTGCGGGTCAGGTCGTTCATGCTTCCTCACCGAGAATGCGCGGGACGCGGAAGCGGCCTTCCTCGGCGGCGGGGGCGCCCGCGAGCGCCTGCTGCTGACCGAGGCTGGGACGCACCACGTCCTCGCGGAACACGTTGGTCAGCGGTACGGCGTGCGAAGTGGGTGGGATGTCAGCGGTGGCGATGTCGCCCACCGTGGCCACCGACTGCAGGATCACGTCAAGCTGGCCTGCGAAGAGGTCAAGCTCGTCGTCGGTGACGGCGAGCCTGGCCAGGCGGGCCAGGTGCGCGACCTCGTCGCGGGAGATGCTCGGCACCTCGTCAACCCCCGTGGGTCGGTTGTGGGATCTGGGACCCGGCGAGTCTATTGGCTGGTCAGGGTGAGGGCCGACCGGGTTGTCGTGCGCGGTGGGGGGAGTGGCGGATTTTACGCCCGCGCAACGCACGGCGCGGGTCGGGGAGCGAGGCTCCGTCTGAGACAATCACCGGCTGGCGGGTGCCGAAGTCCGGCAGTCCGGCAGTCCAGGGGTTCCGCAGCCCAGCAGTTCCGCAGTTCCGCAGCAAGCCTGGAGGCGTGCACCGTGTCCTTCCTGATCCGCGTCCAGCTCCCGGACCGTCCCGGCACGCTCGGCGCCGTGGCGTCGGCCCTCGGCGAGATCGGGGCCGACATCCTGAGCGTGGACGTGGTGGAGCGGTCGCCGGGGGTCGCCATCGACGACCTGGTCGTGGAGCTGCCGTCCGGGCGGCTGCCCGACGGGCTGATCACCGCGGCGGAGTCGGTGGAGGGCGTCGAGGTCGACGCGGTCCGGCCGTACGCCGGGGTGCTGAACACGCACCGGGAGCTGGAGCTGGTGGAGGAGGTCGCCGACGAGCCCGCCAAGGGGCTCGCGGTGTTCACCGAGGGCGTGCCGAAGATCATCCGCGCCGGGTGGGCCGTGGTGATCGAGATCGACGGGGGCGGCTACCGGGTGACCGCGTCGGCGGCGGCGCCGGAGAGCGTGGAGCTGCCGCCGTGGATGCCGCTGGCCAGGGCGACGGTGCTGGACGGCGAGGACGGCTGGGTCCCGGAGACCTGGCGGGAGCTGGGCACGGAGCTGGCGGCCACGCCGCTGGGCCGCGCCGACCGGGTGCTGCTGGTGGGGCGGCCGGGCGGGCCGATGTTCCGGGCGGCCGAGGTCGCGCGGCTGGCGCACCTGGCGGGGATCGTCGCCGTGGTGCTGCCGGACTGAGCGCCGGTGGCCTGAGCGCCAGCGGTCTGAGCGCCGGCGGGCCCGTCGCGCGGATGGCGGTGGGCTTCCCGAACGAGGGGCACGAGCGCGGCGGGCCGCACGGTGTTGGATACCGCACATGGCGACGCTCACCCCTGCCCTGTTGCGGCACCGCGCGGGCCACAAGTCCTACTGGCGCGGACTGGCCTACCGGGACGCCGTGGTCTCCGTGGTGCACCACCCCAGGCACGTGACCGGGGTGGTGCGCGGCAGCTCGGAGTACTCGATCACGCTGACCTGGGACGCCGAGGGCAACCTGCGGGGGACCTGCGCCTGCCCGTACGGGGAGCAGGGGTTCTTCTGCAAGCACTGCGTCGCCGTGGGCCTGGTGCTGCTCGACCGGGGCGAGACCGTGCCCGCGCCGGACGCCGAGGACGACGAGCTCCGCACCGCCCTCACCCGCCTGCCGCGCGCGGCGCTCGTGGAGCACCTCTACGAGCAGGCCGCGCGCGACACCGCGCTCCGCGAGCGGGTCCTGGCGGAGGCCGAGGAGACGACGCGCGCGACGGGGATCCCCAACCAGCCCAACGGCGCCTTCCAGGGCAAGGTGATCCCGTACCGGCGGTGAGCTGGTGGCGCGGGCGGTCCGGCCGCGCCTCGGGCGCCCCGGCGACACCCGGCGCCCCCGTTCCGACGGCGGCCCCGGCACCCCCGTTCTGACAGCGCCCCGGCGCCCTCGTTCCGACCGCGGCCCCGGCAACGCCCGGCGTCCTCGCACCGCACCCCCGGCAAGGCCAGGCGGCCCCGGACCGCACCCCCGACAACGCCCGCCGGCCCGGCAAGACCAGGCGATCCGACAACGCCCGACAGCCCGGCAAGGCCACGCGGCCCGACAACGCCCGACAGCCCGGAGCCGGCGGGTTCAGCGGCGGTTCACTCCGTCGCGCTCCCCTCCCCTTGCACGACCGAGCCACCCGTGGGAGCGCTCTCCCCACCCGCGCTCCCGTCCGTGGGAGCGCTCTCCCCAGCCGTCCCCTCAGTCGTGGAAGCGCTCTCGCCCGTCCCCTCCCCCGACCTCGCGGCCACCTCGGCCCCCTTCACCGGCACCCCCTCCACCGGCGCCCCCTCCACCGGCGCCACTTCCTCCGGCGCCCCCACCACCGCGACCGCCGCGGCGGCCTCCGGCCCCCGCTCCAGCAGCACCCGGAACCCGGCCTCGTCCAGCACCGGCACCTTCAGCTGCGCGGCCTTGTCCGCCTTGCCGCCGGGGTTGTCCCCCACGACCACGAACGCCGTCTTCTTCGACACCGACCCGACCGCCTTGCCGCCCCGCACCAGGATCGAGTCCTTGGCCTCGTCGCGGGAGAAGTCCGCCAGCGTCCCGGTGACCACGATCGACAACCCCTCCAGGTTGCGCGGGATCGTGGTGTCGCGCTCGTCCACCATGCGCACCCCCGCCGCCGCCCAGCGGCGCACGACCTCCTGCCGCCACGGGGTCCGCGCCCACTCCCGCACCGCCACCGCGATCGTCGGCCCGACCCCGCCCGCCGCCGCCAGGTCGGCCTCCTCGGCGTCCAGGATGGCCTGCACGCCGCCGAACTCCACCGCCAGCGCGCGCGCCGCCGTCGGCCCCACGTGGCGGATCGACAGGGCCACCAGCACCCGCCACAGCGGCTGCGACTTGGCGGCCTCCAGGTTCTCCAGCAGCTTCGCGCCGTTCGTCACCAGCGCGCCGTCCTGGTTGCGGAACAGGTCCACGCGCAGCAGGTCCTCGGCGGTGAGGTCGAACAGGTCCGCCTCGTTGCCGTACACCTCGGACGACGCCAGCGCCGCCGCGCCCTCGTACCCGAGCACCTCGATGTCCAGCGCGGACCGGGACGCCAGGTAGGCCAACCGCTCCCGCAGCTGCGCGGGGCACCCCTCGGCGTTGGGGCAGCGGATGTCCACGTCCCCCTCCTTCATGGGGCGCAGCGCGTGCCCGCACTCCGGGCAGGACGCGGGCATCACGAACTCCCTGGCGTCCGCCGGGCGCACGTCCACGACCGGGCCGAGCACCTCGGGGATCACGTCGCCCGCCTTGCGGATGACGATCCGGTCGCCGATGAGCACGCCCTTGCGCTTGACCTCGGACGCGTTGTGCAGCGTCGCGCGGGCCACCGTGGAGCCCGCCACCTTCACCGGTTCCATGATCGCGAACGGGGTGACCCGCCCGGTGCGGCCGACCTGGACGCCGATGTCGAGCAGCGTCGTGGTGGCCTCCTCCGGCGGGTACTTGAACGCGATGGCCCAGCGGGGCGCGCGCGAGGTGCTGCCGAGCCTGCGCTGCAGCGGGACCTCGTCCACCTTCACCACGAGCCCGTCGATCTCGTGCGCGGCGTCGTGCCGGTGCTCGCCCCAGTGCGCGACGCGCGCCCACACCTCGTCGAACGTCGCCACGACGGCGGTGTGCTCGGAGGTGGGCAGCCCCCAGGCGCGCAGCGCCGCGTACGCGTCGGACTGGCGCTCCAGCTCGAACCCGGCGCGCTTGCCGATGCCGTGGCACACCATGCGCAGCCTGCGGGACGCGGTGACCTTCGGGTCCTTCTGCCGCAGCGAGCCCGCGGCGGTGTTGCGCGGGTTCGCGAACGGCGGCAGGCCCGCCTCGACCAGCTTCGCGTTGAGCTCCAGGAAGTCCTCGACGGCGAAGTACACCTCGCCGCGCACCTCGACCAGCTCGGGGACCGGCCACTCGTCGGTGCCCGCAAGCACCTCGGGGACGTCCCGCAGGGTGCGCAGGTTGAGCGTGACGTCCTCGCCGGTGCGGCCGTCGCCCCTGGTCAGGGCCCGGACCAGCCTGCCGCGCTCGTACAGCAGGTTGATCGCGAGCCCGTCGACCTTGAGCTCGCACAGGAACCGCGCCGCGTCGCCGACCTCCTTGCCGACCCGCTCGAACCACGCCCGCAGCCCGTCCTCGTCGAACGCGTTGTCCAGGCTGAGCATCCGCTCCAGGTGGTCGACGGCGGTGAACTCGGTGGAGAACGTGCCGCCGACCTGCTGGGTGGGCGAGTCCGGGGTGGCCAGGCCGGGGTGGGCGTCCTCCAGGGACTGGAGCTCGCGCAGCAGCGCGTCGAACTCGCCGTCGGAGATCGTGGGCGCGTCGAGCACGTAGTAGCGGAACTGGTGGGCGCGCACCTCCTCGGCGAGCGCGCGGTGCCGGTCGCGGGCGTCGGCGGGCACGTCCTCCAGCCCCTGGGCGCGCACGCCGTCGGGGGCGTCGGCCGCGGGCGCGCCGGGGGTGGTGGCGAGGTCGTCGCCCCGGTCCGCGGCGGGGTCGGGGGAGGAGTGGTCGTCGCTGGTCACGGCAGCAGCCTAGCCAGGACCACCGACGGTCCCCGGTGGACGGCCGGGGCGCGCGGACGGCCCGCCCGCGCGCTGCCCGGTCAGTCCTCGGACGGCTCGAACGCCCGGCGGAACTCCGGCAGCGTGATGGAGCGCGGCCCGTCGGTGAGCGACAGCTCCACCCGGCCCACCACGCCCGCGGCCACCCGCTCCCCCAGCGCCGCGTCCAGCGCGAGGAACGCCACCCGCATCCGGTCGTCCTCGCCGAGGTCGGCGAACACCGGGTGGTGCACGACCACGTCGACCACGCCGTCGTCGGTCGGCTCGGTGAGCAGCCGGATGTCGGCCAGCGGCAGCCGGTGCTCGCCGATGTTGACGGTGACCTCGTCGGTGTCCGGCACGGGCGGCACCGAGTCGTGGTACTCCCAGATCATGTCCTCGTGCGGCGCGGCGGCCTTCCAGGCGTCGGTGTAGGGGCGCACCACCGGGTCCTCGCGGCTGCTGAGCACGAGCGCGTACACCGCGCGCCTGCCGCGCTGGATCGCGAACTCCAGCCGGGGGTGCACGGAGGCGACCAGCTCGCACATCTCGTGCTCGACGCGCTGCGGCTGCCCGTCGCCGAGCGCGCCGCTGATCCGGGGCAGCAGGGCGTGCCAGCGCTCCCAGAAGGCCACCGCCGCCTCGGCCGGGTTCGGCAGGTGGACGGGGGCGGGCGGGGGCTCGGGGCGTTTGCGGCGGAACCAGCGCATGTCCCCATTGAACTACGCGCCCGCGTCGCGCAGGGCGAGTGCGAGGAGTTCGGCGGCCGGACCCACCAGCCTGCGACCGGACGGCCACACCGCGCGCAGGGCGCGGCGCAGGTCGAGGTCGACGGGGACGGCGGCGAGCCTGCCCGCCGCGAGGTCGGCGGCGACCGCGAGCGCGCTCAGCACGGCGGGTCCCGCGCCCGCGACGACCGCGCCCAGCACCGCCGCCGACGAGCCCAGCTCCAGCGCGGGCGGGCAGGCGGCAGGCAGGAGGCGGTCCAGGGTGTCCCTGGTGCCCGACCCCCGCTCGCGCACCACCAGGGGCGTGGCGGCCAGCTCGGCGGGCGGCAGCGGGGCCTTGCGGCGGGTCCACGGGTGGCCGGGCGGCACCACCAGCACCAGCCGGTCCACGGCGACCTTCCGGCTGCTCAGCCCCGGCAGCGGGCCGGGGGCCTCCACGAAGCCGAGGGCGACCTCGCCCGCCCTGACCAGCGCGCACACCGACTCGGAGTTGGTCACCCGCAGGCCGACGCGCAGGTCGGGGCGCGCGCGGCGCAGTCCGCCGACCCAGCCGGGCGCGAGGTGCTCGGCGACGGTCATGCTCGCGGCGACGGCCAGCTCGGCGTCCCGCTCGGCCCGCAGCGCCCGCGCGGCCTCCACCAGGCCCTCCACCTCGGCCAGCGCGCGGCGGGCGCGCTCGGCCAGCACCGTCCCGGCCGGGGTGAGCGCGGAGCCCCGGCTGCCGCGCTCGACCAGAACCACGCCGAGCGCGCGCTCGGCGGCGGTCAGGCGCTTGCTCGCGGACGGCTGGGCAACGCCCAGCGCGGCGGCGGCGCGGCTGAGGCTGCCCAGCTCGCCGACCAGGACGAGCAGCCGCAGGGTGGTCAGGTCGGGGTCGGCCATAGCCGGAGGGTATGGCTGAAGAGCGGATTCCCGCCTACCGGGAGCACTTGACGCGGCGGACGATCTGTGGGTGCTGATCGCTGCCCTGCTGCTGGGCGTCCTCGTCGGAGGGCGCCTGCCCGACCTGTCCGCCGCCACGAAGAAGCTGCTGCGCCTGGGCGTGGTGCTGCTGGGGTTGCAGCTGTCGCTGCCGGTGGTGCTGGAGCTGGGGCCGGGCGTGCTGGTCGCGGTGGTGGCGACGGTCGCGGTCACGTTCCTGGGCACCCGGTGGATCGGCGGGCTGCTCGGGCTGCCGCGCGGGCTGTCGACGCTGGTCGCGACGGGGTTCTCGATCTGCGGGGCGTCGGCGGTGGCGGCCGTGGAGGGCGTGGTCGAGCGGCGGGACGAGGACGTGGCGACGAGCGTGGCGCTGGTGACGCTGTTCGGCACGCTGGCGATGCTGGCGCTGCCGCTGCTGGGCGCGTCGCCGCTGTGGATCGGGTTGAGCGTGCACGAGGTGGGGCAGGTGGCGGCTGCCGCGCCCGCGTCGGGGCTGGCGGCGGCGATGGCGGTGAAGCTGAGCCGGGTGGCGCTGCTGGCGCCGGTCGTGGCGCTGGTGGGCGGCGGGCGCGGGTCGGGGGCGCCGGTGGTGCCGCTGTTCCTGGTGGGGTTCGCGGGGCTGGCGGCGCTGCGGTCGACGGGGGTGCTGCCGCAGGTGGTGCTGGACGGCGGGAAGGTCGCGGCGACGGTGCTGCTGGCGGCGGCGATGTTCGGGCTGGGCACGGCGGTGCGGCCGAAGGCGTTGCTGCGCACCGGCCCCAGGGCGCTGGCGCTGGGCGCGCTGTCGACGCTGCTGGTGTGCGGGACCGGGTGGGCGACGCTGACCCTGCTGACGTGACCGTCCACCGTGGACCGTCCTTCCGGGACAGTCCACGGTGGAGCGCGATCACCAGGTGTCGGGCGGTTCCAGGAACGCCTTGCCGAGGTCGCGGGACAGCGCGAGGGCGCGGCGGACCCAGCCCTGGCTCGCGCCCGCCATGCCGCACGAGGGCGTGGGGACGGCGTGCGTGGCCAGCACCGAGCGCGGGAAGCCGAGCCGGTCGGCCAGGTCCAGCGCGGGCCTCGCGGCGGTCCTCAGGTCGATCGGGGTGGCCGGGTCGGCGCCCGGCAGCAGGCCCAGCAGCAGCACCAGCCCCTCCTGCCACGCCTCCCCCAGCTCGTCCAGCATCGCCCGCTCCACCAGGGACACGTCCAGCGCGACGGCCTTCGCCCCGGCCCTGCGCATCAGGTTCACCGGCGGCCCTGGCGCGCAGCAGTGCACGATCACGTCGTCGAACGGGGCGATGGCGCTCTCCAGCAGCGCCTGCGCCTCCGGTTCGGGCACGGCGGGGACGGTGCCGAGCTTGGACGGGGTGGGCAGCAGGCCGCGCAGCACGGACGGCAGCGCGGGCTCGTCCAGCTGCACCACGACCTTCGCGCCGGTGCGTCGGGCGACCTCGGCGGTGTGCCGGGACAGGCCCTCCACCAGCGACTCGGTGAACTCGCGCAGCGCGCCCCGGTCGGTGAGCACCCGGTGGCCGCGCACCAGCTCGACGGTCGCGGCGAGCGTCCACGGCCCGGCGGCCTGGACCTTCACCACGGCGGGCTTGGTGGCGGCGGCGGCCTCCTCGAGGGCGTCGAGGTCCCAGCTGAGCAGGTCCTGGGCGCGGCGGTGGTCGCGACCGGGGTGGGCGGCGACCCGGTAGCCGGACGGGACGACCTCCACGGGCAGGTCCACCAGCAGCGCGGCGGTCCGCCCGGTCAGGTCGGCCCCGACGCCGCGCGCGGGCAGCTCGGGCAGGTGCGGCAGGTCGGGCAGCTCGCCGAACACCAGGCGGGCGGCCTCGTGCGGGTCGGTGCCGGGGAGCGAGCCGATACCGGTTGCCGCTCCGGCGGGCCAGGGGGTGACGTCCACCCGGCAAGTGTCCCACCGGGAGCGGGTGGGGTGGTGCGCCCGCTCCCGGCGGGGGCGGGTCAGTCGCGCGCGGGGCGGGTCGCGCGGCGCAGGCCGACGGCCTGGAGCGCGGTGACCGCGGCGACGGCGAGCGCCTGCGCCACCAGGACCACCAGACCGGCGGTGGTGAGCGGAAACCACCCCGAGGCCACGACGAGCGCGCTCGCGGCCACCCAGGCGGTGTTGAAGGCGATGACGGCGAGCGCCCTCGCACGGGTGGGGGTGCGGCCCGCCAGGAACGCGCACGCGCCGTACCCGAGCAGGAACGCGCCGAGGGCGAGCAGGAGCGGGCGGGGCAGGCCGAGGTCGAGCGGGACGAGCGGGAGGAGCGCGCCGCACGCGGCGGAACCCGCGCCGTCGAGCACGAGGGCCGAGCGGAGCAGGGCGGGACGGCGCGGGGCGGGGTTGGCTCCCTGCGGGGTGGTGTGGGTCGTCATGGGGTCGATGCTCGGGCGCGCGGCACTGCCGAGGCCACGCCGGACGCTGCCGACTCCTGCCAGTCAGGACCGGGTGACCTGCGCGGACAGCGCGGCCAGGTCGGCGGCGATCAGCTTGGCCCCCGCGGTCTGCCAGTTGTGCAGGGTGCGCTCGGGGACCTGGGTCGCGAACCAGGCGAGGGCCTGCCTGGCGACCGGGTCGAGGTTCTCGCGCTTGGTGCGCGCGCTGTGCGGGCGCAGTCCCACGACGTAGTAGAAGTGCAGCGCGTTGTAGTGCCGCCACTCGTCGCTGGTGCCGAACTCGCCGTCGGCGGGCTTGAGCCGCCGGATGCCCTCGCGCAGGAGCGCCTTCAGCTCGGCGGCCCGTTCGAGGGGTTGGTCGGGCGCCCCGCGCGCGGCGAGGCGGGCGTCGACGACCGGGAGCGCGGTGAGCGGGCTGGCGACGAGGCGGCCGAGGTCGCCGTAGTGGCTGAGCGCGCGGCGGGTGAGCTTGGCGAGGTCGGCGGCGGGCAGTTCGGCGACGGGCAGCGGGGCGCGCTTGGACAGCGACTCGGCGGCGGCGCGCAACTCGGCGCGCTGGGCCGCGGCGCCGGGGAGCGCGACCCGGTCGGCGAGCGCGGCGAGCGGACCCGCCAGCGCCTGGACGGCGATCGCGGTGGCGATCACGCCGAACAGCAGCGGCCTGCTCGGGGCGAGGAGCGCCACCTGGGCGGCGAAGAGCGCGGCGGTGGCGGTGGAGACGAGCAGCGAGCGGAGCAGTCCGGCGCGGAACGCCTCGCCCCCGTCGAACGCGTCGGCCGCCACGACGAGCACCCCCAGCAGCAGCAGGTCGACGCCGATCGCGAGCAGCAGCACCGGTTCCGGGAGCAGGTCGCCGACCAGCAGGGCGGTGCCGAGGCCGAACGTGGTGGTGGCGACGGCCAGCAGCGGCCTCGGCGGCCCGCCGCGCACGTGCAGGACGAGCGCGAACACCAGCGGTGGCAACACGATCGGGGGAAAGAACCAGGCGGCGGCGAGCAGCGGTGGCGCGGTCCACGCCCAGACCCGGTCCCAGCGCGGCCCGAGCCCGCAGGCGAGCGCGCCCGTCCAGGCCACGGCGGGCAGCGCGAGCAGCAGCGCGGGGGCGGGCTGGACGGCGAGCGCGACCGCGTGGGCGAGCAGGCCCGCCGCGCTGCGGCGGAGCAGCGGTGCGCGCGGGTCGCGGGCGAGCAGGTGCAGCCCGAGCCACCAGGAGAGCCCGAACAGCACCAGGGTCGTGGGGAGCACCCCGCTGATCCTGCCGTCGGGGAACCGGTTCAGTCCAAAGGACCCACCACGGGGCTTGTGCCGGCTGGGAGCATGTCGCGTATGCCGGTCGATGCGACGCTGCGGAGGGCTGCCGAGGAGGTGGCGCGCGGCGATCTGGCGAGCGTGCTGCGGGCGCGCCAGCGGCTGGTGGGGCTGGTGTGCAGCTACCCGGCGCGGCTCGACCTGCGGGACCGGCTGGCCTCGGTGTACCGGCTGCTGGGCGACCCGGTGCAGGCGGGCCGGTGGAGCTACCTGCTGGAGGTGCGGGACGAGGCGGAGTTAGCCGCGTTCGAGCGGGCCTACCGCACGCCGGAGTCCCGGCTGGCGGCGATGAACTGGCTGGAGCCCGAGGGCGGACCGGACGGGTCCGCCGGGAGCGAGACGGCGCGCAACCGGCTGACCGACCTGCGGCGGGCGGTGGCCGAGCAGCTGGCGGGCGAGCTGGCGGTGACCGAGGACCGCGACAGCCCGTGGCACGTGCACCTGGGGGTGCTGGTGGGGGTCGTGGTGGTGCTGCTGTGCTTCGTGGTCGGGTTGGTGACGGTCGTGGTGTGGCTGCTCGGCTGGGCGACGACCTGATCCGCCGCCCCCGCTCAGCGCGTGCCCGCCACCCGGCGCACGACCCCGCTGGCGCGCTTCCGCCGCACGGCACGAGTCGCCCGCGCGCCGCTCCGGCCGCGATCCCGGTGCGACCCCGGTGCGCCGACGGAGGAACCCCCCGACCGTCCCGCCGCGCCGCCGGGCCCCGCCCCCAGGACGCTGGCCTCGATGCGGGCCAGCCGCCGATCGATCCGGGCGAACTCCTCGCCCCCCGCGGAACGACTGCCGCTGAGCGCCCGCTCGACGATCTCCCTGAGCAGCGCCGTGCACCGGACACCTCGGGACCTCGCGAGCTCCCTGAGCGCGTCGACGACGTCGGCGGGCAACCGGAGCGAGGTGGTCTTCATGGGCCGGGGGTCGACCCGCTGCCGTTCGCCATCTCACCGGAGGTGTCGTGGGTGTCGTAGTAGGAGGCCAACTCCTCGAGCTCCTCCACCGCCCGAGGAAGGACCTCGTCCCGCTCGGCCATCACCGCACCGCCTTCCGCTGAAAGGTCCGCTTCTCACCGGGGTTCACGTCCCGCGCGGCTGACGACGAACGCCTCTCCGCCATCGTCGACCGCCACCACGAACGAGTGCCTCCCCGCGTGAGCGCGACCGCAGATCGGGGTCGTGTCGTTCTTGCCCTTCTCCTGCCAGTGAGGACGTTCGAGGATCGCTTCACGAACCTCGTCGAGGGTCACGTCGTGCCGCGCGATGTGGTCGGCGGACCACTGGCCCTCCTTGACACCCCGGAACACGACCCGCAGTGCATTGCGAACGCATTGCGTTTGTCGCGAACACCGCGGCGCACCGCGTGGCGACCACCCCGCCGCTAGACCCCGGTCCGCTCGATCGTCGCGCTGGCCAGCACCAGGTCGCCGCCCTCCGGGTCCTCCCGGTAGACCGCCACCGCCTGCCCCGGCGCCACGCCCGACAGCGGCTCGCGCAGGCGCACCACCAGCTCCTCGCCGACCAGCTCCGCGATCGCGGGGGCGGTGCCGCCGTGCGCGCGCACCTGGGCCACGCACTCCACCGGCCCGGACCAGTCCACCCGCGACACCGGCCGCACCGCCACGATCTCGCGCACGGCCAGCCGCTCCGCCGCCCCCACCCGGACCGTGCCCGACACCGGCTCCAGCGACAGCACGTACCGGGGCCGCCCGTCCGGGGCGGGCGCGTCGATGCCGAGGCCCTTGCGCTGCCCCACGGTGAACCCGTGCACGCCCACGTGCTGCCCCAGCACCGCGCCGGTCTCGTCGTCCACGAGCACGCCCGCGCGCTGCCCGAGGCGCTTGGTCAGGAACCCCTGCGTGTCGCCGTCCGGGATGAAGCAGATGTCGTGGCTGTCCGGCTTCGCCGCCACCGACAGCCCGCGGCGCGCCGCCTCCGCCCGCACCTCGACCTTGGTCGACCCGCCGAGCGGGAACATCGCGTGCGCCAGCTGCTCGCGCGTGAGCGAGGCCAGCACGTACGACTGGTCCTTGCCCCCGTCGGCGCTGCGCCGCAGCTCCACCAGGCCGTCCACGACGTCGAGCCGCGCGTAGTGCCCGGTGCACACCGCGTCGAACCCGAGCGCGATGGCCTTGTCCAGCAGCGCCTCGAACTTGATCCGCTCGTTGCACCGCAGGCACGGGTTGGGCGTGCGCCCCGCCGCGTACTCCGCGACGAAGTCCTCCACCACGTCCTCGGTGAACCGCTCCGCGAAGTCCCACACGTAGAACGGGATGCCGAGCACGTCGGCGGCCCGCCGGGCGTCGTGCGAGTCCTCGATCGTGCAGCACCCGCGCGACCCGGTGCGCAGCGTCCCCGGCTTCGCCGACAGCGCCAGGTGCACCCCGGTCACGTCGTGCCCGGCCTCGACGGCGCGCGCCGCCGCCACGGCCGAGTCGACCCCGCCGCTCATCGCCGCGAGCACCCGCATCCCCGTCACACCTCCGCCTTGTGCCTGCGCATCCCCGCGATGCCCGCCGAGCGGGCCCGCTCCACGACCGGTCCGATGACGCCCGCCAGCTCGCGCACCTCGGCCTCGGTCGACGTCCAGCCGAGCGTGAACCGCAGCGACCCGCGCGCCAGCACCGGGTCGACGCCCATGGCCAGCAGCACGTGGCTGGGCTGGGCGACCCCGGCCGTGCAGGCCGAGCCGGTCGAGCACTCCACGCCCCTGGCGTCCAGCAGCATCAGCAGGCTGTCGCCCTCGCAGCCGGGGAACGTCAGGTGCGCGTGCCCCGGCAGCCCGTCCTCGGGGTCGCCGTTGACGATCACGTCCGGCACCGCCGCGCGCACCGCGCCGACCAGCTGGTCCCGCAGCGCCCGCAGCCTCGCCGCCGACGCCTCCCGCCGCTCCACCGCGTGCCGCACCGCCACCGCGAACGCCGCGATCGCGGGCACGTCCAGCGTGCCGGAGCGCACGTCCCGCTCCTGCCCGCCGCCGTGCAGCAGCGGGGTGACGCCGACCTGCCGCCCGAGCAGCAGCGCGCCGATCCCGTACGGGGCGCCGATCTTGTGCCCGCTGACCGTGAGCGCCCCCGCGCCGCTGTCCGCGAACGAGACCGGCACCGCGCCGACCGCCTGCACGGCGTCGGTGTGCAGCGGAACCCCGAACTCGGCGGCGGCGGCGGACAGCTCGGCGACCGGGTTGACCGTGCCGACCTCGTTGTTCGCCCACATGGCGGTGACCAGCGCGACGTCCTCGCCCAGCACCGCCCGCAGCGCGTCGGGCGTGATCCGCCCGGCCGCGTCGGGCTCGACCAGGGTGACCTCGGCGCCCTCGTGCTCGGCCAGCCAGTCGACCGCGTCCAGCACCGCGTGGTGCTCGACGGCCCCGGCCACGACCCGGTTGCGGCCCTCGCGCCGCCGCGCCCAGTAGGCGCCCTTGACGGCCAGGTTGTCGCTCTCCGTGCCGCCCGCGGTGAACAGCACCTCGGACGGCTTCGCGCCGAGCGCGTCGGCGATGTCCTCGCGCGCCTCCTCGACCAGCCTGCGCGCCCTGCGCCCCGAGGTGTGCAGCGACGAGGCGTTGCCCGTGCGGGACAACGCCTCGGTCAGCGCCGCGATCGCCTCGGGGAGGACGGGGGTCGTGGCGGCGTGGTCGAAGTAGGCCATCAGTCGTCCAGGGTAGCCCGGCAGCGCGGTCCGGTGAGCACGGCACCGAGCACCGCGAGAGCGGCCATGAGCAGGTCCAGGGGGATGACGGCGGCGGTCAGGTTCGGCGCGGCGGCGAGCACGACGCCGCCGAGGCCGACCAGCAGGGCCGAACCGAGCATGTCGCTCACCTGCAGGGCCGAGGAGTTGAAGCCCCGGTCGGCGTCGGTGGACGCGGCGAGGGTGAGCACGCTCAGGCTGGACATGGCCATGCCGACGCCGAGGCCCCCGATGCCCCACAGCACGGCGGTCAGCCAGGCCGGTCCCCAGCTCGGTGCGATGAGGGTCACGGACGCGATGCCGACGGCGCTGACGGTGAAGCCCCAGCGGACCAGGGTCTCGCGCGGGATGTCCGTGCGGCGGGACTGCCACACGGACGCGGCGGACCAGCCGAGGGCGCTGAGCGTGAGCGGGATGCCCGCGGCGGTGGCCGAGTAGCCGTGCACGGTGGTCAGGGTGAGCGGGATGAACGCCTCGACGGCGAAGAACGTGCCCGCGAGCAGGCCCCTGGCCAGGATGGTGACGGGCAGGCCGCGCCGGGCGGTGAGCGTGCCCTTCGGCAGCAGGACGCGCAGCGACGGCATCAGCACGGCCAGCGAGGCGGCGCCGAGCGCGAGGCTGGCCCAGCCGGGGTGCTGCGCGGCCCAGCTGAGCCCGGCGACGCCGCCGCCCGCCCCGAACGCGGCCAGCGGCAGCCCCCGGCGGGCGGGCTCCTCGCCCCGGTGCGGCGGCAGCGCGCGCAGCACCGGCAGGACCAGCGCGAACCCGACCGCGACCAGCGGGACCAGGCCGAGGAACACCCACCGCCAGCTCAGGTTCTCGGTGAGCCAGCCCGCGACGGCGGGCCCGACGAGCGAGGGCACCACCCAGGCGGCGGACAGCGCGCCGAACACGGCGGGCCGCAGCCGCTCGGGGTAGACCAGGCCGATCAGGACGTAGACGGCGACGATCTGGGCGCCCGCGCCGAGGCCCTGGAGCACCCTGCCCGCCATGAGCAGGGTCATGTCCTGGGCGATCCCGGCGACGGCGAGCCCGACGACGAACAGGGCGGGGCCGACGAGCAGCGGCAAGCGCGGGCCGATCCGGTCGCAGACCCGGCCGGACAGCACGACCGCGACGACGCTGGCGGCCTGGAACCCGAGGAACGGCCACGAGTAGAACGCCTGGCCGTCGAGGTCGGCGACCATGCGGGGCATCGCGGTGCTGACGCCCATGGCCTCGAACGCGAGCAGGGTGATCAGCAGGACCATGCCGGTGACGGGGCCCCGGTTCTCGGGGGCCCACAGGCCGGGCTCGGTGGTGGTTGCGGTGGCGACCTCGGGGGCGTCGGCGGCGGTGGCGCCGGACTTGGTCCCGGTAGCAGCCCCGGCGGCGCCCTCGGAGGCCCCTGCGGCGGTCGTGGAGGTGGCACCCGGTCCTGCGGACCGGCGCGCGGCGGCGCTCACGTCGGCGGCCCCGAGGGCGGTGGTGGGGAGGTCGTGGGGGTCGCCGTCGGGTCGGGTGTCACGTGGGGTCACCCGTCCCATGTTCCTACCTCGACCGCACTGGAGGTCAACCAGGTTTCCCGTTCGGGGCAGCCGCGCGGACGCGGGTTTCCCGGCGGCGCCCGGAGGCGGCGGAGGACTTCCCGCCGCCACTCGGACCGCACGCCCGTCAGCCCTTCCGGCTCAGCCGCCGCCGACCGCTCCTGCCCCGGCGCGGGACGACCACCTCGGCGCTCGCCGCGCCCGGCGGCAGGACCACCGGCGGCAGGACCACCCCGGCCGGAACCCCCGGCGCGACCATCCCCGGAGCCCGCGCCGCCACGACGGCCCGGTGCCCCGCCCCCACCGCCGTCCCCGGCGGCAGCACCCGCTCGGTGGCCGACTGCGCCAGCGCCGCCAGCTCCCGCCGGTCGGCCGCGCGGCCGGGCGCGATCTCGTCCAGCACGTGCACCTCCACGACCAGCCCGCCGGTCCGCACCACCCGCCAGATCGCGTCCAGCAGCCCGTCCGCCCCCACGTACGCGGGCCGCGTGGTCGCCACCCCGCCGCGCAGGTACCGCAGCGCCACCGGCCGCACCGGCACGCCCGCGTCGAGCGCGGCCTGGAACAGCGCGGGCCGGAACGGCCCCGACTCGCTGCCGCACCAGGTCGTCCCCTCCGCGTGCACCCCCACCGCCGCGCCGGACCGCAGCGCCGCCGCCAGCTCCGCGACCGTCCCCGGCAGCAGCCGCAGCCGCTCCCGGTCCAGGTAGACGGTGCGCGCGGCGGTGATGACCCAGCCGAGCACCGGCCACGACCGGATGTCGCGCTTGGCGACGATCCGGATGGGCTGCACCGAGTCGATGACCAGCTCGTCCAACCAGGACACGTGGTTGGCGACCACGAGCACCCCGCGCCCCGGCGTGCCCTGGAACCGCCGCTCCCCCACCACGCGCGCCTCGACCCCGGAGGCCCGCACCATCAGCCGGAACCACCCGCGCAGCAGCGCTTCCCGCGCCCGCCCGCGCAGCACCAGCGCGGCAGGCGCCACGAGCGCCCCGGCGGCCAGCACGCCCGCCAGCCCGGCGAACCGCAGCGCCGCCCGCGCCCTGCCGACCGTCGCGCCCTCGGCCACGCACCCGTCGCCGCACGGCGACAGGGGCATCCAGGCGTGCGCGGCCATCAGCCGACCTCGCCCAGGAAGAACTTCAGGTACCGCTGGTCGACCCGCTCCATGGACAGCAGCACGAGCAGGTCCGCCACGCCGAACGCCGGGTCGTGCGCGGGCCGCCCGCACACCCACGCGCCGAGCCGCAGGTACCCCTTGAGCAGCGGCGGCACCGCGACCCGCCCGCCGCGCGCGACCGCGTCCACGTCCCACGGCGAGCGCGGCACGACCCGGTGCTCCTCGGGGGCGAGGTTCTTGGCCGACACCTGGTCCCACACGCCCGCCGCGTGCGCGCCGCCGTCGCCCAGCGGCACGGAGGCGCAGCCGACCAGCCAGGAGTGCCCGGACAGCAGCATGTACCGGGCGATCCCGGCCCACACCAGGGAGACGACCGCGCCGGAGCGGTGGTCGGGGTGCACGCAGGAGCGGCCGGTCTCGACGATCTGCGGGCGCAGGCCGTCGAGCGCGGTCAGGTCGAACTCGGTGTCGGAGTAGAGGCCGCCCGCCTCGCGCGCCCGCTCCGGCGGCAGCATCCGGTAGGTGCCCACGATCTCGCCGGTGGCGTCGTCGCGGACCACGAGGTGGTCGCAGAACTCGTCGAAGGGGTCGATGTCGAGGCCGGGGACGGGGGTGCTCAGGGCCGCGCCCATCTCCTCGGCGAAGACCCGGTGCCGCAGGCGTTGCGCGGCGACGACCTCGTCGCCGTCCCTGGCGACCAGGAGGGAGTAGCCCGCGCCGCGCTCGGCGGTGCTCCCGGTGCTGACAAGCAGTTGCGGCTGCGTCATGGCACGTGTGTACCGAGCGCTCGGCGACGGTTGTCAGGTTTTTCCGGTGACGCCTCGGTGGCAGCCGGGTGAACTGCGCGCCGGGGTGATCGGCATTTCCGCCGGGTACGCCTCCCGGCAATCCGCCGGTGGTCCGCTCGTCGAAATCCGGGGAGTTCCAGGGGGAAGAGCCGGAGGGCCGCCCCGCGTCGCGGGACGGCCCTCGGACCTGGCTGGAGCGGGTGCTCAGCCCTTGCGCTTCTCGACCTCGCCGGTCAGCTGCGGGACGACGGTGAACAGGTCGCCCACCACGCCGTAGTCCGCGATCTCGAAGATCGGGGCCTCCGGGTCCTTGTTGACCGCGATGATGGTCTTCGAGGTCTGCATCCCGGCCCGGTGCTGGATCGCGCCGGAGATGCCGAGCGCGATGTACAGCTGCGGCGACACCGTCTTGCCGGTCTGGCCGACCTGGAACTGGTGCGGGTAGTAGCCGGAGTCGACCGCCGCGCGGGAGGCGCCGACGGCCGCGCCGAGCACGTCCGCGAGCTTCTCCACGACGTCGAACTTCTCCGCGCTGCCGACGCCCCGGCCACCCGCGACGACGACGGTCGCCTCGGTCAGCTCGGGCCGGTCGCCGCCGACCAGGACCTCGCGGCCGGTCACCCTGGTGACCTTGGCGGCGTCGGTGGCGGGCAGCTCGACGGCGACCTCGGCCGCCTCGGCCGGGGCCTCCTCGGCCTCGACGGCGCCGGGGCGCACGGCGATGACCGGCACGCCCCGGGTGGACTTGGCCTTGACCACGAACGCGCCGCCGAAGACGGACTGCGTCACGGAGCCGTCGGCGTCCACGTCGACCGCGTCGTACAGCAGGCCGGAGCCCAGCCGCGCGGCCAGCCGACCCGCGACCTCCTTGCCCTCCAGCGTCGCCGAGATCAGCACGGCGGCCGGGGAGGCGGTGGCGGCGACGGCCTGCAGGGCGTCGACCTTCGGGGTGACCAGGAGGGCGTCCGCGTCGGCGGACTCGGCCGCGTAGACCTTGACCGCGCCGTAGCGGGCCAGGGAGTCCTTCACCTTGCCCGTGACGCCGGGCGATCCGACCACCACCGCGGCCGGGTCGCCGATACGGCGCGCGGCGGATAGCAGCTCATGGGTGACCTTCTTGACCTCGCCGTCGACGTGGTCGACGAGGACCAGGACCTCAGGCATTCCTTGTTCCCCCTTCCCCTTCAGATGAGCTTCTGGCCGACGAGGTACTCGGCGATCTTGGAACCGCCGTCGCCCTCGTCCTCGACGCGCTGACCGGCGGTGCGCGGCGGCTTGGGAGCCGCCTCGACGACCTGCGTCCACGCGGCGCCGAGACCGACCTCGTCCGCGCCCAGACCGAGGTCCGCGGCGGTGAGGGTGGTCACCGGCTTCTTCTTCGCGGCCATGATGCCCTTGAAGGACGGGTACCGGGGCTCGTTGATCTTCTCGTTGACGCTCAGCACGGCCGGGAGGCCCGCCTCCAGGTGCGCGACGCCCTCGTCGGTCTCCCGGACGGCCTTGACCACGCCGCCCTCGACGGTGACCTTGCGGACGTGCGTGAGCTGGGGCAGGCCCAGCAGCTCGGCCAGGATGGCGGGCACGGCGCCCGCGCGGCCGTCGGTGGCCTCGTTGCCCGCGATGACGAGGTCGAACTCGACCGTCGCCAGCGCCTTGGCGAGGACCTTGGCGGTGGTGAGCGCGTCGGAGCCGTGCAGCGCGGGGTCGGACACGTGGATCGCCTTGTCCGCGCCCATGGAGAGGGCCTTGCGGATGGCGTCGGTCGCGCGGTCGGGACCCATCGAGAGGACCGTCACCTCGCCCCCGTGCGCGGCCTGGAGGACCAGCGCCTCCTCGACGGCGCGCTCGTTGATCTCGTCGAGCACGGCGTCCGCGGCGTCGCGGTCGAGGGTGTGGTCGGTGTCGCTGAGCTTGCGCTCGGACCAGGTGTCGGGCACCTGCTTGACCAGGACGACAATGTTCATGGGTCCTCTTCGACCTCCTGCGGACGGGCGGCGGACGTGACTGGGCGACCGTGCTTCAGCCGTGGGTCGCCGGATTGCCGGTGTGACCCTGCCATGTCGGCACCGCGTTGGCACGGTGGTGTCGGCCACCACGATGTTACCCACGAGTAGCAGCCGGTTCCGCACCTTCGGGACGTGACCCTGCTCACCGGGAAACCCTCGGGGGGCCGTTGGGGGCGACCCCCGGTAACCCCCTATCAGGCTAGCGTCGGGCCCATGTACCGGAGAGTTGCCATCGTCACCGACTCGGCCGCGTGCCTGCCCGAGCGCGTCACCGACCAGATGGGCATCGGCGTCGTGCAGATCCAGGTGAGGCTCGGCGACCGGACGGACGACGAGGCGCGCGTCCCGGTGGCCGAGCTGGTGGCCGCGATGCGCTCGGGAACACCCGTGAGCACGGCCCCGCCCGACCCCGGCGCGTTCTTCTGGACCTACTCGGACCTCGCGGCGGCGGGCGCGCAGGCGGTGGTGTCGGTGCACGTGTCGGGCGCGCTGTCCCGCACCTTCGAGGCGGCCCGCGAGGCGGCGACGCAGGCGCGGGTGCCGGTGACCGTGGTGGACAGCGGGACGGCCGGGACGAGCCTGGGGTACGCGGTGCTCGCGGCGGCAGCGGCGGCGCGGGCGGGCGGGGACGCGGCCAGGGTCGCGGACGCGGCGCGGCGGACGGCGGGGCGGTGCACCGAGGTGATCTACGTGGACACGCTGGAGTTCCTGCGGCGCGGCGGGCGGGTCGGCGCGGCGGCGGCGCTGCTCGGGTCGGCGTTCGCGGTGAAGCCGCTGCTGACCGTGGACGGTGGGCGGATCGTGCCGCTGGAGCGGGTCGTCGGCGGGGAGCGGGCGCTGCGGCGGGCCGTGGACGTGGCGGTGCGGCGGGCGGGCGAGTTCGAGGTGGACGTCGCGGTGGAGCACTTCGACGCGCTCGAGCGGGCCCAGTCGGTGCTGGAGGAGCTGCGCGGGCGGGTGCCGAGGGTGCGGCAGGCGATGCTCGCGCCGGTCAGCTCGGCGGTCGGGGCGCACGTCGGTCCGGGCGCCATCGGGGTGACCGTTTCGCCGGTTTAGCCCGGTTCGGAACTCGGGTGGGGGTTTGACCGTTGGGCGGGGTGGGAAGTTGGACGGTGCGGGGAAGGAGAAGGACATGGCATCGCTGTTCAGCAAGATCACCGCGTTCACGCGCAGCCCGCAGGGGCGCAGGATCACCGAGCAGGTCAAGAACGCCGCGCGCGACCCGCGCACGCGGGCCAAGGCCCAGGACATGCTGAGGCGCTTCAAGAAGCGCTGACCGGCGCCCGGCTCCGGCCGGGTCGCGGGGACGCGGCCCACCGGGACCGGCGGTCCCCTCCACGACGCGGCGCCCGCGCGGGCGCCGCCCTCCTGAGCACGACCGGCTTCGCGGCAAGACCCGAGGGGGCCGCCCTGGTGGGGCGGCCCCCTCGGCGTGCGGCGCCCTCAGCCGCGCCCGCGGACCTGCTCCTCGGGCTCGTCGGAGACCGTGCCGCCCTGCGGCGGCACCTCGGCCGCGCTGACCGGGGAGGGCGCGGGCCCGTCCGCCGGACGCCCCTGCTCCAACCCTGCGCCCGCGACCTCGACGCCCGGCTCGGGCTCGACGTCCGCCAGGTCACCGGACCGGCGCTGCTCGACGAGGGCGTCGACCGGGTCGGGCTCGACGGGCCGCGCGCCCCGACCACCCGCGGCGGCGCGCCCGGCCGAGGGTTCCGGCTCGTCGGCGTCGACGGGGTCGTCGGTCGGGTCGAGCACGTCGACCAGGTCGGGCTCGGGCTCGGTGACCAACCCGTCCGCCGACCGGACGGGTGCGACACCCCGGTCCTGCGCGGCGGGCGACTCCACCTCGGGCCCGGCGACCAGCTCCCCGGACACCCCCTCGCCCCTGGGCGCGGGCACCTCGGGCCGCCCGGCCCGCCGGGGTCCGGGCACGCGCGGCACCCCGTCGGACGCGCCTGCCGGCGTCGCCGCGTCGGTCCCGGTCCCAGTCCCGGTCCCGGTCTTCTCCGACTCGGCAGCCCCTGGTCCCACGGCCTCCGCCTCAACGGCCGCTGCGCCGGCCGCCTCCGCGCCTTCGGCAGGCGCACCGGCCTCGGACGAGGACTTCGCGGCGACCGGCCGGGCCTCCGGCGCACCGCTCGCCGCAGGGTGCTCGGCAGACACAGGCCCCTCGGCCGCCGGACGCCCAGTCGCTGGCTGCTCGGCCGCCGGCTGCTCGGTCTCCGAGCTCTCAGCCACAGGACGCTCGGCCGCCAGCTGCTCGGCCGCCGGACGCTCGGTTTCCCGGCCCTCAACGGCTGGACGCTCGGTCGTCGGCTGCTCGGCCGCCAGGCCCTCAACCGCTGATTGCTCGGCCGCCGGGCGGTCGACCGTCGAGCGATCGGCTGTCGAGTGATCGGCCGTCGAGCGATCGGCTATCGGGCGATCGGCCGTCGAGCGATCGACTGCTGGGCGATCGGGCGTCGAGCGATCGGCTGCTGGGCGATCGGGCGTCGGGTGATTGGTCGTCGAGTTGTCGATCGGCGGGCGGTTGCCGGGTGTGGGGCGGTTGCCGGGTGTGGGGTCGTTGCCGGGTGTGGGGTCGTTGCCGGGTGTGGGGTCGGTCGCGGTGAGCTCGACCGGCTCCCTCGGGGTGCGGCCCCGGCCCTCCTCCACGACCCGCGCCACCTCCTCCGCCCAGCCCAGCTCGGACAGCCGGGACACCAGGTACGAGGCCTCCAGGGACAGCTCGTCCACGTCGGCGAACCCGGCCTCCGCCGCCACCTCGGGCTCCACCCCGGAGCCCACGACCCGCTCGGCGTCACCCGCGCCCCGCTTCCCGGTGCCCGCGTCCCGTCCGGCAGCAGCCGCCCGTCCGGCAGCAGCCGCACCTCGGTCGGCCGCAGCGGCGGCGTCCCGGCCAGCGTCACCCGCATCCCGGCCAGCGTCACCCGCGCCCCGGTCGGTGTCGCGCGCGTCGAGCTCCGCGGCGTAGGCGGCGGGATCGGTCAGCAGGTGCAGGGGCACCACGCGCAGGCCGCCCGTGCGCGCCTGCGGGCGCACCGGGGCCTCCGGCTCCTCGGACGCGAAGGCGTCCTCCTTGTCCGCGGGCTGGTCGTCCACCGGGGCAGGGCCGCCCGCGCCGACCTCCGCCGGTTCCGGCTGGGCGACCAGCGCCGGGCGCTCCCGCGCCAGCAGGTCCGCGATGTCCACCAGGCGCATCAGCGGCTTCGGCGCCGCCACCGGGCGCTCGCGCGGGTCGGCGTCGGCCGGGTCGCCCCCACCCGTCGCGTCGAGGCCGTCGTCCGGCCAGGGGTCCTCGTCCGCCGCGTCCGGCTTCCCGGCGACGCCCGGTCCGGCCGCGTCGACGCCGCCGTCCGACCACGGGTCGTCCCCGCCGCCGCCCCACCGCCCCACGACGCCGACCACCGGGTTCCGGTGGATCGGCCGGGTCGCGAAGTCGTCCGGCGGGAAGCTCGGGGGCTGCGCCTGCGCGCGCCCACCCGCCTCCGGCGCCGCGCCCTCCCGCTCGACCGGCCCGTCGCCGTCCGCCTCGGCGGGTTCCTCCTCCACGTCCTCGGCGCGCCTGAGCATCCACGCCGTGAGCACGCAGCCCGCGGCGAACGACAACATGCACAGGCCGAACACGAAAGCGACCGCCCCGGTCATCATCCGGACTCCCTACCCGACTACCCGACGAGCACGTCGACTTGCGGTCCACCGCCGGGGACCTCGCGCGCCCGGTCCGCGACGACGCGCGTCCTGATCGACTCCACCGGCACGCCCCGGTCGACCAGCGCGGCCCGCACGACCTCCGCGCGGCGCAGCGCCAGCACCGACGACTGCCCCTCCGGGGCCTCCCCCGGCCAGGTGTGGGCGACCAGCGTCACCGCGAGCCCACCCGTCCCGCCGAGCACGTCGCCGAGCCGCCCGAGCACCGCGCCGCCCCTGCCCGCGTGCTCGACGCCGCCGGGCGCGAACTCGACGCCGGTGGCCGAGTGCTCCGCGAGCACCCGCTCGACCTCGCGCCGCGCCTGCGCCACGGGGCCCGCGCGGTCCACCGGGACCGCGCCTGCCGTCCCGGAGCCGGTGGTCCCTGAGCCAGTGCTCCCTGCGCCAGTGGTTCCTGCGCCGTTGCTCCCTGCGCCAGTGCTCCCGGACCCGGTCGTCCCGGCGCCCGTCGTCCCGGAGCCGCCAGGCCCGACGCCGGTGGTCCAGGGTCCCACCCCGCCAGGCCCGACCCCCGTGCTCCCGCCGACCCCGAAGGGCGCGCCCCGCGGCGTCGGGCCGGAGCGCGGCGGCTGCGGCCCCGCGAGGGGGTGGACCGAGGTCTGCGGGGCGGGCTCGCGCGGCGGGGCGAACGGCAGCGACCCGGTGATCTCCTCCTCGGCGAGGGCGAACCCGAGGCCGGTGAGCGAGGCGGGGACGACGACCAGACCCACGAGCAGCGGCGTCAGCGGCAGCCCGCGAGCGCGCATCAGGCCCCCGCCCGCAGGCTCGGGCGCCGGAGGCTCGGGCGGTGGTGGCGCGGGTCCGCCCGCAGCTGTCGAAGAACCATCGCCCGCCCCGCTCGACTCCAAGAAGATTCGCCGAGGATAGCCACGCGCCGACGGCCCAACCAGCACGTGAAAAGGGCTCACAACGGGCGGGTTCCGACGCGGCCGACCCGCGTTTGCAGCGCAAACGCAGAGCAACAAGATCAAGTGTTCCACCCCGCAGGTCACCCGATGGTGTCAAACGTGTAGCCGTCGAAAAAAGCGCCTCGACCAAGTGACCGTGAATACGTCCGACCTCCTTCGCTCGGATTAGTGACACCCGTTCGGCAGAGCGCTGCTCTACCGGTGAGTAACGCCCCTCACGCGTCCAACTACCCTGGACGGGTGACCGTCGAGCCCCTTCCCCTCACCGGCGAGCGGACCGCGCCCGGCATCGAGGCAGAGAACTACTGGTTCCGACGGCATGAGGCGGCGTACCTCGCCCTGCTGCGGCACTGCGCGGGAGCGGTCGTGCTGGAGGCCGGGTGCGGCGAGGGCTACGGAGCCGCGCTCATCGCCGAGCGCGCGGACCGGGTGGTGGCGCTCGACTACGACGCGCGCACCGCCGCCCACGCCGCCCGCGCCTACCCCGGACTGGCCGTGGTGCGCGGCAACCTCGCCGACCTGCCGCTGCGCGCGGCGAGCGTGGACGTGGTGGCGAACCTCCAGGTGATCGAGCACCTGTGGGACCAGGAGGGGTTCCTGGCCGAGTGCGCGCGGGTGCTGCGCCCCGGCGGGAGGCTGCTGCTCACCACCCCCAACCGGATCACCTTCTCCCCCGGCCGCGACACCCCCCTGAACCCGTTCCACACCAGGGAGCTGGCCCCCGCCGAGCTGGCCGGCCTGCTCACCGGAGCCGGGTTCGAGGTCGAGGAGCTCACCGGCCTGCGGCACGGCCCCCGGTTGCGCGCGCTGGACGAGCGGTTCGGCGGCTCGATCATCGACGCGCAGGTCGCGGTCGTGGTGGACGGCGACCCGTGGCCCGCCGACCTGCTGGCCGCCGTGGCGGGCGTGAGCGCCGAGGACTTCGAGATCACCCCCGAGGAGATGGACGCGAGCCTCGACCTGGTGGCCGTGGCGGTCCGCCCGTGACCGGCGCCGAGGGCACGTTCTGCCTGGTGCTGCACAGCCACCTGCCGTGGCTCGCGCACCACGGGGCGTGGCCGGTCGGCGAGGAGTGGCTCTACCAGGCGTGGGCGCACTCGTACCTGCCGGTGGTGGACCTGCTGGAGCGGTTCGCCGCCGAGGGCAGGCGGGACGTGCTCACCCTCGGCGTCACGCCCGTGCTGGCCGCGCAGCTGGACGACCCGTACTGCCTGCGCGGCGTCCACGACTGGCTCGGCAACTGGCAGCTGCGCGCCCACGGGGCCGCGCCGAGGCTGCCGGAGCTGGCCGCCCGCGAGCACCGCGAGGCGGCGGTGGCGCTGGAGCGGTTCGAGGGCCGCTGGCGGCACGGGTTCTCGCCGCTGCTGCGCCCGCTGGTCGACTCGGGCGTGGTGGAGCTGCTCGGCGGACCGGCCGCGCACCCGTTCCAGCCGCTGCTGGACGAGCGGCTGCGGGCGTTCGCGCTGGAGACCGGGCTGCGGGACACCGCGCTGCGGCTCGGGTCGCGCCCGGAGGGGATCTGGGCCCCGGAGTGCGGGTACGCGCCGGGCATGGAGCGCGGGTACGCGGCGGCGGGCGTGCGGCGGTTCCTGGTGGACGGGCCCTCGCTCGGCAACGAGACGTGGGCGGGCAGGCGGGTCGGCGACTCGGACGTGGTGTGCTTCGGGCGGGACCTGGAGGTGTCGTACCGGGTGTGGTCGCCGAGGGTCGGCTACCCCGGCCACCCGGACTACCGGGACTTCCACACCTACGACCACGCCAGCGGGCTCAAGCCCTCGCGGGTGACCGGGGTCGAGGTGGCCCCGGAGCACAAGCGGCCGTACGACCCGGAGGCCGCGCGGGCGGCGGTGCGGGGGCACACCGAGGACTTCGTCGGCGCGGTCGTGGCGCGGCTGCGGGAGCTGAGGGCGGCGCACGGGCGCGAGGCGCTGGTGGTCGCCGCGTACGACACCGAGCTGTACGGGCACTGGTGGCACGAGGGGCCGCTGTGGCTGGAGTCGGTGCTGCGCGCGCTGCCCGAGGCTGGGGTGCGGGTGACGACGCTGCGCGGCGCGGTCGAGGCCGGGCACGTGGTGGGGTCGGTGGAGGTCCCGGCGTCGTCGTGGGGCGCGGGCAAGGACTGGAACACCTGGAGCGGGCCGCAGGTGGCGGACTTCGTGCACGCGAACGCCGAGCTGCAGCGGGAGCTGCTGGGGCTGGGGCTGGGCGGGGCGGTGCGGGACCCGGTCGCGGACCAGGCGGTGCGGGAGGCGCTGCTGTCGCTGTCGAGCGACTGGGCGTTCATGGTGACCAAGGACAGCGCGGCGGACTACGCCCGGTACCGGGCGAAGGTCCACGCGGAGCGGTTCCGGGAGCTGGCGGTCGAGCTGCGGGCGGCGCGCGAGGGCGCGGACCTCGGGCGGGTCGACCGGGCGCGGGGGCGGGCGGCGGAGCTGCGGGCGCTGTCCGGGCCGTTCGGGCACCTGGACGCGAGGGCGCTGTGACCGCGCGGCGCCCGACCGGTGCGGGGGCGCGGGGGTTGGCGGTGCGGGGGTTGGCGGGGCGGGGCCGGGCGGTCGCGGCCGGGCGCGTTCCGCCGGCGGGTTCGTGGTGGGGTCCCTCGGGGCGTCGGGCTTTCCGGTCCGCGCGCGGGGGTTCGTGGTGCGGCAGGGGCGTTGTGGGCCGCGAGGGCGTTGTGATGCGGGTCGCCGCAGGATGCGAGGGTGCCGGATGCGCGTGCTGATGCTGTCGTGGGAGTACCCGCCGGTGGTCGTCGGGGGGCTGGGCAGGCACGTGCACGCGCTGGCCGACCGGCTGGTCAGGGCCGGGCACGAGGTCGTGGTGCTGTGCAGGCAGCCCGAGGGCACCGACGCGGTCACCCACCCGACCGAGGACGTGGTGCTCGGCGGGGTGCGGGTGGTGCGGGTCGCGGAGGACCCGGCGCACCTGGTGTTCGAGCGGGACCTGGTGGCGTGGGTGCTCGCGATGGGCCACGCGATGACCCGCGCGGGGCTGGCGCTGCTGCGCGAGGGCTGGCGGCCGGACGTGGTGCACGCGCACGACTGGCTGGTGACGCACCCGGCGGTCGCGCTGGCCGAGGCGGCGCAGGCGCCGCTGGTGGCGACCGTGCACGCGACCGAGGCCGGGCGGCACAGCGGGTGGCTGTCGCAGACGCTGAACCAGCAGGTGCACTCGGTGGAGTGGTGGCTGGCGAACCGCGCGGACGAGCTGATCACCTGCTCGGGGGCGATGCGGACCGAGGTGGCGCACCTGTTCGAGGTCGAGCCCGCCGGGATCACCGTGCTGCACAACGGGATCGAGCCGAAGCGGTGGCGGGTGCGCGCGGCGGACGTCGAGGCGGCGCGCGGCAGGCACTCGCCGGACGGGGCGCCGGTGCTGCTGTTCTTCGGCAGGCTGGAGTGGGAGAAGGGCGTGCAGGACCTGATCGCCGCCCTGCCGCGGGTGCGGCGCAGGCACCCCGGCACGCGGCTGGTCGTGGCGGGCACGGGCACGCACCGCGAGTGGCTGGTCGAGCAGGCGCGCAAGCACAAGGTGAAGCGGGCGGTGGAGTTCGCCGGGCACCTGTCGGACCGGGAGCTGGCGGCGGCGATCGCGGCGGCGGCGGCGGTCGTGCTGCCCAGCCGCTACGAGCCGTTCGGGATCGTGGCGCTGGAGGCGGCGGCGGCGGGCGCGCCGCTGGTGGCGTCGACGGCGGGCGGGCTGGGCGAGGTCGTGCTGGACGGGGAGACCGGGCTGTCGTTCCCGCCGGGGGACGTGGACGCGCTGGCGCGGGCGGTGTGCGCGGTGCTGGACGACCGGGGCGCAGCCGGGCGGCGGGCGAGGGCGGCGAAGGCGCGGCTGGCGACGGACTTCGACTGGGGGACCATCGCGGAGGGGACGGTCGAGGTGTACCGGGCGGCGGTGGTGCGCGAGCGCGGCGCGCTCGGCAGGCCGAAGATCGGGACGGGGAACGTGTTCCTGTAGGGGACTTCGGGTTCCCGGCGGCGCCGGGGTGGTTCAGCCCCGGCGCCCGAGCCGCCAGGCGGCGACGGCGAACAGCGCCGCGACGCCGACGCCGAGCGCGCAGACCACCGCGTCGTCCCCGGAGCCGAGCAGGTGCAGCGCGGCCCCGAGGTGCCCGACCGCCCCGAGGACGAGCCCGCACACGGAGACCCGCCAGAGCGCCCGCGAGGCCAGCACCAGCCGGGCCCGCTCCCGCGACACCCGCCGCCGCACGGCCGCGAGGTCGGCGGCCAGGTCGTCGACGGTCCTGCCGTCGAGCGCGCGCTCGAACGTCACGACGCCTCCTTCAGCGATTCGCCGTCCCGCTCCTCCGCGGCGAGGCCGGCGGCCAGCACAGCGGCCAGCAGGATCATATGGTCGCGGTCAACCGGGGTCAGTGATCCCGGTTCGGGGGAGTCGACGCTGAGCATGCCGAACGACCTGCCGCTCACGTGCACCGGAACCGAGATCAAGGAGCGGAAGCTCCTCGGGGAAACGCTGCCGAAGCTCTCCGGCGCCTTCTCCAGCAGGTCCTCGTAGAAAAGCGGGTCACTTCCGCGGGCGTGCCTGAGCACGAAGCGCTCGTACTCCCCGTCCGGGAGGAAAACAGCCCTGGGGGCACGGCCGCCGTCCCGCCCCTCGTGGTCGGCGAGCGTGAGGTGGCCGTCCCGCCACAGGTAGAGCGCGGCCCGGTAGTTCTCGCGGTCGTCGGTGCCGCACTGGGTCCTGGCGGCGGCGACCACGCGGTTCCGCAGGACCTGCACAGGGACGCGCCCGGCCCCGTCGGCGGACACCACCGCGAGCTTGCCCAACTCTTTGACCAGTGGGATCGCCGCACCCAGGACTTCGTGCTTGGCGCGCTTGACCCGTGCCAGGGCATCCGCCTCCTCGCGCTTGGCCCACACCTCGCGCAGGACGCCCCAGCAGGCGATCCCCACCGCGCAGATGGCGGAACCCCATATCCCGTAGGACCGCGCCGCGCCCTCGGCGAAGGCCGCGACCGCGGAAGCGATCGCGGCCAGCGCGGGCAGCAGAACGGAAATGGCGTACCGGGCAGGAACTGGAACCGGAATGCTCTTCTTCGACACGAGATGCGCAGCTCTCTCTGAAACCACACAAGGAACCCGCCACTGCGGGCTGGTGTGGAAACGTACAGAGCGGCCAGGCACACCCGCTACGCCCGTTTGACGCAATCGGCATATATGGAATCAGAGCGCTACCGCAGTTCGGGGGACGTGGAACGCAATTGTGCGGTATGGGAGCGCTTCCATTTGTGAAACTTTTTACGAAACGTCGTTTGCGGGGAACCGCAGCACCCACCGCTTCTGCCACGGCGTCTCCACCGCGTGCTTGCGGTAGTGCGCCCGCGTCCACGCCACCGCCTCCCCGCGCGGCACGCCGGACAGCACGGCAAGGCACGCGAGGACCGTCCCGGTGCGACCGTTCCCGCCGCCGCACGCGACCTCCACCGCCTCACCGGCCAGCGCCCGCCGGTGCAGGTCGTGGATCAGCCGCACCGCCGCCCCACCGTCGCGCGGCAGCAGGAAGTCCGGCCAGTCCACCCACTCGTGCGGCCACGTCAGCGCCGCGTCGTGCGCCGCCCGCAGCCGCGCGCCGCCCAGGTACAGCCCGTACCCCGGCTCGACCTCGGGCGGCCCGCCGCGCAGGCCGCGACCGGTGACCACCGCGCCGTCGGGCAACTCGACCACCACGACCACCCCCTCTCCCCGTCCGGTGACGACCGGGTCTACTCGTCCGCCCGCGACCTCTCCAGCGCCTCGCGGGCCTTGCGCGCCATGTCCGCCACGGCGGCCCGCGTCCCGGCGCCCGCCTCGTAGTCCGCGCGCCGGTCCCGCACCACCCGCGCCGGGATGCCCACGGCGATCTTGTAGTCCGGGACGTCCCCGCGCACCACCGCGTGCGCCCCGAGCACGCACCCGCGCCCGATCCGCGTCCCCCGCGTGACGGTGACCTTGGTGCCCAGCCAGCAGTCCGGCCCGATCCGCACCGGGGACTTCACGATCCCCTGGTCCTTGATCGGCAGGGTGATGTCGCTCGTCACGTGGTCGAAGTCGCAGACGTACACCCAGTCCGCGACCAGGGTAGCGGCCCCGATCTCCACGTCCAGGTAGCAGTTGACCGTGTTGTCCTTGCCGAACACCGCCTTGTCGCCGATCCGCAGCGACCCCTCGTGGCACCGGATGGCGTTGCCGTCGCCGATGTGCACCCAGCGCCCGATCTCCAGCCGCCCGAACCCCGGCCTGCAGTGGATCTCCACCTTCTTGCCGAGGAACACCATGCCGCGCAGCACCACGTGCGGGTTGGCGACGCGGAACTTCAGCAGCCGCCAGTACCGCACCAGGTACCACGGGGTGTAGGCGCGGTGCCGCAGCACCCAGCGCAACGAGGCGAGGGTGAGGAAGCGGGCCTGCGCGGGGTCGCGGCGCGCGCCCCGCCACCGCGACCACGTGGACGAGCCCCACATGCTGGTCATCCGGGAACCCTAACCGCGAGCGCGGACCCCGCCCTCGCGCGCCACCGCCGCGCCCCGCCAGGATGGCCGCCGTGACGACTCCGCTCATCATCGACACGGACCCCGGCGTGGACGACGCCTTCGCGCTCGCGCTGGCCGCCGCGAGCCCCGAGGTGGACCTGGTCGGCGTGACCACGACCTTCGGCAACGTCGGCCTGGAGCGCACCACCCGCAACGCGCTCGGCCTGCTCGCCCTGCTGGGCCGCGCGGACGTCCCGGTGGCCGCGGGCGCGGACCGCCCGCTGGTGCACGCCCAGCCGTCGCTGTCGAGCGCGCACGGCTCGGACGGCCTGTCCGGCTTCGCGGGCGCCCTGCCCCCGGCGGGCGCGCCGGACCCCAGGGACGCGGTCGCGCTGCTGGCCGACCTGCTCGGCGCCTCCGACCGCCCGGTGGTGATCGCCGCGGTGGGCCCGCTGACGAACGTCGCCCTGCTGCTGGCCGCGCACCCGTCGCTGAAGCCGAAGATCGAGCGCCTGGTGGTGATGGGCGGCGCGATCGGGGCGGGGAACATCTCGCCGAGGGCGGAGTTCAACGCCTGGTGCGACCCGGAGGCGGCGCGGCGGGTGCTGGTGGTGGAGGACGTGCCGACGACGCTGGTGCCGATGGACCTGACGATGCGCTGCTCGGTCGACGGCCCGTGGCTGGACGCGGTGGGCGCGGCCTCGGAGGTCGGCCGGGTGCTGGTGGGCATGACGGCGGACTACCGGCGGGCGTACCGGGGGCTGCTGGGGTGGGACGGGATGGCGCTGCACGACGCGGTGGCGGTCGCCGAGGCGGTCCGGCCTGGGTTGCTGACCACGCGGCGGCTGCCGGTGGAGGTGGACTGCGGGTACGGGCCGGGGCGCGGGTCGCTGCTGGTGGACGAGCGGCTGGAGGCGCGCGACGCGGGGCGGGTGGACGTGGCGGTGGACGTCGACGTGGCCGGGCTGCGGGGGTGGTTGTCGGAGCGGCTGGGCGGGTTGTGAGCCGGGGGGTGGTCCGGAACCCGGCTCCGGACCACCCCGGCTCAGGTCCGCTCGGCCCGCGCCAACAGGTACACCGGGCTCCGCCCGACCCTGGTCAGCACCACCGCCATCGACTCGCTCCCGCTCAGCTTCAGCTTGCGCCGCAACGGTTTCGGGTCCACGTCCAGGCCGCGCACCAGGATCTCCAGCACCCCCACGTCGTGCGCCCTCAGCACCGACCGCAGCGCCTTCTCGCTGTACCGCCCGTGCTCCACCACCCGGAACGCCCGCACCCCCGGCGGCGGCACGGGACCCGTCAGGTAGGCGATGTGCTCGTCCAGCTGGGCCAGGCCGTGGCGCGCCGCGTAGTGCCGCACCAGGCCGGCCCGCACGACCGCGCCGTCCGGGTCCACCAGCCACTCGCCCGGTTCCGCCACCGGGCAGTCGTCCGGTTCCGCGTCGGTCAGGGTCCACGGCTCGCCGCCGGTGCGCAGCACGGTCGCCCGCCGCGACACGCCCGGCGTGGCCAGGCCCCGCGTCCACAGGCACGCCTCGCGCACCTGCCCGTCCAGCGACACCACCTCGACCTCGTCGGCCCACGGGGCGACCGCGAAGTCCACGCCCGGCGCGCACTTCACCGCCAGGTCCCGATCGGCACACGCCTGCGCGAGGCCGTCCAGCGGCGGGAGGAAGTCCGACGGGCGCCAGGTGCGCCGCCCCGCCGAGTCGCGGCGCGCCGGGTCGGCCAGCAGCGGGACGCCGCGCGAGGCCGGGCGCAGCGCGTCCGCGAGCGCCAAGCCCACGTCCGGGCCGAGGTTGTGCCTGGCCATCGCCAACCGCACCGGGTCCAGGTCGGAGCCGATCGAGCCCTCCGGCAACCACGCCAGCTCCGCGCCGATCGAGCAGGTCAGGTCGTGCACCGGCCCGGTGAAGCGGGACGCCCGGTGCCGCGCCACCGGGGCCGCGGTGGCCTGCTGGAGCGCGTCGTCGGTGTACAACCCGTCCACGAAGTCCACTTTGGACGGAGCTTTCCGCCGCAGCAGCAGCGTTTCCAGCACCGCCGCGAAGAACTCCCCGGCCTCCCGCCGGGCCGCCGCCACGTCCGCGAGGCGCGACGCGTCGGTCAGCGGCAGCCCGGACAGCGCCGACAGCGCGGCGCACCCGGCGTCGGAGCGCAGGTACGCCACGTCGTCGAGGCTGAAGCCGTACCCCACGACTAGACCTTGCGGCCCGTCACGGACACGTTGTAGAACACCTCGCGCGGCAGGACCTTGGCCAGCACGTTCTCATCCACCCAGGACAGCCGCTGCCACGTCCGGTAGGCGAACATCGCCCACCCGAACCCGAGCTTCTCCCTGGGCACGGCCGCCTCGAAGGTGCGCACCGGCCACCCGAACAGCGCCGCCGACAGCTCCTCCGTCACCGCCTTGACCTGCTCGGCCCCCGCCTCCCGCGCGACCTCCTCCAGCGAGCCGGGGTCGAACGTGTGCAGGTCCACCACGGCCTCCAGCGCCGCCGCGCGCGAGGACTCGTCCAGCTCCTCCTGCGGTCGCCGCCAGTCGTCCAGGCCGGGCACGACCTTGGTCAGGTTCGTGGTGGCCCACCAGGTGAGCTGCCCGAGCTTGCGCGCGTAGAAGTTGCCGATGTTCGTGGGGTCGCCCGCGAACACGAACCGCCCGCCGGGCTTGAGCACCCGCAGCACCTCGCGCATCGCGGCGGGCACGTCCGGGATGTGGTGCAGCACCGCGTGCCCGACCACGAGGTCGAACGTGTTGTCGTCGTACGGGATGCGCTCGGCGTCGGCGACCCGCCCGTCCACGTCCAGCCCGAGGTTCTGCGCGTTGCGCAGCGCCACCTCGACCATGCCGGGCGACAGGTCCGTCACCGAGCCCTTCTCGATCACCCCGCCCTGCATGAGGTTCAGCAGGAAGAACCCGGTGCCGCAGCCCAGCTCCAGCGCGTGCTCATACGGCCCCGTGCCGCCGGAGACGGCGCGGAACCGGTCCACGGCGTAGGTGATGCAGCGCTCGTCGTAGGAGATGGACCACTTCTCGTCGTAGGTCCCCGCCTCCCAGTCGTGGTACAGCACGTTGGCGAGCTTGGGGTCGCCGTAGGCGGCCTTCACCTCGTCCTCGGTGGCGTGCGGGTGCGGCTTCGGGTCGGTCTGGGGGGCCTCGACGCCGGTGGTGCCGGTCGTGGGGTCACTTGCCACTGAACTCCGCCTTTCCGGGCCCGTTCTCGATGAACGACCTCATGCCGGTCTTCTGGTCCTCGGTGGCGAACATCGCCGCGAACAGCTGGCTCTCCAGCCGGAGCCCGCTGCCGAGGTCGGTGTCCAGCCCGCCGTCGATCGCGGCCTTGGCGGCGGCGTAGGCCCGCGCGGGCCCCGCCGTGAACTGCCCGGCCCACCGCAGCGCGGCGGCGTGCACGTCGTCCGGGGCCACCACCTCGTCGACCATGCCGATGCGCAGCGCCTCCTCGGCGCCGACGAACCGGCCGGTGTAGATCAGGTCCTTGGCGCGGGACGGCCCGATCAGCCGGGGCAGCCGCTGCGTGCCGCCCATGCCGGGGATGACGCCGAGCAGGATCTCGGGCTGCCCGACCTTGGCGTTGTCGCCCGCGATCCGCCGGTCCGCGCACAGCGCCAGCTCGAACCCGCCGCCCAGCGCGTAGCCGGTGATGGCCGCGACGGTCGGCTTCGGGATCTCCTCGACGGCCCGCAGCGCGGAGCTGAACCCGGCGGCGCGCTCGGCCATCTCGGCGTAGGACAGGTCGGCCATCTCCTTGATGTCCGCGCCCGCCGCGAACACCTTCGGACCGCCGTAGACGACCACCGCGCGCACGTCGGCCCGCGCGGACGCCTCGGTGGCGGCGGCCCTGATCTCCTCCTGGACCTGCCGGTTGAGGGCGTTCATCGGCGGCCGGTCGAGCCGGATGGTTCCGATCCCGTCGGAGACTTCGAGCCGTGCGAACTCAGCCACAGGTCCTCCTCGACCTCACTCGGGCGCCGCGCCGCCGGGTGGGACCGGGGCGCGCGGGACGCGGTCGCGCGCGGGCGCGCGAGGGCCGCCCGAGGCACGCGCGCGCCTGCCGGGCCCGAACCGCGAGCACGACGCTACTACTCGGTAGCCCCCGCTCCGGCGGCACCGGCCTTGCGCCGGGCGAAGTAGCGGTCGCCCGCGCGCTGGAGCTCCAGCGGCTGGTCGAAGGTCTTCGCCAGGTTGTCCTCGGTGAGCACGTCGTCCAGCAGGCCCTGCGCGACGACGGCGCCCTCGCGCAGCAGCAGCGCGTGCGTGAAGCCCGGCGGGATCTCCTCGACGTGGTGCGTGACCAGCACGCTCGCCGGCGCGTCCGGGTCGAGCGCCAGCTCGGACAGCCGGGCGACCAGGTCCTCGCGGGCCCCGAGGTCGAGCCCGGACGCGGGCTCGTCCAGCAGCAGCAGCTCCGGGTCGGTCATCAGCGCCCTGGCGATGAGCACGCGCTTGCGCTCGCCGTCGGACAGGGTGCCGAACTCGCGCTCCGCCAGGTGCTCGACGCCCAGGGTCCCCAGCAGCTCGCGGGCCCGCCCGGTGTCCAGCTGGTCGTAGTGCTCGCGCCAGCGGCCCATGATCGCGTACCCGGCGCTGACCACCACGTCGACGGCCTTCTCGTCGCGCGGGATGCGCCCCATGAGCGCGTTCGTGCACAGGCCGATGCGGGTGCGCAGCTCGAACACGTCGGTGCGCCCGATCCGCTCGCCCAGCACCGTCAGCTCGCCCTCGCTGGGGTGCACCTCGGCGCTGGCCAGCCGGAGCAGGGTGGTCTTGCCCGCCCCGTTCGGGCCGAGCACCACCCAGCGCTCGTCCAGCTCGACGCCCCACTCGACGCCGCCGACCAGAGTGGCCTGCCCGCGCCGGACCGACACGCCCCGCATGTCGATGACCAGATCCTCGTTCTCCACGCCGCCCCGCCTCGCCAGACACCAACGCCACCCCCATTGTTGTGGAAAGCGGGCCGCGCGCCGAACAGCGGGGTGAGCCCATCCGGGTGGCGGTGACCGGGATCACCGGCGAAGTGGCTGATCGTGCCCGCGCGAGCGCGGTCCGCCGCCCTCCCGGCCCAGCCGAAACGATCAAATCCTGCGACCATCGACGCATGGCTGCCGAACCCATCGTGCTCGCGGGCCGCCCGTTCCCCCTGGGGGCCCACCCGGAGGCGGGCGGGGTCCGCTTCGCCGTGTCCGCGCCCCCGGCGCACGCCGTCGAGGTGTGCCTGGTCGACGAGGACGGGGCGGAGCGCAGGGTGGAGCTGACCGAGCGGACGTTCGGCGTCTGGCACGGCCTGATCCCCGGCGTCACCCCCGGTCAGCGCTACGGGTACCGGGTGCACGGCCCGTACGACCCGTCGCGGGGGCTGCGCTGCAACCCGGCGAAGCTGCTCGTCGACCCGTACGCGCGGCGGGTCACCGGCAAGGTGACCGACCTGGACGCGGTGCTGGGCTACGCGGGCGACCCGATGCTCGGGCCGCCGTCCGCGGTGGACTCGCTGGGGTCCGCGCCGCTGTCCGTGGTGGCCTCGCCGGGCGGGCCGGACACGGGCGTGAAGCCGGAGGTGCCGTTCGAGGAGGCGGTGCTGTACGAGCTGCACGTGCGCGGGTTCACGAAGCTGCACCCGGACGTCCCGCCGAAGCTGCGCGGCACCTACCTGGGGCTCGCCCACCCGGCGGCCGTGGAGCACCTGGTGCGGCTGGGCGTGACGTCGGTGGAGCTGCTGCCGGTGCACGCGTTCATCGACGAGCAGGGCCTCACCCGCGCGGGCAGGCGCAACTACTGGGGGTACACGCCGCTGTCGTACTTCGCGCCGCACCCGGACTACGCGTCGGTGCCCGGCGAGGAGGTCGAGGAGTTCCGCACGATGGTGGCGGCGCTGCACGCGGTCGGCATCGAAGTGATCATGGACGTGGTGTTCAACCACACCTGCGAGGGCGGCCCGGACGGCCCGACGCTGTCCTACCGGGGGTTCGACGCGCCCGGCTACTACCTGCACACCGACGGCGGCAGCACGCTCGACATCACCGGCTGCGGCAACACCCTGGAGGCCGGGTCGCCGCAGGTGGTGCGGATGGTCACCGACTCGCTGCGGTACTGGACCACCGAGATGGGCGTGGACGGGTTCCGGTTCGACCTGGCGTCCACGCTCGGCAGGCCAGGCGGCGGCTGGTTCGACCGGTCGTCGGCGATGCTGACCGCGATCACCTCGGACCCGGTGCTGTCCACCTGCAAGCTGATCGCCGAGCCGTGGGACGCCACCGGCGACGGCTACCGGGTCGGCGACTTCGGGGTGCAGTGGGCCGAGTGGAACGGGCGGTACCGGGACACCGTGCGGGACTTCTGGCGCGGGTCGACCGGGGTGCGCGACCTGGCCTACCGGCTGTCCGGGTCCTCCGACCTGTACGCCGACGACCTGCGGCGGCCCTGGCAGTCGATCAACTTCATCACCGCGCACGACGGGTTCACCCTGCGCGACCTGGTCTCGTACAACCACAAGCACAACGAGGCCAACGGCGAGGACAACCGCGACGGCACCGACGACAACCGGTCGTGGAACTGCGGCGTCGAGGGCGAGACCGACAACCCGGCGGTGCTGGCGCTGCGGGCGCGGCAGGCCAGGAACCTGCTGGCGGTGCTGCTGCTGTCCACCGGCACGCCGATGCTGACGGCGGGCGACGAGCTGTGGCGCACGCAGGGCGGGAACAACAACGCCTACTGCCTGGACGACGAGACGTCCTGGGTGGACTGGGCGCCCACGCCCGAGGGCGACGCGATGACGGCGTTCACCCGGCGGGTGATCTCGCTGCGGGCGGACAGCCCGGCGCTGCGGCAGCCGGAGTTCTTCGAGGGGCGGCGGCACGGCGAGCCCGACCTGGTGTGGTTCCGGGCCGACGGCGAGGAGATGGCGGAGACCGACTGGTTCGACGAGGGCAGGCGGTTCCTGGGGATGTGGATCGACGGGTCGACGAGCCTGTCGCGCACCAGGGACGGCGAGCTGGTGTCGGACGACTCGTGGCTGCTGCTGGTGAACGCGGCGGCGGACGCGGTGGACGTGCGGCTGCCGTCGGCGGAGTACGGGACGCGGTACGAGCCCGCGCTGGACTCCAGCACCCCGGACGGGGCCCCGGCGGCGGGCGGGGCGCTGGCGGCGGGGGCGTCGCTGTCGCTGATGGGGCGGTCGCTGGTGCTGCTGCGGGTGCCGGAGTAGGGGGCCGGTCCGGGGGCGCCGGGGCGGTGCGGGGCCGGTCCGGTACCGCCGGGCGCCGCCTCGTGGGGCGGGGCGGCGGGCCCAGCGGGTGCGGCCGGACGCCGGACCACGGACGGCGGAACCTCGGCGGCGGAGGTTTTCCTGACTGGTGGGAGCAGCCGCGTGGAACGCCGCGACGTGCGACGATGCGTCCGTGGCCCTGTTCTGGAGCGACCGCACGGTCGACCTGCTGCTGGTCGCCTCCTGCGGCTGTAGCGGGACGCGACGCGCTCCCGGCCGCTGAGCGATCGGCTCGCCGCCACCCGCCCGCGCGCTTCGCCGCCGCGGGTCCCAGCGTCGCGTCTCCCCCACGTCAGCACCCCCGAACGTGGCACCCAGGAGCCGTCATGCCCACGACCCAGATCCGCCCCGTCGGCGAGGCCGCCGCCGACCTGCACCCCCGGTTCGACGCGGACGCCCTGCGCGCCCTGCTGCACCCCGGCCGCGACCTGTGGACCCCGTCGCAGCTGCGCGGGTTGACCGCCTCGGTGGCGTCGGGCTTCCGCGCCGAGCTGACCGACCTGGTCCGGTACACCCGCCCGCAGCGCTGGTGGGCGCGCCTGGGCCTGACCGAGGGCGTCGAGCTGTGGCTGCTGTCCTGGGCGCCCGGCCAGGGCACGGAGCCGCACGACCACGGCGGCGCGGCGGGCTCGTTCACCGTGCTGGAGGGCGAGCTGCACGAGGACTTCCGGCACCCCGGCGGCCAGGTCGGCACCGCGACCCGGCGGGCGGGCGCCGCGCTGGGCTTCGGCGCGGGCCGGGCGCACCAGGTGCGCAACACCTCGGGGGCGAACGCGTCGAGCGTGCACGCCTACTCGCCCCCGCTGGTCCCGACCCGCGACTACCGCAGCCTGTGGGACATCCCGACCACCATCCCGCCCCTGCCCGCGCACCGGCTCCCCCTGGACCGGCTGCGCGAGCTGGCCGACCTGGAGGGCCCGTGAGCGAGAGCGAGCTGCACACCGCACATCCGGAGGACGCAGGGGCGGGGAGGGCGGAAGCGAGGGGCGCAGAGGCGGGCGAGGTGGGCCCGGTGGGCGCGAGCGCGGGGGCCGCAGGCGCGGCGGGCGCGGGCTTGGCGGATGTGGGCGCGGGTTCGGCGGGCGCGAGCGCGCTGGACGCGCGGTTGGCGCGGGCGCGGGAGGGCCTCGACCGGTTGTCCCCGCAGCGCCTGCACGAGCTGCTCGGCGACGCGCCCGGTGAGGGGTCCGGTGCGGGGTCCGGGCGCGCCGCCGACGTGCTGGTGGTCGACATCCGCCCCGAGCACAACCGGGCCGCCGAGGGCGAGATCCCCGGTTCGGTGCCGGTGGAGCGGATCGTGCTGGAGTGGCGGCTCGACCCGTTCGGCGGGTTCCGGCTGCCGGGCTTCACCGCCGCGACCCGCGTGGTGGTCGTCTGCAACGAGGGCTACGCCTCCTCGCTGGCCGCCCGCGACCTGCGGGAGCTGGGCCTGCCCCTGGCCACCGACCTGGCGGGCGGCTTCCGGGGCTACGCGGCGGCGGGCCTGCCCGTGCGCCAGGGCCCCACCGACGCGGTCCGCTGACCCCGCGCCCGCCACCCGGGCACCTCCCCGCCACCCGCGCACCTCCCCGCAGCGCCCCGCCACCCGCGCCCCACCGCGGGCACAACGCCGTCCACGCCCCACCGCGCAACCCGCCGCCCGCACGCCCCCTCACCCCTTCGGCCCACCACCCTCGCCCGATCGGCCCGCCGAACCACCCGTTCCCCGCCCGTTCCCGGCCCGCTCCCCCACCGCTCACGCGTTCGGGTTACCGATGTCGCCGGGAGCGGGTAGCGTCCGCACACCGTGTGGAAGCTGCTGACCGCCCTGGTCCCCCTGACGCTCCTGCTCTGGGGCCTGTCCGGTTACCCCCTGGCCCTGCTGGGGGCGGTGCTCGGCGGGTTCGCCTGCCTGGCGCTGCTCGTGCTCGGGCAGGTGCTCGGCGCGCTGGCCCTGTCCGTCCGGGTCTCCCAGCTGACCATCGGCGTCGGCTCCGAGCTCAAGACCTGGAACGGCGAGGGCCGCCGGGTCGTGCTGCGGAGCATCCCGCTGCTGTTCACGGTCATCCTCACCTCGGTGAAGTCGCCCGCCCGCCCGCGCCTGTGGGGCACCGCCCTCACCGCCGTCCTGCTCACCGCCGCCGCCGTCGCCGCCGCCTGGTTCGCCGCCTCGAACCCCCTCGCGCGCGGGTTCGCCGTCGCGGGCACGGCCGTGCTGGTCAACGCGCTGGTCCCCCGCCGGGGCGCGGGCCTGACCTCGATGGGCTGGTTCCTGTTCGCGCTGCCCCGGCTGTCCGGCAGGCCGCTGGCCGAGCTGGAGGCCACCCCCGCCGTCAACCGGGCGGTGACCGCGCTGGAGTCCGGCGACCTGGACGAGGCCGAGCGCATCGCCGACGAGCTGGTGGCCGCGCACCCCGACCTGCTGGTCGCGATCGGCTCCAAGACCGGCGTGCTCACCCTGCGCGGCAAGCACGCGGAGGCGTTGAAGCTGGTCAGCTCCCTGGTCGGCCGCCCCGACCTGAACCAGCGCGACATGGCGTTCCTGATGGCCGAGATGGCCAGCACCACCGCGAACGCCGTGGAGGCCGGGATGCTGCCCGCCGAGGTCGGGCTGGGCGCGGCGCAGCGGGCGCTCGACGGCGCGATCCAGCTCGGCTTCCCGTCCTACCGGTGCAGCGGCGTCGTCGCCCAGCTGTCCCTGATCACCGGGGACGTCGAGACCGCCCTGCGGATGGCGCGCCAGGCGGCCGAGGTGAGCGAGAGCTCGCTCTCCCGCGCCGACGCGCTCGCCTCGGTGGCCAGGGCGCACATGGCGGCGGGCGACAACGCCGCGGCCCGCGAGGCGCTCGCCGAGGCCGAGCGGCTGGCGGGCTGGTCGCCCAGGGTCGCGGAGACCTCGGCCCGGCTGAACATCGCCTGACCCCGGCGCGGGACGAGAGCGGGCGCCGGACCCCGAGGTCCGACGCCCGCCCGTCACCGCGGGACCCGGCGGCTACCCCGCCAGCACCACGCGCCCCAGCTCGGCCCGCGAGGCCAGCAGCTCGTGCTTGGGCAGCACCCGGACGGTGTACCCGACGCCGCCCGCGTGCGGCAGGGTCAGGTCGGCCTCGTAGTCCTCGCCGCCCACGTGCCGCATCGGGGTGGTCACCGCGTCGACCAGCTCGTCGCCGTCGCCGACCCGCCCCAGCACCGCCTGCACGTCCACCTCGCCCGGCTCCAGCCCGGCCAGGTCGACCCGCGCCCGCACCGACACCGGCGCGCCCAGCACCGGGGTGCCCTCGCCGAGCCGGATCTCCGAGTCGAGCACCCGCACCCGCGCCCACGACGACCGCAGCCGCTGCCGGTACGCCGACAGCTCCTTCGCGCCCCGGTACCCGTCCCCGACCACGGCCTCGGCCGACCCGGCGGCGGGCGCGTACAGCTCCTCCACGTACTCCCGCACCATCCGGGACGCCTGCACCGACGGCCCGAGCGAGGCCAGGGTGTGCCTGACCATCGCCAGCCAGCCGCGCGGCGCCCCGTCGGTCCGGTCGTAGAACAGCGGGGCCACCTGGTTGCCCAGCAGCTCGTAGAGCGCCGTCGCCTCCAGGTCGTCGCGCCGGGTCGGGTCGCCGACGCCGTCGGCGGTGGGGATGGCCCAGCCGTTGGACCCGTCGTACAGCTCGTCCCACCAGCCGTCGCGGATCGACAGGTTCAGGCCGCCGTTGAGCGCCGACTTCATGCCGGACGTGCCGCACGCCTCCAGCGGGCGCATCGGGTTGTTCAGCCAGACGTCGCAACCCCAGTAGAGGAACCGGGCCATCGACATGTCGTAGTCCGGCAGGAACACGATGCGGTGGCGCACGCCCGCGTCGTCGGCGAACCGCACGATCTGCTGGATGAGCGCCTTGCCGCCGTCGTCGGCCGGGTGCGACTTGCCCGCCACGACCAGCTGCACCGGCCGCTCCGGGTGCAGCAGCATCGACCGCAGGCGTTCGGGGTCGCGCAGCATGAGGGTGAGCCGCTTGTACGTGGGCACCCGCCGGGCGAAGCCGACGGTGAGCACGTCCGGGTCGAACACGTCGTCGGTCCAGCCCAGCTCCAGCGCGGACGCCCCGCGCTGCAACCACGACGCCCTGGTGCGCCGCCGCACCTCGTCGACCAGCTTGCCGCGCAGGCGCCCGCGCAGCTCCCACAGCTCCTCGTCGGAGATCTCCGCGCCCTCGACCACGGCGCTCATCCGGGCGTCCGCCCAGGTGGGGCCGTGCACGCCGTTGGTGACGGAGCCGATGGGCACCTCGGCGGTGTCGAAGCCCGGCCACAGGCCGCGGAACATGTCCCGGCTGACCGTGCCGTGCAGCTTGGAGACGCCGTTGGCGCGCTGCGCCAGCCGCAGGCCCATGTGGGCCATGTTGAACAGGCCGGGGTTCTCCTCGGCGCCCAGCGCGAGGACCCGCTGGGTGCTCACGCCCGGCAGCAGCTCCTCGTCGCCGAAGTAGTGCTGCACGAGGTCGACGGGGAACCGGTCGATGCCCGCGGGCACCGGGGTGTGCGTGGTGAAGACGGTGCCCGCGCGGACGGCGGCGAGGGCCTGGTCGAAGTCCAGCCCGTCGCCGGTGACCAGCTCGCGGATGCGCTCCAGGCCCAGGAACCCGGCGTGGCCCTCGTTGGTGTGGAACACCTCGGGGCGGGCGTGGCCGGTGGCCTCGCAGAACGCCCGCACGGCGCGCACGCCGCCGATGCCCGCGAGGATCTCCTGGCGGATGCGGTGGTCCTGGTCGCCGCCGTAGAGGCGGTCGGTGACGCCGCGCAGGTCGTCGTCGTTGTCCTCGACGTCGGAGTCGAGCAGCAGCAGCGGCACCCGGCCGACCTGCGCCTTCCACACCTTGGCCCGCAGCACCCGGCCGCCGGGCATGGTCACGTGGACCAGCACGGGCGCGCCGGAGCGCTCGGTGACCAGCTCCAGCGGCAGGGCGCGCGGGTCGAGCACCGGGTAGTGCTCCACCTGCCAGCCGTCCAGGGACAGCGACTGCCGGAAGTAGCCGGAGTGGTAGAGCAGGCCGACGGCGATGAGCGGGACGCCCAGGTCGGAGGCGGCCTTGAGGTGGTCGCCCGCCAGCACGCCGAGGCCGCCGGAGTAGTTGGGCAGCGCCTCGGTGACGCCGAACTCCATGGAGAAGTAGCCGATCGCGGACGGCAGCGGGGCGCCGTCGCCCTGCTCGGCGCGCCTGCGCTGGAACCAGCGGTCGTCGGTGAGGTAGCGGTCGAGGTCGTCGGCGGCGGCCCGCAGGCGGCCGAGGAACTCCTCGTCCCCGCTCAGCGATTCCAGCCGGTCGGGCGAAGCCGTGGACAGGACGCGCAGCGGGTCGCCGCTCTCGGCCCAGAGCCCCGGATCGACCGAGGCGAGGAGGTCCTGCGTGGGCTGGTGCCAGGTCCAGCGCAGGTTGGTGGCGAGGGTGCCGAGTGCCGACAGCGGCTCGGGGAGGCTGGCTCGGACGGTGAACCGGCGTAGTGCTCGCATGGCGTCGGACCTTATCCCCCATCCAGCGGTGTCGGGCAATGGTCACCCGAACCGATGCAGTGAACGATCCAGCGCTACCAGCGGTGACACCCCCCGAGCGGGCTTTCCGCAAACGGGCGGTCACCGTCTTCCCCGGAAGGGCTTTCGCCCGAACGGACCAGCCCCTCCGGGTGGGTCGCGCTCCGCCGAGCACCGGCCGGGTCGACCCCCCGCACGGGGTCGGCCGTCCGGGTGGCGCGCGCCCCGGCGGCAACCCGGCGCGCCGGTCCGTCCCAAGAGGACGGTCACCCGGCCGCGCCCCGACGGCGGGAGGCTCCACAGTGGACCGACCACCCCCGGTGCTCGACCGTCCGCCCGAACGGCGCTCCCCCGTCGGGGCGGACCGCGCCCGGCCGCGCCCGGCCCCGCGGGGCGCCCGCGGGCGGATCGGCCGCCGGAGCACCGCGGGGCGCCGCGGCGAAGCGCCAGGTGCGGGCGCCGGAACGCCCGGCGCCGCAACGACCTCGCCCGCGGGCGGCCCGCCCCGGCGATCACCGCACCGCTGCGGTGATCGCCCCGCCTCCACTGTGGACCGGCCGGGAACCCGGTCGGGGCGGGAGGACGCGCGGACGAAGGACGCCGTTCACCCCGCCGTGATCCGGCGGCCACCCGGAACAGCGAGACTGAGGCGAGGATCACGAGATGCACCCGATCGCCGAGTGTGTGATCGATCCGCACCGGGTAGTAATGCACAGGAGTCCCGGTGATGAGCGCCCTGTTCGAGGAGTGCAGACTTGGCGGGGCACGGCCCAGGCGGAGGAGCCGCACCGGCTGAGCCGCAGCACGGGGCCGCGGTGGGACGGTTCGTGGTCTCGCGCTGCTGCGCAGTGCGGGGGCGCTTCACATCAAGGCGAGAGGGGCGCTGCCGATGAGCGGACGACTCGGTGTCGACGACGTCTCCCCAGCGGTGAGCTGCGGGCGCTACCCGGCGAAGGCCGTGGTCGGCGAGCACGTCCCGGTCCGGGCCACGGTGTGGCGCGAGGGCCACGACGCCGTGGCGGCCACCGTCGTGTGGCGCGGGCCGGACGACCGCGTCGCCAGGCAGACCAGGATGGCCCCCGAGGGGATCGGCCTGGACCGCTGGGTTGCCGTGATCGCGCCCGACACCACCGGGGCCTGGACCTTCCGCGTCGACGCCTGGAGCGACCCGTGGTCGACCTGGCTGCACGCGGTGGAGGTCAAGGTCGCCGCGGGGCAGGGCGCCGACGAGCTGGCGAACGACCTGGAGACCGGCGCGCGGCTGCTCGACCGGGTCTCCCGAAGGCCGGACCGGCGCCGCGAGAAGCCGCTGCTGTCCAACGCCGCCGCCGCGCTGCGCGACGAGACCAGGCCGCTGACCGAGCGGGTCGCCCCGGCGCTGGCGGGCGACGTGCGGCGGGTCATGCACGAGCACCCGGTGCGGGAGCTGGTCACCAAGGGCAAGCAGCACCGCGTCTGGGTGGACCGGGAGCGGGCCGCGTTCGGCTCCTGGTACGAGTTCTTCCCCCGCTCCACCGGCGGCGTCGACGAGTCCGGCGTCCCCGTGCACGGCACGTTCGTGACCGCCGCGCGCGAGCTGGACCGGGTGGCCGCGATGGGCTTCGACGTGGTGTACCTGCCGCCGATCCACCCGATCGGCCGGGTCAACCGCAAGGGCCCCAACAACACGCTGACCGCGACCGAGGACGACTGCGGCTCGCCGTGGGCGATCGGCTCGGACGAGGGCGGGCACGACGCGATCCACCCCGAGCTGGGCACCGAGGACGACTTCAGGGCGTTCGTGGCGCGCGCCGCCGAGCTGGAGATGGAGGTCGCGCTCGACCTCGCGCTCCAGGCCGCGCCGGACCACCCGTGGGTGCTCAAGCACCCGGAGTGGTTCACCACCCGCCCGGACGGCACGATCGCGTACGCGGAGAACCCGCCGAAGAAGTACCAGGACATCTACCCGGTCAACTTCGACAACGACCCGCAGGGCATCTACAACGAGGTGCTCCGGGTCGTGCTGCACTGGGTCGGCCTGGGGGTGAAGGTCTTCCGGGTCGACAACCCGCACACCAAGCCGCCGGACTTCTGGGCGTGGCTGATCTGGACCGTGAAGGACCGGCACCCGGACGTGCTGTTCCTGGCCGAGGCGTTCACCCGTCCGGCGCGGCTGTACGGGCTGGCCAAGCTCGGGTTCACCCAGTCGTACACCTACTTCACCTGGCGCACCTCGAAGGAGGAGCTGACCGAGTTCGCGCTGGACCACCTCGCGCACTGGGACGAGGCCAGGCCGAACCTGTTCGTCAACACCCCGGACATCCTGCACGAGTCGCTCCAGCACGGCGGTCCCGGCACGTTCGCGCTGCGCGCGGCGCTGGCCGCCACGCTGTCCCCGACCTGGGGGGTGTACTCCGGCTACGAGCTGTTCGAGCACGAGGCGCTCAAGCCGGGCAGCGAGGAGTACCTGAACACGGAGAAGTTCCAGCTCCGGCCGCGCGACTACGCGGCGGCGGTGGCCGAGGGCCGCTCGCTGGAACCGTGGCTGCGCAAGCTGAACGGCATCAGGCGGGCGCACCCGGCGCTGCGCCAGATGCGGACGCTGCGCTTCCACGAAGTCGACAACCCGGCCCTGATCGCCTACTCCAAGCAGGACCCGGCCACCGGTGACACGATCGTCGTGGTGGTCAGCCTGGACCCGAACGGGGCCCAGGAGGGGACCATCCGGCTCGACCTGCCCGCTCTCGGCATCGACTGGCACGAGCGCCTCATCGCGCACGACGAGGTCACCGGCGAGACGTGGGACTGGGGTCAGGCCAACTACGTGAAGCTCGAACCCTGGCGGGCGACGGCGCACATCGTCGCCGTGCAGCGCAGGTTCGCGGGCTAGCGATCACCGGTTAGCGCAGTACCCCCCGCGTCGCGCGGAACGCGGGGGGCGGTCGAGCGTACCCCCGATGAGGTGGGACGAGGTGGAGCATCATGCACGACGAGGAACCCCGACCCGACGCGGCACTCGGTCTGGACGGCATCCCGCACACCGGTGAGGCCATCGGTGCCGACGGGCTGCTGGTCGAACCCCAGGCCGAGGACTTCAAATCGGCCAGGGAGGTGCCGCGCGACCAGGCCTGGTACAAGGGCGCGGTGTTCTACGAGGTGCTCGTGCGCGCCTTCTCCGACTCGAACGGGGACGGCACGGGCGACCTGAGGGGTCTGGCCTCGCGGCTGGACTACCTGGAGTGGCTCGGCGTCGACTGCCTCTGGCTGCCGCCGTTCTACGCCTCGCCGCTGCGCGACGGCGGCTACGACATCAGCGACTTCCGGGCGGTGCTGCCGGAGTTCGGCACCGTCGACGACTTCGTGTACCTGCTGGACGAGGCGCACCGCCGGGGCATCCGGGTGATCACCGACCTGGTGCTCAACCACACCTCGGACGCGCACCCGTGGTTCCAGCAGTCGCGCGCCGAGCCGGACGGCCCGTACGGCGAGTACTACGTGTGGAGCGACGACGACTCGCGCTACGCGGACGCGCGCATCATCTTCGTGGACACCGAGTCCTCGAACTGGACGTACGACCCGGTGCGCGGCCAGTTCTTCTGGCACCGGTTCTTCTCGCACCAGCCGGACCTCAACTTCGAGAACCCGGACGTGCAGGAGGCGATGCTCGACATCCTGCGGTTCTGGCTGGACCTGGGCATCGACGGGTTCCGCCTGGACGCCGTGCCCTACCTGTTCGAGCAGGAGGGCACGAACTGCGAGAACCTGCCGCGCACGCACGACTTCCTCAAGCGCTGCCGCAAGGTGATCGACGACGAGTACCCCGGTCGGGTGCTGCTGGCCGAGGCGAACCAGTGGCCCGCCGACGTGGTGGAGTACTTCGGCGACGCCGAGGTGGGCGGCGACGAGTGCCACATGGCGTTCCACTTCCCGCTGATGCCGCGCATCTTCATGGCGGTGCGGCGCGAGTCCCGGTTCCCGATCTCGGAGATCCTGGCCCAGACGCCGAGCATCCCGGACGGCGCCCAGTGGGGCATCTTCCTGCGCAACCACGACGAGCTGACCCTGGAGATGGTCACCGACGAGGAGCGCGACTACATGTACGCGGAGTACGCCAAGGACCCGCGCATGAAGGCGAACATCGGCATCCGCCGCAGGCTGGCGCCGCTGCTGGAGAACGACCGGAACCAGCAGGAGCTGTTCACCGCGATGCTGCTGTCGCTGCCCGGCTCGCCGGTGCTGTACTACGGCGACGAGATCGGCATGGGCGACAACATCTGGCTGGGCGACCGCGACGGCGTGCGCACCCCGATGCAGTGGACGCCCGACCGGAACGCGGGCTTCTCCGGTTGCGATCCGGGCAGGCTGTACCTGCCGGTGATCATGGACCCGGTGTACGGCTACCAGGCGCTCAACGTCGAGGCGCAGCTGAACAACCAGTCCTCGCTGCTGAACTGGACCCGGCGGATGATCGAGATCCGCAAGCAGCACCACGCGTTCGCGGAGGGCGACTTCGACGACCTGGGCGGCTCGAACCCGAGCGTGCTGGCCTACCGGCGCCGGTTCCGGCGGCCGGACGGCCAGGAGGACATCGTGCTGTGCGTGAACAACCTGTCCCGGTTCCCGCAGCCCGTCGAGCTGGACCTGGGCGAGCACCGGGGGCTGCGCCCGGTGGAGCTGACCGGCGGGGTGCGCTTCCCGCAGATCGGCGAGCTGTCCTACCTGCTCACCCTGCCGGGGCACGGCTTCTACTGGTTCCAGCTCGTGGCGGCGGGCGACGACGGCGAAAGCAGCAGGTGACGCGACGTGACGCAACCGCAGGAGCTCGTGGACAAGGTGGTCGCGGAGCTGACCGGTTGGCTGCCCGCGCAGCGCTGGTTCGGCGGCAAGGACCGGCCCGTCGACGCCGTGCGCCCGCTGCGCAGCACCGTGCTCTCGCACGACCCGCTGCTGGTGCACCTGGTCGTGGAGGTCGAGCAGGCCGACCGGCTCGACCCGTACCAGCTGGTGGTGAGCGACCGGCTGGAGGGCTTCGAGGCCACCGGCGACGCCGAGCTGACCGGTCTGCTGCTGGACGGGATCGCGCGCGGTGACACCGTCGAGGGCCTGGAGTTCCGGACCGAGCCGGGCGTCGAGGTGCCGGAGGGCCTGCGCGGCAGGCCGATCACCTCGGAGCAGTCGAACACCTCGGTGGTGTTCGGCAGCCAGTGCATCCTGAAGCTGTTCCGCAAGCTCACCCTGGGCGAGAACCCGGACCTGGTGCTCCAGCGGGCGCTGCACGAGGTGGGCTGCGAGCACATCGCCCGGCCGCTCGGGTCGATCAGCGGCGAGGTCAAGGGCGAGCGCACCACGTTCGGGATGCTCCAGCAGTTCCTCCCGGACGCGGTGGACGGCTGGGCCATGGCCACCACGAGCGTGCGCGACCTGATGGCCGAGGGGGACCTGCACCCGAACGAGGTGGGCGGGGACTTCGCGGGCGAGGCGAGCAGGCTGGGCGCGGCGGTGGCGCGGGTGCACGCGGACCTGGAGCGCGCCCTGGGCGCGCAGGTCGCGGACGCCGACGACATCGAGCGCTCGGTGCGGGCCATGCACGCCAGGCTGGACCTGGTGCTGGGCTCGGTGCCGGAGCTGGAGCAGTACGCGCCCGCGCTGCGCGAGGCGTTCGACCAGGCGCGGGACACCCCCGGCGCGATCGCCATCCAGCACATCCACGGCGACCTGCACCTCGGTCAGGTGCTGCGGACCGTGCACGGCTGGCTGGTCATCGACTTCGAGGGCGAGCCCGGCGCGCCGCTGGCGGAGCGGACCGCGCTGCGCTCGCCGCTGCGGGACGTGGCGGGGATGCTGCGGTCGTTCGACTACGCGGCGCACCAGCTGCTGGTCGGGCAGCCCGAGGACGAGCAGCTGACCAGGCGCGCCCTGGAGTGGGCGCGGCGCAACCGGGCCGCGTTCACCGAGGGCTACGCGGAGGCCGCGGCGGCGGCCGTGGGCGACCCGCGCGAGCGCGGTCCGCTGCTGCGGGCGTTCGAGCTGGACAAGGCGGTCTACGAGGTCGCCTACGAACATGCCAACCGACCGGAGTGGTTGACGGTTCCGCTGTCGTCGATCGCCCGGATCACCGGAGAAGGAGCGTGAGCGGGACGTGAGTGCGATCCAGCCCGAGGACGTCGACCGGCTGCTGGCGGGGTCGCACCACGACCCCCACTCGGTGCTGGGGGTGCACCGCGCCGGAGGAGGCGCGGTCGCCCGCGCGCTGCGGCCGGGTGCGAGCGCGGTGTCGGTGCTGGTCGGGGACAAGAGGTTCGAGCTGGACCGGGTCGCCGACGGGCTGTTCGCGGGCGAACTGCCCGAGCACCCCGGCGGCGACTACCGCCTGGAGGTGGACTACCGGGGGCACGTCGTCGAGGTGGACGACCCCTACCGGTGGCTGCCGACCGTGGGCGAGCTTGACCTGCACCTGATCGCCGAGGGCCGCCACGAGCGGCTGTGGGACGTGCTGGGCGCGCACCCGCGCAGCTACGACACCCCCGCGGGCGTGGTGCGGGGCGTGTCGTTCGCGGTGTGGGCGCCGACCGCGCGCGGCGTGCGGGTGTGCGGCGACTTCGACGGCTGGGACGGCCGCGCGAACCCGCTGCGCTCGCTGGGCAACACCGGGATCTGGGAGGTGTTCGTCCCGAACCTGCCGGTGGGCTCGCGGTACAAGTTCCGCGTCCTGGGCGCGGACGGGGTGTGGCACGAGAAGGCCGACCCGATGGCGTTCGCCACGGAGACGCCCCCGCAGACCGCCTCGGTGGTGACCGAGTCGCTGTACGCGTGGGACGACGCCGAGTGGGAGGCCAGGCGTGACGCCACCCAGTGGGTGAACGCGCCGATGAGCGTCTACGAGGTGCACCTCGGGTCGTGGCGGCCGGAGAAGGACGGGCGCAAGCTCGGGTACCGGGAGCTGGCGCAGGAGCTGGCGGACTACGTGACCGAGGCGGGCTTCACGCACGTGGAGCTGCTGCCGATCGCCGAGCACCCGTTCGGCGGGTCGTGGGGCTACCAGGTCACCTCCTACTACGCGCCCACCTCGCGGTTCGGCTCGCCGGACGACTTCAAGCACTTCGTGGACGTGCTGCACCAGCGCGGCATCGGCGTGATCGTGGACTGGGTGCCCGCGCACTTCCCGAAGGACGCGTGGGCGCTGGCGAAGTTCGACGGCACCCCGCTGTACGAGCACGCCGACCCCCGACGCGGCGAGCAGCCCGACTGGGGCACGCTCGTGTTCGACTTCGGGCGCAACGAGGTGCGCAACTTCCTGGTCGCGAACGCGCTGTACTGGATCGAGGAGTTCCACCTCGACGGCCTGCGGGTCGACGCGGTGGCCTCGATGCTGTACCTGGACTACTCGCGGCAGGACGGGCAGTGGCTGCCGAACGAGTTCGGCGGCCGGGAGAACCTGGACGCGGTGCGGTTCCTGCAGGAGCTGAACGCGACGGTGTACCGGCGGCACCCCGGCGTGGTGATGATCGCCGAGGAGTCCACGGCGTGGCCGGGCGTGTCGCGGCCGACGCACCTGGGCGGGCTGGGCTTCGGGTTCAAGTGGAACATGGGGTGGATGCACGACACGCTCCACTACCTCTCGCGCGAGCCGATCCACCGCTCGTTCCACCACAACGAGATCACCTTCTCGCTGGTGTACGCGTGGAGCGAGAACTTCGTGCTGCCGCTCTCGCACGACGAGGTGGTGCACGGCAAGGGCTCGCTGTGGCAGCGGATGCCCGGCGACGACTGGAACAAGGCGGCGGGGCTGCGCGCCCTGCTGGCGTTCATGTGGGCGCACCCCGGCAAGCAGCTGCTGTTCATGGGCGGCGAGTTCGGGCAGCCCGCGGAGTGGTCCGAGTCGAAGTCGCTGGACTGGCACCTGCTGGAGCAGCCGCTGCACGCGGGCGTGCGCAGGCTGGTGGCGGACGCGAACCGGGTGTACCGGGCCTCGCCCGCGCTGTACAGCGCCGACTCCAAGCCCGAGGGCTTCTCGTGGATCGACGCGAACGACTCGGGCGGGAACGTGCTGAGCTTCCTGCGGATCGGCGAGGACGGCTCGCTGCTGGCGTGCGTGGCGAACTTCTCCGGGCAGCCGCACCACGACTACCGGGTCGGGCTGCCGGTGCGCGGCCGGTGGCGCGAGGTGCTGAACACGGACTCGGGGCACTACGGCGGTTCCGGGGTGGGCAACCTGGGCGGCGTCGAGGCGGACGGGTCGCCGTGGCACGGGCGGCCGACGTCGGCGGTGCTCCAGCTGCCGCCGAACGGGGTGCTGTGGCTGGCTCCGGAGAACGGGCCGGAGGAGGCCGCGGTCGAGGCGGCGGAGGCGGTGCTGGCGGACGGCGCCGAGGGCGCGGTGGTGCTGGAGGCGGTGCTGGACGAGCTGCCCGAGGTGGAGGTCGTGCCACCCGCCGAGGTCGTGCCGGCCGAGGTCGAGCCCGCCGAGGTCGAGCCGGCCGAGGTCGAGCCCGCGGTGAGGCCCGCGAAGGCCGACCCCGAGCCGGTCTGAGGCAGCCGGGACGACGGGGAACGGCCGGGAGGCGCAGGTGGCCTCCCGGCCGTTCCGCGTCTCCGGGTCTTCCCGGTCCGCTCCCCCGGACCGTCCGAACGGGGCACAATGGGCCCCATGCTGCGCTCATCCGGTCGGCTGGCGGACGTGACCGTGCTGATCACCCTCGTGGCCGTGGTGAGCGGCTGCACCCAGCCCGTGCCGGGGCGGCCCGTCGCGGGCGAGGGGGTCACCAGGGGCACGGTCGACACCTCGTTCATCCGGGGCGCCGACGGCAGCCCGATCGACCAGCTCGCCGCCGCCGCGATCACCGACGTCGAGCAGTTCTGGAAGTCCGCCTTCCCGGAGACCTTCGGCCAGGACTGGAAGGAACTGGCGGGCGGGTACTACTCGGTGGACACCAGCAGCCAGTCCGCCAAGCCGCCGCCGTGCACCGAGAAGGCGCTGGACGTGGAGGGCAACGCGTTCTACTGCCCGAGCGCCGACGCGATCGCCTGGGACCGGGCCGCGCTGCTGCCGGTGCTCCAGGACAGCTTCGGCGACTCGGCCGTGGTGATCGTGCTCGCCCACGAGATGGGCCACGCCGTGCAGCGGCGGATGGGCATCACGCAGGAGCTGGAGCGCAGGCAGCCCGAGAGGTACCCGACGATCCTCACCGAGGCGATGGCCGACTGCTACGCGGGCAACTTCCTCAAGTGGGTCAACGACGGGCAGGCCGAGCACCTGTCGATCGGGACCGAGTCGCTGGACTCGGCGCTCGGCGCGCTGATCACCTTCCGCGACCCGGTGGGCACCTCCGCCGCCGACCGGTCGGCGCACGGCAACGCGTTCGACCGGGTGTCGGCGTTCCAGGACGGCTACCAGCAGGGCACGAAGTTCTGCGCGGCCATGACCGTGGACAACCGGCCGTTCACCCAGCAGTCGTTCACCACCGCCGCCGACCAGAGCCGGGGCGGGAACCTGCCGTTCGCGGACATGCTCGACAGCGTCCTGCCCGACCTGGACGCCTACTACCAGGCCGCGGTGCAGCAGGCAGGCGGGCGGTGGGTCGCGCCGAGGATCACCACGGTGGAGCAGGAGCCGGACTGCGCGGGCGACCAGGGGCCGATCGCGTTCTGCCCGGCCGACGCGGCGGTCGAGATCGACGTGAACGAGGAGCTGCCGAAGCTGCACGCCCGGATCGGCGACTACGCCACCGGCACGCTGCTGGCCAGCCGGTACGGGCTGGCCGCGCTGGCCGCCACCGGCAGGCCGGTGGCGGGCGACGGGGCGGCGGAGAACGCGCTGTGCCTGGCCGGGGCGTACACCCGCGAGGTGTTCACCAGGCAGCAGGGCTTCGGCCTCTCCCCCGGCGACCTGGACGAGGCCGTGCAGGTGCTGCTGGCGCACGACTACGCGGGCCGCGACGCCGAGGGCGGGGCTGCGGTGGGGCCGGGGTTCAAGCGGGTCGAGGTGTTCCGCACCGGGGTGCTCGAAGGGCTCTCGAAGTGCGGGATCGCCTGACGGGCCCGGACCGGCGGCTCGGCGGCCGTCGGGTCGAGTAGCGGGACCACGGCCGCCCCGCTCGCCCGCGCGGTGCGCCCCGCGCCCGGACGCTCTCCAAAACCTCACACCCCTGGGTGAATGATCACCCTGTTGGGCGCGGAGCTATCGGCGGCCCTGGCGCGGGTCCGGCACGCGCTGTGTCGGAGGACACCGCGTTCCTGACTCCCGCCCGGAGTGGACTGGGGGCGAAGTAGGGTGCGCGGAGCGGGGCCTGTGGCCCGGTTGTCAGGTTGGCGCGGATCTGGACGGGGCTTGGGCATCATGGCTCGACGGACGGGCAAGGGCGCGGCGCTCGTCGCGGCGCTGGCGGTGGCCGCTCTGCTCAGCGGCTGCACCGAGGTGGTGTCGGGGCAGGGCCGGATGATGCCGCCCGACGCGTCGAAGGTGTCCGGTCTGGACATCACCACCGGGGAGAGCGGCCCCAAGCCGGGGGTGCCGGACGCGGACCTGCGGGTGGAGAACGGCGACGGCGGCGAGATGGACCGGCTGGCGATCAACGCGCTGGCCGACGTCGAGCAGTACTGGGCCGAGCAGCTGCCGAAGAACTTCGGCGGGCGCGAGTTCGAGTCCGTCAAGCGCCTGGTCTCCTACGACTCGACCGGGCGGGGCGTCGAGATCTGCCGGATCAACACGGCGGGCGTGCCCAACGCGTTCTACTGCTCGCTGGACGACAGCATCGCCTGGGACCGGGGCGACCTGCTGCCGATGCTGCACGAGGCGTTCGGGCCGATGGCCGTGGTGACCGTGCTCGCCCACGAGATGGGCCACGCGATCCAGTACAAGCTCGGCCCGGACGGCGGCGTCACGCAGGCCACCAGCAGCATCGTCAAGGAGCAGCAGGCCGACTGCTACGCGGGCAACTTCTTCCGCTGGGTCGCCGAGGGCAAGTCCGAGCACTTCCGGATCTCCACCGGGCCGGGCCTGAACCAGGTGCTCCAGACGATGTTCTTCATCAAGGACGCGGCGGGCACCAGCGCCGAGAAGCGCGGGGCGCACGGCAGCGCGTTCGACCGGGTCACCGCGTTCCAGTTCGGCTTCGCGGGCGACCCGAAGCGGTGCTCGCAGATCGACGACGCGGAGATCCAGGAGCGGATCACGCAGCAGCGGTTCAGCGCGAAGGACACCGACTCCGGCGCGGGCATGGGCAACCTGCCGGTCGGCGAGCGGAAGGTCCTGGACAAGCTGGAGGCCAGCCTGCGCGACGCCTACAAGCAGAGCGGGGCCACCCCGCCCGCGCTCAAGGAGACCATGGTCGACTGCGCGGACGCGGAGGAGACGCTGCCCGCGTCGTACTGCCCGTCGACGAACGTGATCGCCGTGGACCTGGTCGAGCTGGTGAAGATCGGAACCCCGACCAAGCGCGGGCAGGCGGGCGGCATCGGGGACTTCGCGGCGTTCGCCGAGATCGCGTCGCGGTACGCGCTGTCGATCCAGAAGGCCACCGGGTACGCGCTGGCCGGTCCCGCCGCCGGGCTGCGCACGGCCTGCCTGACCGGGTACTGGGCCGGGACGACGAACAAGGAGGGCGTGGAGCTGCGGCTGTCCTCGGGCGACCTGGACGAGGCGGTGGCCGAGCTGCTCGCCGAGGGGAGCCTGATCGCGGCAGACGTGAACGGCTCCTCGGTGCCGTCCGGGTTCGCTCGGGTGGAGGCGTTCCGCGACGGGTTCTTCGAGGGCTCCGGGCTGTGCACGCGCAAGTACGGGAGCTGAGGGCCGGGTTCTGACGCGCCGAGGGCCGCCGGGGATCTTCCCCGGCGGCCCTCACTGGTCTGGTCGTGCCGTTCCGGTCGTCCCGGTCCGGTCGTGCCGGGCGGTCAGTAGAGCGCGCTGGCGAGGTTGCGGCGGGCCTTGGCCACGGCCGGGTCGTCCGCCGGGAACAGCTCGAACAGGGCGATCAGGTGGTTGCGCACCTTGTCGCGGTCGTCGCCGAAGACCCGGCGGACGGTGTCCACGAGCCGCTGGAACGCCTGCTCGACCTCCTGGTTGACGATCTGCACGTCGGCGGCGGCGAGCTGCGCCTCCAGGTCGTCCGGGTTCGCGTCGGCGGTGGCCACCACGGCGGGGTCCAGGCTCTCGACCCGCGCGGTGAACCGGACCTGGGCGAGCGCCGCCTTGGCCTCGGCGTTGCCGGGCTCGGCGGACAGGATCGCCTCGTAGGCGGCCTCGGCGGCGGCGAAGTCGCCCTCCTCGAAGGCGGTCTCGGCGGCGGTGAGGCGCGGGTCCTCCGGTTCCGGCGCGGGCGCGCCCCGGTTCGCCTCGGCCGCCGCGATGCCGGGGAGGCGGTCGCGGAGGGCGTCGAGCAGGCGGTCGACCCACTGGGCGATCTCGGCCTCGGGCAGCGGACCGGCGAACGCGTCGATCGGCTGGCCGCCCGCGACCGCGACGACCGTGGGCACCGACTGCACGCCGAACAGCTGGCCGATGCGCGGGCTGGCGTCCAGGTCCACCCTGGCGAGCAGCCACGCGCCGCCGCCCGCCTCGGCCAGGCGCTCCAGCACCGGGGAGAGCTGCCCGGCCTCGGGGCTCCACGACGCGGTCAGCTCGACCACGACGGGGATCTCCAGGGAGCGCTCCACCACCGGCTGGAAGGTGGCCTCGGTGACGTCGACGACCCACTGGCTCGGTGCGCCGCCGGGGGCGGCTCCGGGAGCGGCGGGCGCGCCGGGGGGCGGCGCCGCGGCGCGCTGCCGGGCCGCGTCGGCCCGCGCCTTGATCGCGCCGAGGTCGACCGCCCCGGACAGCGCGGCGGACAGTGCTGCGGTCTTGCGAGGGTCTGGCCTTGTCACGCTCCCATCCTGGCACGACTCCTAGTCGGTGAGGTCGCGGACCGGGTCGATCGCCATCGGGTTGTCGCGCATCACCTCGTTGCGGGCCCCGATGGTCAGGGCGAGCGGGGTGAGCAAGTCGCTCAACCGGGTGGTCCCCGCGACGCCGAGCACCCGCCACGGCCGCTCCGCGACGGCGTCGGTGACCCGCTCGACCTGCTCCCGCAGGGCGATCCCGGCGGTGGTGAGCACGACGCGGCGCTCGGGGGCGGGGGTGGTGGGGCTGCCCGTGGCTTCGGCGCGGTCACCCGGCGGCTTCGGGGCGCTCCCGCCGGGCGCGGGGTGCTCCCGCCCGGCCGGTTCGGCGGCGGGTCGGGCGTAGCCGGTGACCGGTTCGGCCTCGGCGGGTTCGTGCTCCAGCAGGCCGCGCTCGGCCAGCCGGTCCTCGGCGTCGGCCCACTCCTGCGGCGACCAGCCGCGCGCCAGGCGCAGCCGGGCCGGGTCGAGCGCGCGGTCGGCGGCGAACAGGACCAGCGCCTCGCACGGGTCGAGGTCGGCCGCGACCAGCGCCGCCACGTGCCCGTCCCCCCTGGACTCGCGCAGCACCGCCGTCGCCTGCCACAGCGCGAGGTGCGCCTCGTCGGGCCTGCCGAGCGCCCGGTTCGCGGCGGCGAGCGGGCGCCCGGCGACCGGTGCGGCCTCGGCGGCGGCCCAGGCCAGGTCGGCGGCCTCGGCCAGGTGCGCGCTGGTGGCGGGGTCGCCGAGGTCGAGCGCGGCGCGCCCGCCGTCCAGGTCGGTGGGCGCGGGGTCGAGGAGCCTGCGCAGCGCCCCGTCGACCCCGCGCAGCCGGGCGGCGAGGAAGTCGGCGGGGGCGGCGTCGTCCCAGGCCGTCGGCACGAACCGGGCGACCACGTCCGGGTGGAAGCTGTAGAAGGACGCCGCGACCACCTCGGGCAGGGCCGCGCCGAGCGGCGCGGCCCGCATCCCGAAGTACCCGGTCCAGTGCCGCGCGCAGCCCAGCTCCCTGGCCGCGGCCTTGCTCTCCGGCGTGAAGTACGTGACGGCGTGGTACGGCTCGTACCGCAGCCATAACCGCCGGGCCGCTCCGCTGTCGCTCATCCCCGCTCCCCCTCGGGGTCCGCGGCCAGGTGCTGCTCGACCCGGTCGACCTTGGCGGTCATCTGCCCGGTGTGCCCCGGCCGGATGTCGGCCTTGAGCACCAGGCTCACCCTGGGCGCCCGCGCCCGCACCGCCTCGGTGGCGCGCTTGACGACGTCCATCACCTCGTCCCACTCGCCCTCGACGAGCGTGAACATCGCGTTGGTCTCGTTGGGCAACCCCGACTCGCGCACCACCCTGACCGCCTCGGCGACCGCTTCCGCGACGCTGTCCGACTCCCCGCCGAGCGGGCTGACGCTGAACGCGACGAGCACAACTGCCTCCTGAACGGTTCCCGGTACCCACTGGTAGCTTCGGGTCATGACGCACCGGCCACTCCCCTTCGACCCCATCGCGCGCGCCGCCGAGCTGTGGGAGAAGCGGATCGGGCCGTCCCCGTCGATGGCGGCGGTGACGAGCGTCATGCGGGTACAGCAAATCATCCAGTCCGCCGTGGACGCGTCCCTCAAACCGCACAACCTGACGTTCGCCCGCTACGAGGCGCTCGTGCTCCTGACGTTCTCCAAGTCGGGCAGCGTGCCGATGCGCGTGATGGGCGAGCGCCTGCAACTGCACCCGACGAGCGTGACGAACATCGTGGACCGCCTGGAGGCCGACGGCCTGGTCCGCCGCACCCCGCACCCGACGGACCGGCGCACCACGCTGATCCAGCTCACCGAGGCCGGGCACGAGCGGCGCGAGGCGGCGACGAAGGCCGTGATCGACGTGAACTTCGGCATCCACGGGCTGACCGAGCGGCAGACCGAGCAGCTGACGGAGCTGCTGTCGAAGGTCCGGCGGGCGGCCGGGGACTTCGAGGACTGAGCGGCGGGACGGTCGTCGGGCGGTCGCCGGGCGGTCGTCAGGTGACCGCTGGGTGGGCCGCTCACCCCCTCGGTCGCGCCGCAGCGCGACCGAGCAGGCTCCGGCCGCGCCGAGGACCCCGCCACCGCGCCCCTCGCAGTCCTTCGTCCCCTCAGTCCTTCGTCCCAGGGCCCTCGCCGTCCAGCGATCCGCTCACCCGTCCACCGTCGCCCACCGCCCGTTCCCCCGATCGCCGTTCCCCCACCCGCGTTAATCTCTTCTCCTCCGCCCCGTCCGCTCCTACCTTGACCGTCATGCGCGAGGCGGTGGTGCTGGTCGAGCACGCGGGGCAGCACCTGGGTTCCCTGTCCTTCGAGGTCCCCTCCAGTCCGTGGTGGAACGACGTGGAGCCGGTCACCGCGCACCTGGACGCGGTGCTGGGCGTGACCTCGGCGGTGCTGCGGCTGGTGTCCGTCGCGGGTGGTGGTCGGACCAGGGACGGGCGGGTCACCTACCTGGTGGAGGTCGACCGGGTGCCCACGCGCGGCCTGCTGCTGCGCTCCCCCGACCCGGAGCTGCCCGAGGACCCGCTGCGCCTGCCGTGGGCGCGCCCCGGCGGTCCGCGCGCGCTGGTGGGCTGGGCGGACGGCGTGGTGACCAGGACGGGCCCCGCCGTGCAGGTGAAGACCTGGAACCTGTCGTGCGTGTACCGGTTGCCGACCGCGTCCGGTCCGGTGTGGCTGAAGGCGACGCCGCCGTTCCTCGCGGACGAGGCCGCCGTGATCGCGCTGGTGGCCGGGGTCGCGCCGGACCTGGCGCCGCGCGTGCTGGCGTCGGCGCCGGGCCGGGTGCTGAGCGCGGACGCGGGCGGTCACGACTGCTGGGAGACCACGTCGGCGGACCTGCGGGCCGTGCTGCCGCGCTTCACCGCCGCGCAGGTCGCGCTGGCCGGGAGCCCGGACCTGGCCGCGCTGCGCCGCCGCGACGTGGAGATCGGCTCGCACGGGCTGCCGGAGACCCTGCTGCACGGGGACTTCCACTGCGGGAACTGGCGCTCGTCCGGCGTGGTCCTGGACTGGGCGGACGCGCACCGGGGCAATCCGGCGCTCGACGCGGCGCGGATGCTCGGCTCGCTGCCGGTGGGCCTGCGCGGGATGGCGGAGCGGGTGTGGGTCGAGGGGTGGCGGGAGGCGTTCCCCGGCAGCGACCCGGTGGCGGCGCTGGCGCAGGCGCGGTCGGCCGTGCACCTGGTGGCGGCCGAGGTGTACGCGGGGTTCCTGGCCGGGATCGAGCGGTCCGAGCGGGTGTACCACGAGGGGGACGTGGAGCGGGCCCTCGCGGACGCGCGGGCAGCGGCCGGGGCGGTGGCCCGAGCCGCTGCGGGGGGCGCCGGTCAGGCCGCGGGAGCGCCGGAGTCCTGAGCGGTCGCGCCGTCGGCGGGCTGCTCGGCCAGCTTGCCGCTCCTCAGCGCCCAGCGCTCGAACAGGACGGTGCCGAAGGGCGGGATGGAGGCCAGCGCCGCGACCGCGAGGGTGCCCTTGGACCAGCGGTCGGACATCATCAGGGTCACCAGCAGGTAGCCGACGAAGATCGCGCCGTGGACCGGTCCGAAGATCTTCACGCCGAGCTCGTTCTCGACCACCACGTACTTGAAGAACATGCCGAGCAGGAGCCCGGCCCAGGAGACGGCCTCGGCGAACGCGAGGAGGCGGAACCGACCGACGGGGCTGGAGAGCATGTCCCCATTGTCAGTTATGACGTGTTTCACCCCGCCTGGGGGTCGGCGGCCACCGGGTACTCGCGGCCGGTCAGGCCGAGGAAGACGTCCTCCAGCGCGGGGGTGCGGACCTGGAAGCCGTCGGTGGGGCAGTGCGCGGACAGCGCCGACAGGACCTGGCCGGGGCGGCGGGTGGCGATGACGAGCGAGGAGCCGATCTCGCGGGCGCGGTCGACGCCGGTGATGGCCTGCGCGTCGCGCGCGCTGATCTCGCCCGAGGGCAGGATGACCAGCGTGGGCGCGCCGAGGCCGCGCACGAGGGCGGCGGGCGTGTCGGCGGCGAGGACCCGGCCGTGGTCGAGGACGGCGACCCGGTCGCAGAGGATCTCGGCCTCGTCGGGGTGGCCGGTGGCGCACACGACGGTCTTGCCGCTGGCCTGGACGGTGCGCAGGACGTCCCACACGTGGCGGCGGGCGGTCGGGTCGAGGCCCGCGGTGGGCTCGTCGAGCAGGAGCACGTCGGGGTCGTGGGCGAGGCAGCAGGCGAGCGAGAGCAGTTGGCGCTGGGCGGCCGTCATCCGGTACTCGGGCACGTCGAGCTTGCCCGCGAGCCCGACGAGGTCGAGCGCCCGCACCGCCTCGGTGACCCCGACGCCGCGCAGCGCGCCGAACGTCATGACCTGGTCGAGCGCGGCCATGCCGTCGAAGAAGGAGGGGACCTGGGGCCGCATCCCGACCCGGTGCGCGAGCCGCTCGTCACGCGGCCACGGCTCGACCCCGAGCAGCTCCACCCGACCGGAGTCGGGGCGGCGCAGGCCGTCGAGGACTTCGAGCAGCGCGGTCTTGCCGGACCCGGCGGGCCCGAGCAGGCCGAAGAACTCACCCTCGGCGACGGTGAAGGAGACGCCGTCGAGCGCACTGCGCCCGCCGACCCGGTCCTGGCGGACGTCGGACACGACGACAGCCGGGTTGCCTGTGCCTGTCATGGCCCCTGACCGTAAGGGCTTCGGGGTCCCGCCGAGGGAGATTCCCCGCTTAGCCGACCGGAGTTGGTGTGAGTCGGGACTTTCGGCCCCATCGGGGACAACCGTCCACCCCGGAGAGCGAGCTTACCCGGTTCGGGGGGTGGAGCGGGAGGACGGGGCTCGGGGTTCCGGTGGGCGGGAGGGGGTGGTGGGGGTGTGGGACGGCGGGTGGGCGGGGTGTGCGGGCTGGGCGGAAACGGGGTTCCGGGGACCTCGGTCCGGGTATCGTGACCTGCCGGAATCATCGGAATCCGCTGACGAGCCCGAGGTGCGCCGACGACGATGGACATCAAATCGATGCAAGCGCTGACGCAGAACATGACCGGTTTCCGCCAGGCGGCGGAATCGGGCGGATTCGCGATCAGCAGCGACGGCGCCCAGGCCTACCTCGACGCGATCGACGAGGCGCTGCGAAGCTTGAACGACACCAGGGGGAACTTGTACAAGATCAATCAGAAGGTCCAGCTCGGCACGAGCCCCGACGCTCAGGCGATCGCCCAGTACAACCTCGAGAACGCCACGGGTGGCAGTGGGACGATTGGGCTCATCCCTGCTCTGGAGCAGTTGACCACCGCACTGGCGGAGGCTCGAGCGGCCGTGCAGAAAGCGGTGGACAACTACGAGTCGAACGACTGGCAGACCAAGAACATCCTCGACAAGCAGTAAGGTCAGCGATCTTGAGAACGCACCGGGCACCGCTCAGCGCGCTGCTCCTCTCCGCCGTCGTCCTCAGCGGCTGCTCGACCGTCGAGCCCGGCAGTCCTTCCGCCGCAGGCACGAGCAGCCCCTCGACCTCAGGCGCCAGCAGCACGAGTTCCGCTCCCCAGGCCGCCCCGGACGCCTGCGCGCTCCTGGAGAAGGTGGCCAGCGAGTTCAGCGTGACGAACGTGGAGAGGTCATCGGACGGGGAGGACTGCAAGGGCGACCTGCCCGAGGTCCGGTCGGTCACGATCCAGGTCTACTCCGACCTCGGCCTGGCCCAGCACAACCCCGGAACCCAGGGCGTGGTCACCGACATCGACGTCAACGGGCGCCCCGGCAAGCTGGTCGAGAAGGCGCTGACGAAGTTCGACTGCGCCGTCGTCCTCGAGCTCACCGAGACCTCCCGCGTCGACGTCTTCGCCTCTGCCAGCGTGACCAACGACTCCTGCTCGGTGGCCCAGCGGATCGCCACCGCGATCGAGCCCGACCTCCCCCGCTCCTGACCGATCAAGCCCCCCCACCCCCCTTCGGCCCCCCGCCTCCACCCCCCACCCCACCGTTGACATCCATCACCCCCGCGGGGTGTGATGCCGTCACTATGACAACGTTGTCCCCGAACGGCGCGCAGTCCGGTGCCCGCAAGATGCGGCGCGCCACCATGAACGACGTCGCTCGCCTCGCCGGGGTCAGCATCAAGACCGTCTCCCGCGTCGTCAACGACGAGGCGGGGGTGCACCCGGCCACCGCCGAGCGCGTCCTCGCCGCCATCGACCAGCTCGGGTTCCGGCGCAACCTCAGCGCCCGCAACCTGCGCCGGGGCTCCTCCACGGGCACCATCGGCATGGTCCTGGAGGACGTCGCGAACCCCTTCTACTCCGGCGTCACCCGCGCCGTGCAGGAGATCGCCCGGTTGCGCGGCAGGCAGGTCATCACCGGTTCCTCCGACGAGGACCCCGCGCGCGAGCGCGAGCTCGCCCTGGAGTTCTGCTCCCGCCGCGTCGACGGCCTGCTGATCGTCCCCGCGGGCCTCCAGCACGGCTACCTCGTCCCCGAGATGCGCGCGGGCACCCCGGTCGTCTTCCTGGACCGCCCGGCGGGCGACGTCGTCGCCGACACCGTCCTGGTCGACAACATCGGCGGCACGGCGGAGGCGGTCGCGCACCTGGCCGCGCACGGGCACCGGCGGATCGCGTTCCTCGGCGACTCGCCCGACATCTTCACCGCCAACGAGCGCCTGCGCGGTTACCGCGAGGGCTGCGCGCGCGCCGGCCTCGGCCACCACGACGCCCTGGTGTCGATGGGCCCGCACGACGAGCACTCCGTGCGCCGCGCCCTGCACCGGCTGCGCACCGGCCCCACCCCCGCGACCGCGCTGGTCACCGGCAACAACCGGATCACCGTGCACGTGCTGCGCGCGCTCGCGGGCTCCACCGACCGGCCCGCCCTGGTGGGCTTCGACGACTTCGAGCTGGCCGACCTGCTCTCGCCACCGGTGACGGTGATCGCGCACGACGCGAAGGCGCTGGGCAAGGCCGCCGCCGATCTGCTGCACGCCCGGCTGGACGGGGACGCCTCGCCGCCGCGCCGCGTGGTTCTGCCCGTGCGCCTGGTGCCGCGGGGTTCAGGGGAGGTCCGCAGGTGAGCAACACGGGTTCTCGGGCGATCGAACTGCCCGCCAACCAGCCGAAGCAGTTCTACCGGGGTGGCGCGTCCATCGCGGAGCTGCGCGGCGCCCCGGAGGCCGACTTCGGCCCGGAGGACTGGGTCGCGTCGACCACGACGCTGTTCGGCAAGCCCGACGCGGGCCTGTCGCGGCTGCCGGACGGCAGGCTACTGCGCGACGCGGTCGCCGCCGACCCGACGACGTGGCTGGGCCCGGAGCACGTCGCGGAGTTCGGCGCGGACACCGCCCTGCTGGTGAAGCTGCTCGACGCGGGCCAGCGCCTGCCGGTGCACTGCCACCCGTCGAACGCGTTCGCCGCGACCCACCTCGACTGCCGCCACGGCAAGACCGAGGCGTGGATCGTGATCGGCACCAAGGGAGCGAACCCATTGGTGCACATCGGTTTCCGCGACGACGTGCCCGAGGACGTGGTGACCCGCTGGGTCGCCGAGCAGGACACCTCGGCGATGCTCGGCGCGCTGAACGAGGTCCGCGTCTCCCCCGGCGACGTGGTGTTCGTGCCCGCGGGCGTGCCGCACGCGATCGGCGCGGGCGTGTTCATCGTGGAGCTCCAGCAGCCGACGGACTTCTCGGTCACCCTGGAGTGGTCCGGTTTCCTGGCGAGCCCGGACGCGGGCCACCTCGGCCTCGGCTACGACAAGGCCCTCGGCTGCGTCGACCGGGACGGCTGGGGCGGCAGGCTGGACGAGCTGATCCGCCGCACCGGCGACCGGTCCCAGGGCGCCGTGGACCTGTTCGCCCGCAACGCCGACCCGTTCTTCCGCGCCGACCGCCTGCACGTGTCCGGCTCGGTCGAGCTGGACCCGTCGTTCGCCGTGCTGGTCGTGCTGGAGGGCAGCGGGACCCTCGGCTCGCTGGAGCTGCGCCGGGGGAGCACAGCCGTCGTGCCGCACGCGGCGGGCCAGGAGGTCCTGTCCGGCGACCTGGTCGCCGTGCGGTGCAGGCCGCCACTGCCATCCAGCCTCGGGAGCTGATGTGGGCTTACCCCTGTTAGAAGCGAAGGACCTGGTCAAGAGCTACGGCGGCGTCGAAGCCCTGCGGGGCGCGAGCTTCACGGCCGAGGCCGGTGAGGTCGTCGCGCTGATCGGCGACAACGGCGCGGGCAAGTCGACGCTGGTGAAGTGCCTGTCGGGGGTGGAGCGGCCGGACGCCGGGACGATCTCGTTCGACGGGAACCCGGTGTCCCTGCCCTCCCCGACGGCGGCCCGCGCCCTGGGCGTCGAGACGGTCTACCAGGACCTGGCGGTCGCGCCGGACCTCGATCCGGCCGCGAACCTGTACCTGGGCCGGGAGCTGCGCAAGCCGGGCCTGCTGGGGAAGCTCGGCGTGCTGGACAAGAAGGAGATGCGGCGGCGCGCCCAGGCCTCGTTCGCGGAGCTGGGCGTGTCGCTGCAGAGCGTGGACGTGCCGATCGGGTCGCTGTCCGGCGGGCAGCGGCAGAGCGTGGCGGTGGCCCGCTCGGTGGTGTGGGCCAGCAGGCTCGTGTTCATGGACGAGCCGACGGCGGCGCTGGGCGTGGTGCAGCGCGAGAAGGTGCTGGACGTGGTGCGGCGGGTCCGCGACCAGGGCATCGCGGTGGTGCTGATCAGCCACAACATGCCCGAGGTGCTGGCGGTGGCCGACCGGGTCGAGGTGCTGCGGCTGGGCCGCAGGGTGGCCCGCTTCCGGACCGCCGACGCGACCGTGGAGGAACTGGTCGGGGCGATGACCGGCGCGCTGCACCAGGAGGAGTCGTGACCGCCGGGGAGAAGGCCCCGCTGGAGCCGGACGCCCAGCCGAGGAGCACCCCCGAGCGCGGGCTCGCCACCTCCAACACGCTGTGGATCGGCCTGGTGCTGCTGGTCCTGGTCGCGGTGTTCGGCGCGCTGCGCCCGGACGCGGTGCTGACCGCGTTCACGCTCCAGACCACGCTGGTGGAGACCTCGGTCCTGCTGGTGCTGTCGGTCGGCATGACGTTCGTGATCATCACCGCCGGGATCGACCTGTCGGTCGGCTCGGTGCTGGTGTTCTCCGGCGTCACGGCGGCGATGGCGATGAACGCGGTCAGCGGCGGCGACGCCACCGGCGCGGGCTGGGGCACCGTCCTCTTGGGACTGGCCGTGGCGCTGGCGAGCGGCGCGGCGTGGGGCCTGCTGAACGGCCTGCTGATCGCGCGGGCGGGCATCCCGCCGCTGATCGTGACGCTGGGCTCGTTCGGCGCGGCGCTCGGCGCGGGCCAGCTGCTGTCCGACGGGTCGAACGTCAGCGGCGTCCCGGACGTGCTGGCGGACGGCCTCGGCACCGGGACCTGGTTCGGCGTGCCCAACCTGGTGCTGCTCGCGGCGGCGGTGACGGCGGTGGGCGCGCTGCTGCTGTCCACGACCCGCTTCGGCAGGCACACCCACGCGATCGGCTCGAACGCGGAGGCCGTGCGGCGGGCGGGCGTGTCGGTGTCCGGGCACCTGGTGAAGGTGTACCTGCTGGCGGGCGTGCTGGCCGGGCTCGCCGGGTTCATGGCGCTGGCCTACTTCCGGGTCGCGTCCATCACCGGCCACGACACCGACAACCTCAACGCGATCGCGGGCGTGGTCCTGGGCGGCACCAGCCTGTTCGGCGGGGTCGGCTCGGTCGTCGGCACGGTGCTGGGCGTGTTCATCCCGGCGGTGCTGCGCAAGGGCTTCGTGATCGTGGGCGTGAACGTGTACTGGCAGCCGATCGCCGTGGCCGTGGTGCTGGTGGCCGCCGTGTGGTTCGACCAGTCGCGGCGAAGGGCCAGGAACCGGCGCTAGCTGAGTCAGGGAGGGGACATGTCGATGAGGACAGCGGTTCTCGGTGCGACGGCGGTGCTGCTGCTGGCGGGGTGCGGCGGTGGCGGGCAGATCGGCGACTCCGGCGGTGACGTGGACGCCAAGAAGATGGTGCTGATCCCCGGCGTGACCGCCGAGCCGTTCTACATCTCCATGGAGTGCGGCTTCCGCGAGGCGGCGCAGGCGGCGGGCTACCAGGTCGACGTGCAGGCGCCGTCGAAGTTCGACTCGAACCAGCAGATCCCGATCGTCAGCGGCGTGCTGGCGAACAAGCCGGGCGCGGTGCTGATCTCGCCGACGGACGACACCGCGCTGGCCGGTCCGATGAAGTCGCTCAAGGACGCGGGCGTGAAGGTCGTGGAGGTGGACACCGCGCTGGTGGACACCTCGGTCGCGGTGTCGTCGGTGTCGTCGGACAACGAGCAGGGCGGCGCGCTGGCCGCGCGGACCCTGGCCGAGCTGGTGGGCGACCGGACCGGTTCGGTGCTGGTGCTCAACACCAAGGCCGGGACGAGCACCACGGACGCCCGCGCGAGGGGCTTCGAGACCGAGCTGGCCAGGCACCCGAACCTGAAGTACGCGGGCCAGCAGTACACCGACAACGAGCCGGACCAGGCCGCGTCGAAGGTGACCGCGACCCTGGCGGCCTACCCGGACCTGATCGGCGTGTTCGCCACGAACCTGAACACCGGCGAGGGCGCGGCGACCGGGCTGCGCAACGCGGGCAAGACCGGCGCGGTGAACCTGATCGGGTTCGACGCCAGCCCCAAGCAGGTGGAGGACCTGCGCGGCGGGGTGGTGCAGGCGCTGATCGCCCAGGACCCGGCCACGATCGGGAAGACCGGGGTCGAGCACGCGGTCGCCGCGATCGAGGGCAAGGAGGTCCAGCGGACCACCGAGACCGACCTGGTCGCGCTGACCAAGGCCGACATGGAGTCGAAGTCGGAGTACTTCTACAAGCAGGAGTGCTGACGCGCGGTCCACGACGGGGGCGGGGAGGCTCGCGCTTCCCCGCCCCCGCCCGTCACAGGTACTTGTTGGCCAGCTCGGAGTACTCGCGCTCCAGGTCGTCGGCCAGGTACGCCACGTACGCCCACGGCACGTCGTGCACGTGGTCGCGCATCCCGATCAGGTGACGCTTCGCGCGGGGCGCGTCCTCGGCCAGCGCGAACGCCGCCGCGAACAGGTTGTGCGCCTGCAGCGCCCTGGGGTGCGGCTGGAGCTGCGGCAGGGTCTGCGCGTCGGCGGAGGTCCACCGGTCGGCCGCCGCCGCCAGCTCCTCGCGCACCCGCCCGAAGTAGCGCAGCTTCAGGGACGCGATGCGCAGCGCGCTGCGGTCCCCGACGGCCTCCTCGAACTTCTCCAGGAACACCTCGAAGTGCGCGAGCGGCAGCATCGCCACCACCGGGTTGCCGGTGGGCGCGGCGTCCACGCTGCCCTGCGCGAACGCCATCATCTCCTCGGCCGAGCCGCCCCACTTGGCGGCCAGCGTCTGCAACCGGGTCCAGTGCGCCGGGTAGAGCGTGGGGCAGCGGGCGACGACCTCCCGCCACACCTCGTCCTTCTGCTCCCGGTCGACCTGCAGGCCGAGCCCGGCCACCTGGAGCTGCGCCCACGGCACCGCGTCCCCCGGCAGCAGCTTGGCCGCCTCGTGCAGCGGGGCGACCGACTTGCGCAGCGTCGCGAAGAAGACCTTGAACCGGTCCTTGCCCACCGAGTCGGCCCGCCCGGTCCCCCGCACCGCCCACGCCTCGCGGATGAAGGCGGTGCCCGCCAGCAGCCACAGGTCGGGGTCCTCGTTGGACTTGGCCAGTTCGAGCAGCTCGTCGGCGTGCCCTATGGCGTGCTCGCCCAGCACCTCGACGCGCAGCGCCCTGACCTCGGGGTCCTCCCGGCACTCGGCGAGAACGGTGGTGGCGGCTCTGAGGTGCCCCGCGTCCATCTCCTCGGCGGCGATGTCCAGGATCGCGTCGTCGTAGGTGTGGTCGCGCACCACCTCGCGGGCGACCGCCGCCGGTCGCCTCCTCCGGAAAACTCCCACATCGGCGAGATTACTGACCTGTGGCGGGGTCGTGTCAGCACCACTGCTCACGGGGTGACGCCTTGTGACGTGCGGCACCGTGCGCTGAGGTTGGGCGCGGAGGCACGACGGAAGGGGGAGACATGCGCAGAGCGCTCATCGCCGCGCTCCCGGTGCTGCTCGCGGGCTCGCTGTTACCCGCGCGGGCGGTCGCCGAGCGGGTGGAGCAGACCGGGCAGCCTGAGCAGACCGGGCAGGTCGCGGGTGGCAGGCCGATCGCGGAGCGGTTCCTGACCCAGCGGATCGGGTGGGCCCCGTGCGCCGAGCCGGACCTGCCGGGGTTGGAGTGCGGCAGCTACCGCGCGCCGCACGACTGGAACGCCCTCGGCGACCAGCGGGTGGTGACAATCGCGGTCAGCAGGCTGCGGACGGCGGAGGGGGTCACCAGGAGCCTGCTGACCAACCCCGGCGGCCCCGGCGCCCCCGGCCGGTGGCTGCCGCTGCGGTTCGCCTCCCGCCAGCGGCTGCTGGCGAGCACCGAGGTCATCGGGGTCGACGTGCGCGGCACGGGTGCCAGCACGAACCTGACCTGCGGGAACCTCGACTGGACGACGATCGCCGACCCGCGCGACCGCAGCCGGGCGAACACCGACCTGCTGTACGACGCGGCGCAGCTCCAGGCCCGCGCGTGCCAGTCCAGGTCGGGTGACCTCGGCCGGGTGGTGACCACCGAGCAGACCGTGCGGGACCTGGACCTGCTGCGCCACCTGCTCGGCCGCCCCCAGGCGGACTGGGTGGGCTACTCGGGCGGGACGTGGATCGGCGCCTACTACGCGACGTTCTTCCCGAAGCGGGTCGGCCGGTTCGTGCTCGACTCGAACGCGGACTTCACCGCCCCCTGGAAGAAGATCCTCAACGACTCCTTCGGCCCCGGTTTCCAACGCCGGTTCGAGGTCGACTACCTGCCGTGGGTCGCGAAGCACGACGCCCACTACCGCCTCGGCAGGGCCCCGCAGGAGGTGCTGCGGGTCTACGAGGCCGTGCGCGCGGCGGTGAAGGCCGAGCCGTTCGCGCTGGAGGACGGCACGGTCGTCACCGAGATCCTGTTCGACCTGCTGTTCGCCCAGACCCAGTACCTGAAGGAGCTGTTCCCCCAGCTCACGCCGCTGCTGTCCCACCTGGCGCACGCGCTGGGCGTGGTGGGCGGCGCCGAGGCCACCGGGCCCGTGACGGCGTCGCGCGCGACGGCGGCGCTGGCGGCGACCCCGGTGCGCCACCCGGACGCGGCGAACGCGACCCTGCACGCGATCGCCTGCAACGACACCCCGTTCCCCGGCGACCGCAGGTCCCTGGCCGGGGAGGCGGAGCGCGCCGGCGCCCGCTACCCGTTCTTCGGCTACTACCAGCCCGTCGCCCCGTGCGCCTTCTGGAACCGCCCGGCGATCGCGCTGCCCACCCCGACCGGCCGGGGCGTGCCGCCGGTGCTGATGGTGCAGTCCGAGCGCGACCCGGCGACCCCGGTCGAGGGCGCGGTGCGGGCGCACCGGGCGTTCGCGGGCTCGCGGCTGCTGACCGTTCTCGACGAGGGCGACCACGGCCTGTACGCGGGCGGCAACGCGTGCGTGGACGACGTGGTGGAGGCGTTCCTGGTCGACGGCGTCGTGCCGGAGCGCGACCTGACCTGCCGGGGGATGCCGCTGCCCGAGCCGCTCACCGCGGAGGCCGCGCCCCCGGTCAGGCTGGCCTTCACGTTCCCCCTGTGACGCTCACCCCCCGGTACCACCGCTGAGGCCGTTCCGGCTCAGCACCTGTGCCCACGGGTGACTCCCTTGTGCCGTTCGGACACCGTGCGTTGAAGTGGGCGGCGGACGAACCTCGAAGGGGGAGCACATGCGCACAACGCTCATCGCGGTGCTGACCGCGCTGCTCACCACCCCGCTGTTACCCGTGCCCGCCTCCGCAGCCCCGACCGGCGCAGCGGAGGCGGGCACGCAGGCGGGTGGCAGGCCCGTGGCCGAGCACCTGCTGCGGCAGCGGATCGACTGGACGCCGTGCGCGGAACCGGACCTGGCCGGTCTGGAGTGCGGCGCCTACCGCACCCCGCGCGACTGGACCGCCCCCAGGGACTCGCGGACCATCACCATCGCGGTGAGCAGGCTCCGCAACGACCACGCGCGCCGCAGCGTGCTCACCAACCCCGGCGGCCCCGGCGGTCAGGGCAGGTTCACCCCCTTGATGCTCCAGGGCAGGCCGCGCCTGGTCGACTCCGCCGAGCTGATCGGCTTCGACGTGCGCGGCGCAGGCGCGAGCACCAACCTGACCTGCGGAAACCTGGACTGGCGCCTGGTCGCCGACCCCCGCGACCGCAGCCGCGCGAACGTGAGGCGCCTCTACGACGCCGCAGAGCTCCAGGCCCGGACCTGCCAAACCCTCTCCGGCGACCTGCACCGCGTGGTCAACACCGAGCAGACCACCCGCGACCTCGACCTCCTGCGCCACCTGCTGGGCAGGGACCTCGTCGACTGGGTCGGCTACTCCAGCGGGACCTGGCTGGGCGCGCACTACGCGACCCTCTTCCCGAGGCGCGTGGGCCGTTTCACGCTCGACTCGAACGCCGACCTCACGGCCAGGTTCCAGACCATGTTCCACGACTACTTCGCCCAGGCATTCCAACGCCGCTTCGACGTGGACTACCTGCCGTGGGTCGCGGAGCACCACGACACCTACGGCCTCGGCCGAACCCCGGAGGAGGTGCGGCGGGTCTACGAGGCCGTGCGCGCGAAGCTGGCCGAGGCCCCCCTCACCCTCCCGGACGGAACCCCCTTGGACGCGATCGCCTTCGACCAGACCGCGTTCCGGACCCAGTACCGCAAGCTCCTGTTCCCCCTGGTCACCCCGGACCTGGCCGACCTGGCCCGCCACTTGGGCGTGGCGCCCCCCGAGCCTGCGGAGACCTCAGGCCCGCACCGCGCCACCCCCGGATTCCCCACCCTGACCGCGCTGGCCAACCGCTACCCGGACGCGGAGAACGCGACCCTGTTCGCCGTGGCCTGCAACGACACCCCGTTCCACGGCGGACGCGCAGCCCTGGCGCGAGACGCCGAGCGCACCGGTTCCCGCTACCCGTTCTTCGGCTACCACCAACTGCTCGCCCCCTGCGCCTTCTGGAACCGCCCACCCCTCACCCTGCCGACCCCGACCGGTGAAGGCGCGCCCCCACTCCTGCTGGTCCAATCCGAGCGCGACCCGGCAACCCCCGTCGAAGGCGCCCGCAGGTCCCACAAAGCCCTCAAGGGCTCCCGGATGCTGACCGTCCTGGACGAGGGCGACCACGGCATGTACGCGGTGGCGAACAACCCGTGCGTGGACCGCGCGGTGGAGGACTTCCTGGTGGACGGCAAGCTCCCACAACGCGACCTGACCTGCCCAGGAACACCGATGCCCACCCCGAACGCCCCGGCCGCGACGACCACCGCACTGTCCCCGCTGATCGGATTCCCGCTGTAAGCGGGCTGTGGAGCGAGCGCAGCGAGCCCACAGCACTGCTCCCGCGTCCCTCTTTCCCGTTTGGCCGGGGCTTCGCCAGGCCAAACGGGAAAGAGGGACGCGGGATTGGGAGGGCTGTGGCTCGCCTCGCTCGCACACAGCCCCCGGAGTCCTCGGCGAGCACCGGTGGCAGCAGGCAGTGCGGTGGTCCGTGCAAACCCAGGACAAGCCCCTAGTAGTGCTGGTACCCGCCCGCCTGCCTCCGCTTGGCCGCGTAGACCCCGGCTTCCGTCCTCCGGTCGAAACCGAGCTTGTGCAGCAGCGACGACACGTAGTTCTTGACCGTCTTCTCCGCGAGGAACAGCCTGCCCGCGATCTGCCGGTTGGTCAGCCCCTCCGCGATCAGGTCCAGGATGCGCCGCTCCTGCGGGCTCAGCGACGCGTACCGGGGGTCCTCCACCGGTCCGCCCCGCAGGCGTTGCAGCACCGTCGCGGTCACCCCGGCGTGCAGCAGCGAGCCGCCCGACGCGAGCGTCCGGATCGCCGACACCAGGTCGTTCCCCGACACCTGCTTGAGCATGTACCCGGCCGCCCCGGCCATGATCGCCCCGAACAGCGCCTCGTCGTCGTCGTACGACGTCAGCATCAGGCAGGCGGGCGGCGGCTGGTTCCCGGACCTGATGTCCCGGCACACCCCCACCCCCGAACCGTCGGGCAGTCGCACGTCGATCACGGCCACGTCCGGCTTCAGCTCCGCCGCCGCGGCGACCGCGTCCGCCGCCGTCCCGGCCTCGCCGACGACCGAGATGTCCGGCTCCACCTGCAACAGCTGCAACAACCCGCGCCTGACGATCTCGTGATCGTCCACCAGCAGCACCGAGATGGTCATCCCGCGAGCACTCCCCACGTCGTCCGCACCTCGAGGGCTAGGCGGCCACCAGCGGAACCGACCACCGGATCACCACCCCCATCCCCTCCTCGCTCTCCACCTCGCACACCCCGTCCCACCGCTCGGCGCGCGCCCGCATGTTCACCAGGCCGCCGATGTGCCGCCCCCCGGCGCCCGGCAGGCCCTTGCCGTCATCGGACACCACCAGCCGCACCGCGGTCGCCGCGCCGTCCACGGAGAGCCGGACCCCCACCCGCCTGGCCCCGGAGTGCCTGGCCGCGTTCGCCAGCGCCTCCCGCAACGTCGCCAGCAGGTCCGGTCGGACCTCGTCCGGGACCAGCGAGTCGATCGCGCCCTCCACCACCAGCTCCGGCTCGAACCCGAGCATCCGCACCGACTCCTGCACCGCCGCCAGCACCTGCGAGCGCAGGCTGGACACCCCGGACGGCTCCTGGAGCGAGAAGATCGTGCGCCGGATCTCCCTGATGGTCTGGTCGACCTCGCTGACGAACTCCCCCAGCCGCTCCGCGACCACCGGCTGCTCGATCAGCCCGTTCAGCCCCTGCAGGCCCAGCCCCAGCCCGAACAGCCGCTGCACCACCAGGTCGTGCAGGTCGCGGGCGATGCGGTCGCGGTCCTCCAGCACCGCGATGCGCCGCCCGGCGCCCTGCGCCTTGGTGAACTCCAGGATCAGCGCCGCCTGCCGGGCGAACGACTCCACGAGCGCCACGTCGCCCCGGTCGAACGTGCTGCGCTCCGGCCCCCTGACCACGAGCAGCACGCCGAGCACCCGGTCGCCCGCCGCGAGCGGCACGATCACCACGGGGCCCGCGCGCCCGGCGTGGCCGGGCAGCTCGTCCAGCACCTTGGGCCTGCCGGTGGTGAACACCTCGCGGCTCGCGCTGCCCTCGCGGGACACGGTGAACCCGCGCAGCGCGCCGTCCTCCACCCGCACGTGCAGCTCGCCGTCCGCGTCGGGCATGGCCATGGCGGCGCTGACGGCGTCGGCGGCGAGCCGGGCGCGCACCGCGACCAGGCGCAGCGCGTCGCGGTCCGGGGTGCCGGTGAGCAGCGCGTTGGTGACCTCGTTGGACGCGCGCAGCCACACCTCGCGCTGCCGGGACTCCTCGTAGAGCCGGGCGTTCTGGATCGTGATGCCCGCCGCCGCGGCCACGGCCTCGACGACCTCGCGGTCGGGCTCGGTGAACCCGCCACCGCCGATCTTGTCGGTCAGGTAGAGGTTGCCGAACACCTCGCCGCGCACCCGCACGGGCACGCCGAGGAACGCCGGGTCGCCGGGGTCGAACGAGGTGGGCGCGCCCGCCTGCCGCGCGGCGCCGTCCTCGCCGACGGTGAACTCCAGCAGCTTCCGGTCCGGTCCGACGACGGCGAGCGCGCCGTAGCGGGCGCCCGCGAGGTCGCACGAGGACTCGACCAGCCTGCGCAGCACGTCGGGCAGCGACAGGTCGCTGGCCAGCGACACGACCGCGCCCAGCAGCCTGCGCATCCGCTCCTGGGAGTCGACCACCTCGGCGGAGCGCTCGGTCAGCAGACCGACCAGCGCTTCTAATCGCGTCGCGTTCGGGTCCCCCACCGGGTCGAGGTTATCGGTCACGGCGCTGGAATGCGACGACCCGTCATGAGCTCGACGACCATGCTCAGGTAGTGGTCACCGCCCTCGATGCCCCTGCTGGGCAGCTCCAGCGCGCGGGCCCGCTCCAGGGCGTCGTCGTCCACCACCTCGGTGACGTGCCCGATGACCAGCACGGACCAGCCCGACGTCAGGTCGTCGGCGATCTGGTCGACCTCGAACGCCACGATGCTGTCGCGGGTCCCCGCCGCGGCGCTGCTCCTCGGGACGCGCATCAGCAGCGCTCCCCGGTCGACGACGTAGACCACCGGGTGGACGACGGGCAGGGCGTTCGCGGTGTACACCAGCCTGCCGAGGCCCTGGGTGGCGAGCAGCCGCATGCACTCCTCGTGCGGGAGCACCTCCAACCCAGCCGAGTCCAGCATCGCACCCTCTTATCCATCCCCCGGATCGACCACGCCCCCCGTGCCGGGTGTCTAAGTTCGGGCACGGAGGGCGGAGCTGCCTAGGGGCATAAGACCCCCTGTCGTCGTCTCAACCCGATGTTTCACCTGATTGGGGGATAGCGAATGGAGCTGGTCGACGTCGCGGGGCTGCTGCGGCGACTGCGCGTGGTGGCTGAGCCGCCGAGCGCGGACGCGCTGCGCCGGCTGCACCGGGCGTTCGTGGCGCGGGTGCCGTACGAGAACTCGGAGATCCAGCTGGGCCGCCCGACCTCGGTGGACCCGGCGGAGACGGCGGCCAGGATCGTGGACCGGGGGCGCGGCGGGTACTGCTTCCACCTGAACGGGGCGCTGTCCGCACTGCTGCGGGGGCTGGGCTACCGGGTGAGCGAGCACGCCGGGCACGTCCAGGGGCGCGCCGGGGAGCCGCCGGAGCTGAACCGCTCGCACCTGGCGCTGATCGTGTCCGGGCTGCCGTCCACGAGCAGCCCGGACGGCCGCTGGCTGGTGGACGCCGGCCTCGGCGACGGCCTGCGCGACCCGCTGCCGCTGCGCGCGGGCGAGCACCGGCAAGAGGTGCTCGCGTTCGGGCTGGCCGAGTCGCCGCTGGTGCCGGGTTGGCGGTTCACGCACGACCCGAGGGGCAGCTTCCACGCCGTGGACGTCGAGTCCGAGCCGACGACCACCGGCACGTTCGCGGCCCGGCACCACCACCTGTCGACGTCCCCGGACTCGCCGTTCGTCCGGGCGTTCACCGCGCAGCGGGTGGACGCGACCGGGATCGACCTGCTGCGGGCGCTGACCCTGACCAGGCGCGCGGCCGGGGGTGACCGGACCCTGGTGCTGGAGTCGCGCGGGGACTGGGCGGCGGCGCTGGCCGACGTGTTCGGGCTGGTCCTCGACGTGGCGGAGCTGGACGTGCTGTGGCCGAAGGCGCTCGCGCAGCACGAGGCGCACCTGGCCGCGCGGGCGGCGGCCCCTGGGCTCAGGTGAGCCCGATGGTGATCTGCTCGTCGACCACGCCCCGGTAGCGCGGCCCGGCGGCCTGGCGGAGCGCGCCGTCCAGCACCGGCAGCGCCGCGAAGCTGTCCGCGACCGGCAGCCGGTAGCGGCCGTCCTCGCGGCGCAGCAGGTGCGCCATCTCCGGGTGCCGCGCGGCGAAGCCGGGGTCGCCGGGGAACAGGTCCAGCCGCAGGAACGTCCTGGGCGCGCTCTTGCGCGCCATCCCGCCGTCCACCGACCGGGACACCGCCACCGCGCCCAGCTCGCCCCAGGCGACCGCCCACGGCGTGCCCTGCGGGTCGTCCCAGCGCACGCCCTGCGCCTCCACGACGAGCTTGCGCGGGCGGCTGAGCTTCTTCCAGGAGAGCAGCGGCAGCAGGCCGAGCACGACGAGCGCGGTCCCGAGGACCAGCAGGGCGAGCCCGCCGGTCGAGGAGAAGGCGACCAGCCCGAGCACGCCGAGCACGAGCGCGACGGCCGAGCCGATCAGCGCCTTGCGGGTGGACGGGCCTGCGACGTCGATGACCACCGGGTGCACGGTGCTCCCTCCTGGACTGGCTGTACTAGCTGTACTGGCCGGACCGGCTGAACCGGGCGGACCGGCGGGTGGGGCTCCTCGGGACCGGGCTCGGGCCTCGGGCTCAGGTCAGGCCGACCGAGAACCCCTCGTCGACCACACCCCGGTAGCGCGGCCCCGCCGCCTGGCGCAGCGCGCCGTCCATGACCGGGATCAGCCCGGCCGAGTCGCCCAGCGGCAGCCGGTACCGCCCGTCCTGCAGCGCGAGCCGCGCCAGCTGCGGGTGCCTGGCCGCGAACCCGGCCGGGTCGGCGGGGAACAGGTCGAGCCGCACCATGGTCCGGCGCACGAGGTTGGACGGGGACACGATCGGCTCCTTGGTGCGGGAGACCGACACCGCGCCCAGCTCGCCCCAGCCGACCGCCCAGGACGCGCCCCGCGGGTCGTCCCAGCGCACGCCCGGCGCCTCGAAGACGAGCTTGCGCGGACGGCTGAGCTTCTTCCACGTGATGATCGGCAGCAGCCCGATGCCGGTGAGGACCACGCCGATGACCAGCGCGATCGTGCCCCCGCCGAACTCGCCGTCCCGGTACGCCGACACCGCGCCGACCAGCGCCAGCACGCCCAGCACGAGCGCGACGACGCCCCCGACGAGCGCCTTGCGGGTGTCCCTGGTGCCGACGTCGATGACCACGGGGTGCACGGGGTTCCTCCTGGGGGTCTGCTGCCCGCCAGCCTCCCAGAAACCGCACCGGTCCCGCCGGGAGTCCGAAGCATTCCCCGCACCCGCGCGCACGGGCCGTGACCACCGCCACGCGGCGGGGACGTCCGGGTGGACACCCCCGCCGCGCGCCGCTCAGCCCTTCTTCGGCACCCGCACGATCAGCGCGTCGCCCTGCCCGCCGCCGCCGCACAGCGCCGCCGCGCCCACGCCGCCCCCGCGCCTGCGCAGCTCCAGCGCCAGGTGCAGCGCGATCCGCGCCCCGGACATGCCGATGGGGTGGCCGAGCGCGATCGCCCCGCCGTTGACGTTGACCTTGTCCGGGCTGATCCCCAGCTCGCGCGTGGACACCAGCCCGACCGCCGCGAACGCCTCGTTGATCTCCACGAGGTCCAGGTCGGCGGGGTCGACGCCCTCCTTCGCGCAGGCCGCCTTGATCGCGTTGGACGGCTGCTCGTGCAGGCTCGCGTCGGGCCCGGCGACCACGCCGTGCGCGCCGATCTCGGCCAGCCACTCCAGCCCGAGCTCCTCGGCCTTGTCCTTGCTCATGACCACGACGGCCGCCGCGCCGTCCGAGATCTGGGAGGCCGACCCGGCCGTGATGGTGCCGTCCGTCGCGAACGCGGGCCGCAGCCGCGCGAGCGTCTCGGCGGTGGTGTCGGCGCGCACGCCCTCGTCGGCGCTGACCAGCACCGGGTCGCCCTTGCGCTGCGGGACGGCGACGGGCGCGATCTCCTCGGCGAACAGCCCGGCCTCGGCGGCGCGGGCGGCGAGCCGGTGCGAGCGGGCGGAGAACTCGTCCTGCTCGGCGCGGGTCACGCCGTGGCGGGCGTTGTGCTTCTCGGTGGACACGCCCATCGCGACCTGGTCGAACGCGCAGAACAGCCCGTCGTGGGCCATGTGGTCGACGAGGGCGGTGTCGCCGTACTTGAACCCGCCGCGCGAGTCCTTGAGCAGGTGCGGGGCCTGGGTCATGGACTCCTGGCCGCCCGCGACGACCACGTCGAACTCGCCCGCGCGGATGAGCTGGTCGGCGAGCGCGATGGCGTCCACGCCGGACAGGCACACCTTGTTGATCGTCAGCGCGGGCACGGTCATCGGGATGCCCGCGTTCACCGCGGCCTGCCTGGCCGGGATCTGGCCCGCGCCCGCGGTGAGCACCTGGCCCATGATCACGTACTGGACCTGCTCGGGCGCGACGCCCGCGCGCTCCAGCGCGGCCTTGATCGCGACGCCGCCCAGCTGGGCGGCGGAGAAGTCCTTGAGCGAACCCAGCAGCCGCCCCATCGGGGTGCGGGCGCCGGCGACGATGACGGAACCACGGGACACGACGGCCTCCACGCGAGTGAACACTGGTTAACTCAGCGCCACCACGGTACCGGCCCCCGCCTGCGACTACGGGTGTGAGCCAGCGCACAAGACCCTCGGGGGGCGCGCCACTACGCTCCGCGGGCATGGAGCTGCTGAGCGGGTTGATCACGGCGGTGGACCACGTCGGCATCGCGGTGCCCGACCTGGACGAGGCCATCGCCTTCCACCGGGAGACCTTCGGCCTCGTCGTCGCGCACGAGGAGGTCAACGAGGAGCAGGGCGTGCGCGAGGCCATGCTGCGCGCCCCCGGCGACGGCGGCGGCGGCACGGCGGTGCAGCTCCTCGCCCCGCTCAGCCCGAAGTCGACCATCGCGAAGTTCCTCGACCGCTCGGGCCCCGGCCTCCAGCAGTTGGCCTACCGGGTGTCCGATGTGGACGCGGCGGCCGAGCGGCTGCGCGGGGCCGGGCTGCGGGTGCTGTACGCGAGCGCCAAGCGCGGCACGGGCGGCAGCCGGGTGAACTTCGTGCACCCCAAGGACGCGGGCGGCGTGCTGGTCGAGCTGGTCGAGCCCGCCGCGCACTGATCTTCGCGCGGCGCGGGCGCCCGCGCCGCCGGGGGCGTTCCCGACCCGTTCGGAGCGCCCCCGAACGGACGCCCGCGCCGCGCGCCCCCGGCTCCACGATCCTGTCCTGGCAAGGAAGATCGTCCCGCTGTGCGGCCTTCGAGTGCCGGTGGGACACCCGGAGCGGGTAGCGTTGGCGGCATGGGCCTCGCCGACGACCGTGACCTCGTTCCCCTCGGCTCCGGCTTCGACATCGTCAAACGCGGGTACGACCGCGGGCAGGTCGAGGAACACCTGGAGCGCCTCGATTCCGACCTGCGCCTGCTCGCCGCCGACCGCGACGCGGCCATGTCGCAGACCAGCGACCTGGCCCGCCAGCTGGAGGCCGCGCGCTCCGAGATGGCGGACCTGCGCAACCAGATCGACCGGCTGTCGATGCCCCCCACCACGCTGGAGGGGCTGAGCGAGCGGTTGCAGCGGATGCTGCGCCTCGCCCAGGACGAGGCCAACGAGATCAAGGCGCGCGCCGAGGCCGAGGGCGGGCACATCCGGGCCAAGGCCGAGTCGGACGCGGGCGCGCTGCGCAGCAGGTACGACGCCCTGATCGGCGAGCTGGACCAGCGCCGCGTCGACATGGAGAACGAGCACCGGGGCGTGCTGGAGGGCGCGCGCGCCGAGGCCGAGAAGATCGTCGCGGACGCGCGCGAGCAGGCGGGCCGGATCGACCAGGAGGCGCAGCAGCGCCGCACCACGGTCGAGGAGGACTTCGAGATCGCGATGGCGGCCCGTCGCGTGGAGTCGATGAAGACGCTCGCCGAGCAGGAGGCGAGCAGCAAGAACGAGGCCGAGCGCAGGCTCCGCGAGGCGACCGACGAGGCGGCCCGGATCAGGGCGCAGGTCGCGCAGGAGCAGGCGGCGGCGAACGCGGAGGCCCAGCGCCTGGTGCGCGAGGCCACCGAGGAGGCGAACCGCAGGCGGCACGACTCGCTGTCCGAGGCGACCGCGCGCGTGCAGGAGGCCACGGACGAGGCGAACCGCCGGGTGCGGGAGGCCACCGAGGAGTCCAACCGCAGGGTGACGTCGGCGACGCAGAAGGTCGAGGCGCTCAAGCAGCTGCGCAACCGGCTGTCGCAGCAGCTGCACTCGGTGCGCTCGGCCCTGCTGGACGTGACCCCGCTGCTGGACCCGCTGGACGAGGAGCAGCAGGCCCGCGCCGCCGAGGAGGCGGGCGCGTCCCCGCAGGTAGCGGCGACGCAGGTGGCCGCCTCGATCGCGACGTCCCAGGTGACGGCCGGGTCGGCGGCCAAGCCCGCGGGCGCGGAGGCGACCCAGCTGATGGCGCGCCCGAAGCCGGTGGACAAGAAGGCCGCCGAGGTCGACCCGGTGACCGTGCAGCTCGCGGGCAAGCAGGGCGAGCAGCAGGAGAACAAGCCCCCGCAGGGCCCGGACGGCCCGACCCAGAAGATGGTCCGCCCGATCCCGCCGAAGGCGCAGCCCGCCCAGCGCTGACCACCGCGCCGCGCGGCGCAGACCCCGAAGGCAAGGCCCAGCGAAGGACCCCCGGCTCCGGCCGGGGGTCCTTCGCGTTGGGGCCTCTTCGCGTCCGGGGGGCCGGCCGACGCGGGTCCTCGGCCTGGTCAGGCCCTCACACGCCCGTCGCGCGCCGCCAGTCCAGCACCGCGTCCGCGAACGCCTCGGGCGCCTCCCAGGGCGCCAGGTGCCCCACCCCGGCCAGCTCCACGCAGGTCGCCCCGATCTCCCCCGCCAGCGCCCGCGCCCCCTCCGGCGGCGTGACCGCGTCGCGCTCGCCGACCACGACCAGCTTCGGCACGTCCGCCTCCCGCAGCAGCGCCGTCGAGTCGGGCCGGGCCGCCATCGCCCGCTGCGCCCAGGCCACGTCCTCGGCGCGCTGCCCCAGCACCACCGCCCGCACCTCGTCCACCAGCGGCGATCCGGGCGCGAGCAGCCCGCTCACCGAGCCGACCACCGCGCCGACCCCGTGCTCGTCGACCTCGCGCGCCACCGCCAGCCGCTTGTCCCGCGCCTCCTCCGCGTCGGCGACCGCCTTGGTGTCGACCAGCACCAGCCCGGCCACCCGCTCGGGCGCGATCCGCAGCAGCGCCATCGCGACGTACCCGCCCATCGAGCACCCGCCGAGCACCACCCGCCCGATCCCCCGCCCGTCCAGCTCCGCCAGCACCCGCCGGGCCGCGCCCGCCAGGTCGGGCTCGCCGCCCGCGCGCTGGTCGGGCGTGATCGGGGTGAGGCGTTCGCGGACCCCGTCCCACATGCGGGAGTCGACGGGGAAGGCGTGCAGCAGGACGAGCGGCGAGGTTTCCACGCCCCCCAATCTGTCAGACCCCGCCGCTACCGTCGCCGCATGACCGATCACCCGGCGCGCTACCCGGACCAGGTGCTGACCGGGCGCCTGCTGCTGCGCAGGACCACCGACGCCGACCTGGCCGCGGTGACCGAGGTGCTGACCGACCCGGCGGCGCACGCGCACAACCCGGCGCGCCCGAGGACGCCGCGGGAGGTGGCGGAGCTGCTGGCGAGCTGGCGGGAGCACTGGCGCGACGACGGCATCGGCTACTGGGCGGTGCTCTCGCGGGAGAGCGGGGAGCTGCTCGGCGTGGGCGGCCTGCGCGTGCACGCGGTGGGCGGCGAGCGGGTGCTGAACCTGTCGTACAGCTTCCGCCCGCGGCACTGGGGGCGGGGCTACGCGACCGAGATGGCGCGCGCGTCCCTGGAGCGGGCGGCGGTCAGCCACCCGGACCTGCCACCGGTGGTCGTCACCGCCCCGGAGAACACCCCGGCCCAGCGCGTGGCGGAGAAGCTGGGCCTGGCGCGCAGCGGCGCCGTGGAGCTGGACCCGGAGGAGGGCGAGCTGCTCGTCTACCGCAGGCCGTGAGCCCGCGCGGACCGGGTGGCCGCCACCGGCGCCGGGACCACCGGCGCCGGGACTACCAGCGCCGGGACGAGGGCCCCCGCCGCGCGCGGGCGTTCCAGCAGGACTGGTGCCAGTGCCTGCGGTCCTCCACCGAGCCGTAGTCGGCGGCGGGCCAGGCCACCACGTGCGGGGTGCCGGGCCGGATCTCGTGGTCGCAGCCGGGGCAGCGGTAGGTCTTCGTGGTGCCCGCGCCGGAGATGGCGCGGACCAGCCACTCGCCGTCCGCCCCCGTCTCGGACCGCGCCCAGCCGTGGCCGCCGGGGGTCGAGGGCTCTCCGGTGTGCTTGGGGCGGTTGCGGCGCGGCACGCGACAACCGTATCCGCACCGGGCATCCCCCGAACGCACCAAGCCCACCGACGGGCGATGCACGGTCGGAGACCTCCATCACGCGACCGGGGTCACCCGTCCGACAACACCGGGGCGCTCTGGTGCCCACCGCGCGCTCCGGGCGACAATGGCCGCGTGCCGACCTACGAGTTCCGCTGCCGCGCCTGCGGCTCGACCTTCGACGTCCAGCGCCCGATGAGCGAGGCGTCCGCCCCCGCGAGCTGCCCGGACGGGCACGCGGACACGGTGAAGCTGCTGTCGATGGCGGGCCTGAGCTCCGGCGCGACCGCGCCCCAGGGCGGTGGCGGTGGCGGTGGGTGCTGCGGCGGCGGCTGCTGCGGCTGACGGCCCGGAACCGAGGACCGGCGGGACCGGCCGGGCGCGCAGCCCGACCGGTCCCGCGGGGAGCTCACCGATGCCCGGTCACGGCTCCTGGGCCAGCAGCTTCTCCGCCACGGCCTTGCCCTGCTCGCAGATCGCCCCGTACTTGGCCGACCCGTCGATCACGATGATCCCGACCCCGCCCCCGGCGTAGTCCATGACCATCACGCACGACGGCTGCACGCTGGAGTCCGTGGTCCGGTCGAAGTAGGCGACCTTCCGCCCGTCGACCGTGTACTCGCCGTTGGTCTTGTCCAGCGTGATCGGCCGGTCCTCGCGGAAGCGCAGCGTCACGCCGACGTCGAGCGTCCCGGTGCTGTGCTGCCACTTGCAGGACTGGTCGAAGTCCGGGTCGTACCCGACGTCGGTGGGCGGCGCGGACTTGTCCGCCACCTCGTAGGGCAGGTCCTTCCAGCTGATCAGGTCGCAGTAGTCCTGCGCCGCGCTGTCGTCCCCGCTCGGCTTGGCGCTGCTGCCGGGGCTGGTCGACGAGAACGGCTGCTCCACGTCGAGCACCCCTGGGACCGGGGTCCCGTTGACCGAGTGGGTGCACGCGCTCGTCGCGCCGAGCACCAGCACCATGAGTGAGATCACCGCGCGCCGCATGGCACAACCATGCCAAAGGGGTGAGCGCCCTGTCTCGCCAGGTGCGCCCGCGGGCGCGGGATCACCCGCCGACCTGGGCTTCCGCCCGCCCGGACCACCCGCTGCGCGCCCGTCCGCAGGACCCCGACCGGACGATCGCGCCCCGGTCCCGGCTACGTCGGGTAGCGCGCAGGCGCTCACCCGTCGAACCCGCGCGCGGCCAGCCCGGCCACCCGCCGCACCGCCTCCTCGGCGTCGGCCCCGACCGCGACGACCTCCACGCTGTCCCCGCCGACCGCGCCGAGCCCCATCAGCTCCAGCGCGCTGCGCGCGTCGACCTCCCGCCCGCCGTGCCGGACGGCCACGCGCGCGTCCAGCCCGGCCAGCGCCCGCGCGATGAGCCCGGCGGGCCGCGCGTGCAACCCGACCTCGTTGACCAGCGGCACCACCGCCCGCACCACGCCGTCACCGGCAACGCCACCGCCAGCGCCGTCACCTGGGGCGCCGCCACCGCCCGCCCCTTCCCCGCTCCCCCAGGCCCCGAGCGCCGCCGCCACCACCGCCTCCAGCGCCGCACCGCCCTGGGCCGCCACGGCCGCCGCGACGGCCCCGGTCACCAGCGGCGCGTCCACGACCACCGCCGCCCCGTCGAACTCCTCCACCGCCAGGTCCGCGACCATCCGCGCGCTCCCGAGGTCGAACAGCACCACGACCCCGTCCCCGCCACCGGCGTCGGCCAGCCCCTCGACCACCGCCGCGTGGTCCGTCCCCAGCCCGCCACCGCCGTCCCCGCCGACGGCGACGAGCCGCACGTCCGGCGCCATCTGCCCGGCCAGCTCCACCACCCCCTCGGCGAGCTTGCGGCTGTGCGAGACCACCACGACCCCCACGCTCACCCGGCGGCCACCCGCGCCAGCGCCCCCAGCAGCAGCGCGGTCGACCGCGCGCCGGGGTCCATGTGCCCGGCGGACCGCTCCCCCAGGTACGAGGCCCGCCCCTTGCGCGCCACCAGCGGCACGGTCGCCCGCGCCCCGCCCTCGGCGGCGGCAGCGGCGGCGGCGAGCACCTCGCCCACCCCGGCCCCGCCCAGCCCGGCCGCCGCGGCGGCGGCCGGGCTCAGCGCGTCCACCATCGTCTTGTCCCCGACCTGCGCCTTGCCCCGCGCCACGACCCCGTCCAGCGCCGCCCGCAGCGCGTGCGCGACGTCGTCCCCGGACAGCTCGGCGGCCTCCCCGAGCGCGGTGGCGGCCCGCAGCAGCGCCGTCCCGTACAGCGGCCCGGCGGCCCCGCCCACGGTGGAGATCAGCGTCGTGGCGACCAGCCTCAGCACCGCCCCCGGCGTCGCGGGCTCGTCCCGCGCGACCTTCTCCGCCGCCGCCAGGAACCCCCGGCTCAGGTTCTCCCCGTGGTCGCCGTCACCGATCTCCCGGTCCAGCCGCACCAGCTCGTTCCGGTGCGCCACCACCACCTCGGCCAGCACCCGGACGGCCCCGGCGACCTCGCGCGCCCCGCACCCCATCACAGCCCCCAGCGCAGCGCGGCGGTGCGAACGGGCGCGTCCCACAGCTCGACCAGCTCGTCGTCCAGCTTCAGCAGCGTCAGGCTCAGCCCCTGCATCTCCAGGCTGGTGGCGTACGACCCGACCAGCCGCCGCCGCACGCTGATCCCGCGCTCGGCCAGCCGCGCCTCGGCGACGCCGTGCGCCAGGTACAGCTCGACCAGCGGTGTCCCGCCCATCCCGTTGGTGAGCAGCAGCACCTCGTCGCCCTCGGCGAACGGCAGGTCCTCCAGCACGGGCCCGAGCAGCGCGTCGACCAGCTCGTCCGCGCTGCCCAGCGGCACGCGGCTGCGGCCGGGCTCGCCGTGGATGCCGATGCCCAGCTCCACCTCGTCGTCGCCGAGGTCGAAGCTGGGCTCGCCTGCGTGCGGGACGGTGCACGGCGCGAGCGCCAGCCCCATGGTCCGCACCCTGGCGACGACCTCGCGGGCCAGCGCCTCGCACCCGTCCAGGTCGACCCCGCGCTCGGCCGCCGCGCCGACGATCTTCTCCACCAGCACGGTCCCGGCGACCCCGCGCCGCCCGGCGGTGTGCAGCGAGTCCTTCACCGCGACGTCGTCGTCGATCAGCACGGTGCGCACCTCCAGCCCCTCGGCGGCGGCCAGCTCGGCGGCGGTCTCGAAGTTGAGCACGTCGCCGGTGTAGTTCTTGACCAGCAGCAGCGAGCCGACGCCGCCGTCGGTGGCGACCAGGGCCGCGAGCACCTGGTCGGGGGTGGGCGAGGTGAACACCGGGCCGGGGCAGGCCGCGTCGAGCATCCCGCGCCCGACGAACCCGCCGTGCAGCGGCTCGTGCCCGGACCCGCCGCCGGAGACGAGGGCGACCTTGCGGGACACCGGGGCGTCGGCGCGCAGCACGAGCGCCGGGTCGAACCGCACGTCGAGGAGGTCGGGGTGCGCGGCGGCCACACCGCGCAGCGCGTCCACCACCACGGTGCCCGGATCGTTGATGACCTTCTTCACTGGAGCCTCCGATCGCCGCTGACCGTCCCTCCCATTCCTACCCGCTGGGAGGGGCGGGCACCGGGGGCCGAGGTCGACCGGGAACGCGGCCCTTCGGTGCTTGCGCCGGGGCCTTCCGCTGATCAGGGTGGAGCGTTCGCGCCGCCCCGGACGACCACCGGGAAGCGCCGCCGGGGACCCCGGCCGGGGCTCACCGCCCGCGCAGCACCCGCACCAGCCGCAGCACGCGCCGCACCGTCCGGTTCCCGCGCTCGTAGGTCATCGGGTCCAGCACCCCGGCGAACCGCTGCCGGGACACCGCGTGCGCGTAGGTGAACTCGCGCAGCCCGTCCTCGCCGTGGATGCGCCCGAACCCGGAGTCGCCGACCCCGCCGAACGGCAGCGCGGGCACCGACGCGAACGCCAGCACCGAGTTGATCGACACCACCCCGCACCGCAGCCGCGCCGCCAGCTCCTCGCCGCGCGCCTTGGAGTACACCGCCGCGCCGAGCCCGTACCGCAGCGCGTTGGCCCGCCGCACCGCCTCGTCCGCGTCGGCCACCCGGTTGACCACCAGCGTGGGCCCGAACGTCTCCTCGGTGACCGCCTCGGCGTCCTCGGGCACGTCGAGCAGCACCACCGGCTCCACGTACGGCGGCCGGATCGACTCGCGCCCGCCGACCGCCGCCGTCGCGCCCCGGTCCAGGGCGTCGGCGACGTGCGCGGCGATGACGTCGACCTGCTTGGGCATGGTGATCGGCCCGAAGTCGGCGTCCGGCGAGCCGCCGGGGCGCAGCCTCGCGGCCTTGCGGGTGACCAGCTCGACGAACGCGTCGGCGACCGCCTCGGCCACGTACACCCGCTCGACCCCGGCGCAGGACTGCCCGGCGTTGAACAGCCCGCCCCACACGGCCCCGCGCGCGGCGGCCTCCAGGTCGGCGTCCTCGGCGACGATGAGCGCGTCCTTGCCGCCGCACTCGACCAGCACGGGCGTGAGGGTGCGGGCGCACTCGGCCATGACCCGCCGCCCGGTGGCGGTGGAGCCGGTGAACGCGAGCTTGTCGACGCCCGCGCCGCACAGCGCGGCCCCGGTCGGCCCGTAGCCGGTGACGACCTGGAGCACCTGCTGCTCGGGGACGGCCTCGGCGAACGAGTCGGCCAGGAAGCGCCCGACGCCGGGGGTGTGCTCGCTGGGCTTGAACACGACGGCGTTGCCCGCCGCGAGCGCGTACGAGATGGAGCCCATGGGCGTGAACGCCGGGTAGTTCCACGGCCCGATGACGCCGACGACGCCGAACGGCCGGTACTCCAGGGTCGCGGCGTGGTTGTGCATGACGGGCCCGGTGGCGACGCGGCGGCGGCCGAGGGTCTTGCGGGCGTGCTTGGCGGCCCAGTGCAGGTGGTCCAGGACCATCGCGACTTCCAGGCGCGCGTCGTCGGCCGACTTGCCGGTCTCGGCGCTGATCAGCGCGCACAGCTCGTCGGCGCGCCTGCTGAGCAGCTTGCGCCAGCGGTCGAGCCGGGCGCGGCGGCCGTCGAAGTCGAGGGCGGCCCAGTGGAGCGAGGCGTCGCGGGCCCGGCGGACGGCGGCGGCGACGTCGTCGGCGCCGTGGACCGGGTGGCGCCCGACCACCTCACCGGTGCGCGGGTCGTGCGAGGTGAGCAGCTCCGACCCGTCGCCGCCTCGCTCGGACTTCGCCTCTGCGGTCTGCGTCATCGGGGGACCTCCACGATCGGGTGTTACCGAACGGTAACGGGTTGTGCTCCCCCTGTCACGTCCCCGTTCAGCCCCGAGGCAGCTTCGCGACCAGCGCCTTGGCCACGGTGGTGACCGTCTCGCACCGGTCGTACTGGACCTCCTTGGACCCCGAGGTGGTGAGCCGGGCGACCTCGGCGCCGCCCGCGCCGAGGTCCCGGTGCGTCCACTCGATCTTGCAGCTGGGGAACGCCGAGCCGGACTCGTCCAGCTTGCGCCCGGTGACGCCGCCGCCGAGGTCGACGTCGACGGTCTTGTCGCCGGGCAGCTTCCTCGGCGCGACGGCGACCTGCTGGAAGGCCAGCATCAGGCTGCGCTCGCGGCTGCTCCAGCTGCACGTGGGCAGGCCGAGCGGGATCTCCAGCACGTTCGAGCCGGACGCGTTGATCGCGGCCTCGACCACGGCCGGGTCGGGCGCGCGGCACGGGTCGACGGAGGCCAGCGACCCCTTGGGGTTGGTCCGGAGCGCCGAACCGGCCTTGACCCGCTTGATCGCCGCCGACAGCAGCTCGCGGCCGATCTCGCAGTTGTTCTCGCTCTTGTAGCTGATCTGCGCGGTGAGGTCCATGGGCGGCTCGTCCTGGAACACGCCGGAGACGAAGCAGGCCTGCCCCTCCAGCACGTTCTCGCCGAGCTTGAGGCCCTCGATGCGCTTGTCGGACTTCGCGTAGAGCGCGGACGAGCTGCGGAACGCCAGGGTGACCGACAGGCTCTTGCCCGCCTTGTCCTTCATGTAGTTGCTGCACTCGCCGAAGTTGTTGCCGGTCAGCTCGGCGGGCGTGCCGTGCTTCCTGAGCACGGTCTCGTCCACCAGCTTGCACACGTCCGTGGCGCGCAGCTTCTCGCCGGAGAACTCGGCGGACACCGGCGTGCCGACCGATCCGGGCGGGACGCCCTCGTCGGTGCTGCCGCCGTTCTCGTCCGCGCTGTTCGCGGCCCCGGCGTCGAGCGTCTCCCTCGGGTACGGGGAGTGCTTGGCGAGGTCGGTCCCGGAGCACCCGGCCACGACGAGGAGCAGGGCGCAGAGCACGGCGGCGGATCGGTGCACGAACTGCACGGTAGCGACCGTTCGGGTCCGGCGTGGCGGCATCGGGGTGTTCCGCCTCACGATGCGATCACAACACGCTCCGGGAACGATTCAGATGCCCCCTTCCCGCGCGTCCGCCCCCTCCCCCTCGGTCACGTCCTCCGGGTCCGGCACCACGAGCGGTCGCAGCGCCGTCCAGGCCCCGAAGGCCGCGGCCACCACGACCATGCCGACCCCGGACCACAGGTTCACGTTCCACCCGTCCGCCTTCGCGAGGTCGGCGTCGTCGGTGAAGCCGAGCCCGACCACCACCAGCACCACCCCGTACACCGCGAACAGCGCCGCGATCACCAACCGCAGGTCGAACAACCCGGCAGTTCCGCGTGCCACGACTCCCCCTCAGCTGAAAACGATGTTGAGCACGGCGGTCAGCAGCAGGACGCCGCCGCCGAGCAGGGCGGGCGACCGGTACCAACCCGCGTCCTCGCCCTCCGTGCCGTGCGCGAGGTCGCCCTTGGGCGTGAGCCCGTAGACCAGCCCCGACAGCCGCTCCCGCGGCACCGGCTCGGTGAACAGGGTGACGACCACGCTGACCACGATGTCGACCACGAACGCCGCGGCGGCGCCCAGGAAGCTCGCGCCCTGGCCGGGCAGGTCGAGCACCCCGGTCTCGGCGAGCGCGAACACCAGCACGGCCGCGAGCGTGCCCGCGACCAGGCCGGTCCAGCCCGCCGCGGCGGACATCCGCTTCCAGAACATGCCGAGGATGAACGTGGCGAACAGCGGGGCGTTGAAGAACGAGAACAGGGACTGGATGTAGTCCATGATGTTCCCGTAGCCGGCGGCCAGGAACGCGGTGCCGATGGCGATGACCGTGCCGCCGATCGTGGCCCAGCGGCCGACCTTCAGGTAGTAGCCGTCGGGCCGGTCCTTGCGGACGTAGTCCTGCCACAGGTCGTAGGTGAACACCGTGTTGAACGAGGACACGTTCGCCGCGACGCCCGCCATGAACGAGGCGAGCAGGCCGGTGATGGCGACGCCGAGCATCCCGTTGGGCAGCAGGTCGCGCATGAGCAGCGGCAGCGCGTTGTTGTAGGTGACGCCGCCCGCCGCCTCGCCCGCCTTGAGCGCGCTCACCTCGGGCACGACGACGGCGGCGATGATGCCGGGGATGACGATGACGGCCGGGATCAGCGCCTTCGGGTAGGCGCCGATGATCGGGGTGCGCTTGGCCGCCGACATGCTCTTGGCGGACAGGGCGCGCTGCACCTCGGCGAAGTTCGTCGTCCAGTAGCCGAAGGACAGCACGAACCCGAGGCCGAACACGATGCCGATGACGCTCAGCACCGGGTTCTCGAACCCGGTCAGCTCGGTCGCCGGGTACGCGGACAGCTGCTCCTCGCCGCCGGGGCCCGCGGTGACCTTGTCGACCAGGCCCTGCCACCCGCCGACCTTGTGCAGGCCCGCGATGGTGAGCGGCAGCAGCGCGGCGATGATCACGAAGAACTGGAGGACCTCGTTGTAGATCGCGGCCGAGAGCCCGCCGAGGGTGGTGTAGGCCAGCACGATCAGCGCGGCGATCACCACGGACAGCGGGATGGGCCAGCCGAGCAGCAGGTTCAGCAGCAGGGCCAGCGCGTACAGGTTGACGCCCGCGATGAGGACCTGGGCGACGGCGAAGCTGATCGCGTTGACCAGGTGCGCGCCCTTGCCGAAGCGGCGGCGCAGGAACTCGGGGACGCTGCGGACCTTGGAGCCGTAGTAGAACGGCATCATCACCAGGCCGAGGAACACCATCGCCGGGATGGCGCCGACCCAGTAGTAGTGCATGGTCGCCATGCCGTACTGGGCGCCGTTGGCGGCCATGCCGAGCAGCTCGATCGCGCCGAGGTTGGCGGACACGAACGCCAGGCCGGTGACCCAGGCGGGCAGGGAGCGCCCGGACAGCAGGAAGTCCAGGCTCGTGGACACGGAGCGGCGGGCGAGGAACCCGATCCCGAGCACCACGACGAAGTAGAGGGCGAGCAGGGCGTAGTCCAGCGCCCCCGCGTCCAGGCGGAGATCAGCCTCCGCAGCCAGCACGGGCACCTTCCGTTCACCTCCGGTAACGCAGAGCATCACAGGGTCTCCGGGATCTCGCGACCCGGAGTGGTGTCGAGCACCGGTATGAACTACCCACCTTCAAACCACGTACTCCATTAGGTGGACCATCAAACCGAAAGCGCTGCTCAGGGGGTCGCGTACCGGTCGCGGGAGCTGCTGCCCAAGGAGCTGGACGCCTACACCGCCGCGGGTGGGTACGACCTGCGGTTCCTGATCCGCGACATCGGCTACCCCGAGGACCCGGTGTGCGTGAGCCACCACCCCGGCGCGCTGGCCGCCCACCAGGACGCGGGGAGGCTGGTGCTGCTGCGGCACCGCAGCGGTCCGGCGGACTTCGCGGGCGGCTACAACGCGGGCGTGGTGCACGCGCGGGCCGCGCTGATCGACGCGCGCACCCAGGGCTACCCGGAGCACCTGCCGCTGCTGTTCACCTGCGAGGCGAGGCCGAGGAGCGGCCCGGTGGACTACCTGCGCGGCGCGGCGGCCGTGCTGGGCGTGGAGCGGACGTGGCTGGCGGGTCAGCGCGACGTGGTGCACCTGGCCCAGGACGAGGGCGCGGCGGGCGGCTTCCTGCTGCTCGACGGCGGCGACCCGAGGGAGGGCATCGCGCTCTCCCGCAGGCCGGACGGCCACATCTACCCCGGCCGGGTTCGGGCCGACCTGATCGACTGCCACGTGCCGCTGTCGGTGTTCGACCGGGGCACGGTCCTGGAGCAGCTGGCGGCGAGGCTGGACCTGTCCAGGGAGGGCGTCCACGAGGCCCTCCTGCGCGCCCGCGCGGGCGCCCGCGCCTGCGCCTGACCACTCGTGGGCGGGGACGGCTCAGCCGTCCCCGCCCACCCCCTCCTCGGGGCCGCCCACCCACACCAGGTGCGCCCGGTTCCCGCCGGTGATCTCGAACAGCTGCCGCGCGCCCTCGGCGTCCTCGGACGACATCCGCACCCCGCCGCCGACGGCGGCGCTCTCGGCCCGGTCGGCGTACTCCAGCCCGTACCCGACCACCCGCGCGTCGCTCCGGTCGCCGATCTCCTCCACGACCGCGAACAGCCGCGGCGCGCCGACCTCGGCGACCTCCCGCACGTACGCGCCGAACGCCGCGTCCAACGCCGCGTCCCGGTCACCGGTGCCCGCTGTGCTCGTGCTCTGGTTCACGAATACGTCCCTCTTCCGGGTCAAGCCCTGCCGAGTTCCCCAGGTGGCCGCGGCGGGTTGACGGATCACCTCCGCAGCGTCGTGCAAGGATGCCTGCACAAGAGAATAAGTGCAAGCCTTGCATAAGCGAGGGTTGCACTTGCGGTCGAGTTTGAGGTGATCCCGAAACACAGCCACACTTGCGTGGCTCCCGAGGGGAGTTGGGGAAGAATTGGAGATCGTGGCCGCGAAGAAGAGCACTCCGACGATCCGCCTGCGCAGGCTGGCTCGTCAGCTCAGGCTGCTGCGCGAGGACGCCGGGCTGAGCCGCGAGGAGGTCGAGGAGCAGACCGGCATCAACCAGGCCACCATCTACCGCATCGAGACCGCGAAGGTCCGTCCGCAGAACCGGACGCTGATGACGATGCTGACCACGTACGGCTGCCCCGAGCAGGAGCAGGCGGCGATGCGGGCGCTGTCGAAGGAAGCGACGAAGCCGGGCTGGATCCGGCCGTGGCACGAGACCCTGTCCGCGGACTACACGACGTACATCAGCTTCGAGGCCGAGGCGCAGGGCGTCCGCAACTACTCGTCGCTGTTCATCCCCGGTCTGCTCCAGACCGAGGACTACGCCCGCGCGGTGATCAGCGGCGTGCTGCACACGGCGTCCGCCGAGCAGGTGGAGAACCGGGTGAAGGCGCGCCTGGGGCGCCAAGCGCTGCTGATCGGTGCGAACCCGCTCAAGCTGTGGGTGGTCATCGACGAGGCGGCGCTCCGGCGCTCGGTCGGCGGCCCCGAGGTCATGCGGAAGCAGCGGCAACACCTGGTCCGAGCCGCCGAGGCCCCCAACATCACCATCCAGGTCCTCCGCTTCGACGACGGCGCGCACCCAGGGATGCCGGGCGAGTTCATCGCGCTGGAGTTCGAGGACCCGATGGACAGCGACCTGGTCTACATCGACAGCCAGGCGGGCGAGGTCTTCCTGGAGTCGGACGCCGACCTCAAGCGGTTCCGGAACACCTTCGACCACCTGGTCGCGATGGCGTCCAGCCCCAAGGACTCGGCGGCGTTCATCGCCAAGATCGATCCGAGTGATTGAGAAAGGCTAGAGATCATGCACGAGACAGGTCTGCCGGATGCGCCGTGGCGCAAAAGCAGCTACAGCGGCAACGGCGCGAGCTGCGTCGAGATCGCCCCCGCAGGCGACACGATCGCTGCTCGCGACTCGAAGAACCCGACAGGTCCGGTGCTGCTGTTCCCCGAGGTGAGCTGGTCGACCTTCCTGCACTCCCTGCGCTGATCACCTGGTGAGGACGAACGGGGCCTGGGCGCGCACGGGCCCAGCCCCGACGTCGATGAACACCTGGGCCCCGACGCCGCGCAACGATCCGGGCACCTTCACCGAGACCCGCTCGAAGCGCCCGGCCGCGTCCACCACCCCGCCCCCCACGGCAACCCCGTGAAAGGTGATGACCACCCGCTCCCCGGCGGGAAACCCGTCCCCGCTGACGAACACCTCGTCCCCACCTCCACCGGACACGGGATCGGCGACGACCCTCCCGCTCCCCACCACGGGCGCGGAAGCGGGCGCGACGGAGAAGCTGACCGGCGAGCTGAGCGGCAGAGCAGAAGGCAGGGGCATCCCCCCACCCTCGTCCCCGACGCACCCGCCCGCAGCACCCACGACCAGGCCAACCACCACGAGCACCAGCCGTCTTCGCACCGAGGACCTCCTCAGCCACCGGGTCAGGGGCTCAGCAGCGTATCCCCGCACCACCCCCTCACCACGCGCCCGAACAGGCCATCCTCGAACTCTGCCCGTGGGGGCAGTCCTCAGCGGGAGGACAGCAAGGCGGCGACCAGGCGCTCGAACTCGCCGTCACGGGTGTAGCAGTAGCGGTTCGGGTCCCGCAGGAACGGCCGGAGGCTCCCCTCCAGCGAAACGGACTCGTCCAGCAGCAGCGGAATGATGGAACCACCGTTGTCCCGGTCGAGGTCCAGGTGCACCATCGCTTCAACCTCCTGCTTCGCCCACCGTGCTTCGTGGAAGGACTCGCTCACGCAAGCGAGCAGATAGCGCGCCTTCTTCAAGCCGCTCTCGATGGCTTCGACGGACTTCGCACCGAGCCGCACCTCTTCCCTGTCCAGCCACACCCGCAGCCCGGCCGCGCGCAGGCGCTCGTAGATCTCCAGGACAACAGGCTTGTCCTTCGAGGAGTGGCACAGGAAGAGGTCGTACTCGTACTCGCCGGATTGTCCACCCAACTCGCGCTCGAGGGCTTTCTTCATCACCTCCTGCTGTTTCACGGACAGCTCTTCGATGCCCGCTTCCAACACCCTGAGAATGATCACCGGCTTCTCGTGGACGCGGTAGGACCGCGTTCGCGTGGACAGTAATCCCGGTAATTCGCACCAGAGCACCGGGAAGCTCATGCTGTTCAGCACCTCCTTCCCGCGCTCCTCGTCCTGGACCTGACCGGCGACCAGGATGAAGATCCCGGTGCGCTGCCCCTCCGCACTCCGGATGTCCTCCAGGCTGTGGTTGAGCCCCGGCGGCTTCCGGATCAACTGGCAGTGGCGCTTCAGCCTCTCCACCGAGCGCCTCCACACCTCCCGCTCGTCAAGGGCGTCCTCAGGCGGTTTCCTGCCGAGCAGGTAGTCCGTGTTGTCGCAGATGTGCTCCAGCACCCGACCGGTGATGAACTTGTCGATGCCCTCACGGGCCCGCGCACCGTCACTGCTGTGCGACAGATTCTTGTTGATCTCTTCGTTGGAGTAGGACAACAGCGAGACATCGGTCAGGGCAACCAGGTCGGCGGTTCGGGTGCGCGCCAAGGCGTAGGCCAGTTCACCGGCGACCTCGCCCTTCCCGATGCGGTGCATGGGCTTGGCTTCCTCGGACTCCTTGCCCTCGGACCGGTAGACGCCGAGCTCGCCCGCCAGGATCACGAAGAGCGAATCTCCCGTGTCACCGAATCGGCAGACCCGCTCACCCGCCCGTCGCTCGACCAGCTGTCCCAGTCGGACGACCTTCTCCAGCAGTGCGTCGTCGAAGTAGCCGAGAAAGGGGTTCACAGTCTGGTCGCGCAACGATCGCAGACCGCCGAGCCTCTTCACCGCCCCCAACGCACCCGCGACCTGCTCGTTGTTGACGTCGGCCTGCCATATGCGCTTCACATACCGGATGACGCCCCAGGCATCCCCCTTTTTGACACTTTCCGCCAAACCGTTCTGATCGCTCTCCTGCAGGGAGAACCACCGCGAATCGATCTTGTCGGAGGACAGGAGGTACAGCATTTGCTCGGGAAAGTCCGGATTGGGCAGGAGCCAGGGCTCGTGGAACTTCCACTCATCTCCGAGCACCGGCTGGGCTCTTTCCCGGAAGGCGTCCGAGACGACCACCCCGGTGGGCTTGACCCGACTCATCAGCCAGCCCGCGTAGTTGATCGGAGAGCCCACCAGCTGCTCACGCCCGTCGGCGCCGTGGATGCTGGCCACCAGGCCGAAGTGCCCGGTGATCCGGAGGCTGACCTGCTCCTCCTGCGCCCAACCGTGCAGTTCCTCGACGAGACCGACTGCGGCGAGCGGCCAGTCCTCCTCGAGGAACACGACGTGCCCGCCGTCGCCACCGGAGGCCCAGAACACGTCACCGGGCTCGTGCGCGCGGATTAAGTTCCCGACGATCTCGTTGATCCGCTCGACCCGGTTCAACTGCTCGTCATCAGTGGCTGCCGAGTGCCCCACGATGTCGCACGACACGATCGCCACTTCACGAAGTCGTGCCACGACACCTCCAGCCGCGCGTCAGAACAACCGGAACTCGTCCGGCTCGATCCCCCGCAGCGCGTCGTAGTCCAGCACCACGCACCGGATCCCCCGGTCCTCCGCCAGCGTCCGGGCCTGCGGCTTGATCTGCTGCGCCGCGAACACCCCCCGCACAGGCGCCAGCAGCGGGTCCCGGTTGAGCAGCTCCAGGTACCTGGTCAGCTGCTCCACCCCGTCGATCTCACCCCGCCGCTTGATCTCCACCGCGACCGACTTCCCGTCCGAGTCGCGGCACATCAGATCCACCGGCCCGATCGCCGTCGGGAACTCGCGGCGCACGAGGGTCCAGCCGTCGCCGAGGGTGGTCACGTGCTGGGCGAGCAGCTTCTGCAGGTCGGCCTCGACGCCGTCCTTCACCAGGCCGGGTTCCGGGCCGAGCTCGTGCTTGGAGTCGTGCAGCACCTCGTGCAGGGTGATGATCAGCTTCTCGCCCGCCTTGTTCTGCACGACCCACACGTCGGGGTCCTCGATGAGCCAGCACGGCGGGCTCATCCAGTTCAGCGGCTTGTACGCCCGGTCGTCCGAGTGGATCGACACCGAGCCGTCCGCCTTGATCAGCAGCAGCCGCTGGGCCGGCGGCAGGTGTGCCGTGAGGCGTCCGACGTAGTCGACCTGGCAGTGAGCGATGACGAGGCGCACGCGGGACAGGCTACGGGGTGCGACCGCCACCGCACCGGCAGGTACCTTGCGGGTGTCGCGCGGGTGGGGTCCCCGGTGGCGCCTGCACGGGCCTTCGGGCTTCGGTCCCCCTGCCGGGTGGTGGTGTACTTCGGGCTGCGGGCGGGGGCGCCCGCTGGTCGGCACAGGGAGAGTGAGAGTGGAGACGCTCGGGTCACGCCAGGTCTACGCGAACCCGTGGATGACGGTCCGCGAGGACCCGATCCGCAGGAACGACGGCAGCACCGGGATCTACGGCGTGGTGGACAAGCCGGACTACGCGCTGGTGATCCCGCTCGACGGGGAGCGCCTGCGCCTGGTCGAGCAGTACCGCTACCCGATCAAGCTCCGCCGCTGGGAGTTCCCGCAGGGCACGGCGCCGAACCTGGCCGCCGAACCGCCGTCGGTGCTCGCGGCGCGGGAGCTGCGGGAGGAGACCGGGCTGCGGGCGGGCCGGATGGTGGAGCTGGGGGTGCTCGACGTCGCGCCGGGCATGTCCAGCCAGCGCGGCCGGGTGTTCCTGGCGACGGACCTCGTGGAGGGGTTCCACGAGCGGGAGCACGAGGAGCAGGACATGCGCTCGGCGTGGTTCCCGAGGGCCGAGTTCGAGGCGATGATCACGCGCGGGGAGATCACCGACGCGCAGTCGATCGCCGCGTACACCCTGCTCCTGCTGCACGAGAACGCGCAGCCGTGAGGCTCGTGACCGGGGACGGCCTGGGCGGCGCGGCGCCCGCGGGCGGCGGCGGTCCGGTGCGGGACGGCGCGGTGGAGCTGGGTTCCCCGCAGGTGCTGGCCGAAGCGCCGGCGCTGGCGGGGGTGCTGGTGGACGCGGTCGCGGGAGGCGCGTCCCTGGGCTTCCTGGCCCCGCTGACGCACGAGGCCGCCACGGCGTGGTGGCGGGCGCGGGCCGCGGCGGTGGCGAACGGCAGGCAGGCGGTGTGGGTTGCCAGGCGCGGCGGCGAGGTCGTGGGCACGGCGGTGCTGACCCTGGCGCAGGCGGAGAACGGCCGTCACCGCGCCGAGGTGGGCAAGCTGGCGGTCCGCCGGGACGCGCGGGGCGGCGGCGTGGGCAGGTCCCTGCTGCGGGCGGTGGAGGAGGGCGCGGCGTCGCGCGGCGTCGCGCTGCTCGTGCTCGACACCGAGACCGGGTCGCCCGCCGAGGGGCTGTACCGGTCGGCGGGCTGGGCGGAGGTCGGGACGATCCCCGGTTTCGCGGCCGACCCGACCGGTGAGCTGAGGTCCACGACGGTGTTCTACAAGGCGCTGTGACGCCTCGGGCGGCCCGCCGGACCGCTCAGGTCCCGCGGGCCGCCCAGACCGGTCCCCCGCGTCAGTCCACCCGCGTCAGTCCACCCAGCGGGCGTCCCGCTTCTCCAGGAACGCCGCCATCGCCTCGCGCGCGGCGGGGGTCTGCGACGAGGCCGCCATGACCTCGGCCGCGATCGCGTAGGCGTCCGCCTCGGGCCGGTCGAGCTGCGCGTAGATCGTCTGCTTCCCCATGGCCTTGCTCGCCCGGCTGCCGCGGGTGGCGCGGGCCATCAGCTCGTCCACCGCCGAGTCCAGCCACGCGAGCGGCACGACCCGGTTCACCAGGCCCCACTCCAGCGCGGTCTGCGCGTCGATCGGGTCACCGGTGAGCGCCAGCTCCATCAGCCGCTTGCGCCCCACCGAGCGCGCCACGGGCACGGCGGGCGTGTGGCAGAACCACCCGCCACCGCCGCCGGGCAGCGCGAACGAGGCGTCCTCGGCGGCCACCGCCAGGTCGCACGACGCCACCAGCTGGCACCCGGCGGCCGTGGCCACCCCGTGCACCCGCGCGATCACCACCTGCGGCACCGCCTGGATCGTGCGCATCAGCTCGACGCACACCCGCAGCAGCTCCTGCACCCCGCCGAGGTCCCGCTCGGCGACGTCGGCGAAGTCGTGCCCGGAGCAGAACGCGGGCCCGTCCCCGGCCAGCACGACCCCGGCCGCGTCGGTGGCCGCGACCGCGCGGAACGCGGCCAGCAGCTCGGCGAGGTGGTCCCCGGACAGCGAGTTGCGCCGCCCGGCCCGGTCCATGGTGATGCGCACGACGTCACCGGTGCGCTCGACGCTGATGTGCTCGCCCATGCCCCCGACGCTAGTGCCGCGTGATCGCCCCCGCACCGCTGCGACCAGACTCGTGCCCATGGAGACCGCACTGATCGTGATCGACGTGCAGCAGGGATTCGCGGACCCGGTGTGGGGCGCGCGCAACAACCCGGACGCGGAGGCGAACATCGAGGCGCTGCAGAACGCCTGGCGGGGCCCGGTGGTGCTGGTGCGGCACGACTCGGTGGAGGAGGGCTCCCCGCTGCGCCCGGACCGGCCGGGGAACGCGCTGCAGGCGTTCCTGGACGTCGAGCGGGCGGATCTGGTGTTCGGCAAGTCGGTGAACTCGGCGTTCCACGGGGAGGTGGACCTGGACGGCTGGTTGCGCGAGCGGGGTGTGGCGGACGTGGTGCTGGTGGGGATCCAGACGAACATGTGCGTGGAGACGAGCACGCGGGTGGCGGGGAACCTGGGGTACCGGGTGACCGTGGTGTTGGACGCGACGTACACGTTCGACCTGGAGGACCTGACGGCGGACCAGCTGTGCCACGCGACGGAGGTCAACCTGAGGGGCGGCGGCTTCGCCCGGATCGCGTCGACGGCGGAGGTCCTGGCCGGGCTGCGCTGAGCCTGGGCCCTGGCCCCTGGCCCCTGCGCTGAACGGTGTCGTCCCCGTGCCGCGCCGTTGCCGACGGGCACGCACGTGGAGGACCATTCAGGACCGTGACGACGCTCACCCCTGTGCTCCTGCTGGCGGTCGCCTTGGGCCTGCTGGCGCTGGTGCTGCGCTGGGCGTTCGGCGACGACAGACGAGCCGTGCCGGACCACACCGGCACCGACTTCGGCCTGCTCCGCGAGGTGGCCCTGGTCCCCACGGAGGAGGCCGCGCAGGTCCTGCTGTCCCGCCTGCACGCGGCGGGCCTGCGCGCGACCGCCGTCCGGAGGGACGGGGCGCACCTGCTGCTGGTGTTCCCGGCGGACGTGGCGGACGCGAAACTGCTGTTGCGCAAGGGGCCGTGAGAGCGCCGATTTCGGGGCCGCGGGACGGGTGGACGTCCTAGGCTGAGGCCGGGGGGATACCGGAATCACCAGCCCAGGGGGGGGGCAAGATCGTGGAAGCGTGGAGCGCGCAGGCGATGGGCGCGATGACAGCGAACGCCAACAGCCTGGCGCAGTTGGCGTCATCAGGCGGGTTCGCCATCTCGCGCGCGGGGGCGGAGAACTACCTCAAAGCGATCGACGAAGCGCTGCGGAAGCTCGGCGACCTCCGCGGCACGCTGTACGAGCTGCAGCAGGAGACGAAGCTCGGCACGAGTCCCGACGCCATCGCCATGAGCAAGTACAACGTGGAGAACGCCGTAGGTGGAAAGGGCACCATCGGCGTGGTTCCGGCGATCGAGCAGCTCACCATCGCCCTGGGCCAGGCGCGGGAAGCGATGGAGAAAGCGGCAGAGAACTACCGGGAAGTCGAAACAGACGTCTCCAGCAGAATCAAGTATTAGCAGATTGGCCTACACAGTGAAACTGCTCCGCCCTCTCACCGCCTTTCTCCTGATCGCCCTCGCGGGGTGTTCGAGCACCGAACCGGGAAAGCCGTCCGCCGCAGCCACGCAGGAAACCCGCACCGAGTCCAGCAGCGCATCCGCGTCCTCCTCCGCGCAGGACCTGACCAAGCTGGACCCCTGTGAACTGCTGAGCAGAACCGGCAGCGCAGCGCCCTTGGAAGAGATCGAGAAGGTGGACTCCGACTCCTGCAAGGCGTACGTCGGCCGGGACAACTCGATCAGGCTCAGCATCCACGCCGACCTCGGTCTGAAGGACTACGTCCTTGGCAATCAGGCAGAACCCTCGGACGTCACCATCGGCGCCCACGAGGGGAAGCTCGTCAAGAAGGCCCTGACCGGACTGGACTGCAGCGCGGTCATCGGGGTCAGCGAGAAGTCCAGGGTCGACGTCTTCGTGGCGGCCAACATCTCGGTGGACGAAGCCTGCACCCTGGCCACCACGATCGCCACCGCGATCGAGCCCAGCCTCCCCTAGACGCACAAAAGCCCGGCGCCCCCAAACCAGGGCGCCGGGCCGAACCCCGCAAACCCTCAGCCCGAAACCCGCTCCACAGTCGCCCCGAGCTTCCGCAGGTTCTCCACGAACCCCGGATACCCCCGCTCGATGTGGAAGATCTCGTAAACCTCCGTGGCCCCGTCCGCGCACAACCCGGCCAGCACCAACCCGGCCCCAGCCCGAATATCACTCGCCCACACCGGCGCGCTCGACAACCGCTCCACCCCGCGCACCACCGCGTGGTGCCCGTCGGTCCGGGCGTCGGCCCCCAGCCGGACCATCTCCTCGATGAACCGGAACCGCGCCTCGAACAGGTTCTCCGTGATCATCGAAGTCCCCTCCGACACCGCCGACAGCGCGATCGCGAACGGCTGCAGGTCGGTCGCGAAGCCGGGGTACGGCAGGGTCACGAAGTCCACCGACTCCGGTCGCCCCTCCTGCACCACCCGGAACTCGTTCTCCCCCGTCGTCACCGTCGCCCCGGCCGTCCGGAGCTTCTCCAGCACCAGGTTGATGTGCCTCGGGTCCACCCCGCGCACCGTGATGTCACCCCTGGTCATCGCCGCCGCGAACGCCCAGGTCGCCCCCACGATCCGGTCGCCGATGACCCGGTGCTCGGTCGGGTGCAGCTCCGGCACCCCGTGCACGGTCAGCGTCGACGTCCCGGCGCCCTCGATCCGCGCGCCCATCTGCTGGAGCATCACGCAGATGTCGACGATCTCCGGCTCGCGCGCCGCGTTGTCGATCACCGTCGTGCCGTCCGCCAGCACGGCCGCCATCAGGATGTTCTCGGTCGCCCCGACGCTCGGGAAGTCCAGCCACACCTGCGCCCCGTGCAGCCCCTGGGCCTCGGCGACCACGCACCCGTGCTCGATCTCGCTGTGCGCGCCGAGCTTGCGCAAGCCGCTCTGGTGCATGTCCAGCGGCCTGCTGCCGATCGCGTCGCCGCCGGGCAGCGCGACCACGGCCCGCTTGCACCGGCCGACCAGCGGCCCGAGCACGCACACGCTGGCCCGCAGCTTCCCCATCGCCTCCGAGTCGGCCCGGTGGTTCAGCTCGGCCGGGGTGGTGATGGTCGCGATGTCGCCCTCGATCGTCACCTCGCACCCGAGGCTGCGCAGCACGTCCGCCATCAGCGGGACGTCCAGGATCTCGGGGCAGTTCGTGATGGTGGTGGTCCCCTCGGCCAGCAGCGCTGCGGCCATGAGCTTCAGGACGCTGTTCTTCGCCCCGACGACGTCGACCTCGCCGACCAGGCGCGCGCCGCCCTGGACCCGGAAGTGCTCACTCACCAACGAACTCCTCGACTCTGGGTGGCGCTCATCCTACGGAGCGGGCGAACCGAACGGGTTCCGGGCGGCCTATGGTGCCCGCATGGCCGTTCACCTCACGAAGATCTACACGCGGGTTGGCGACGACGGGACCACCGGTCTCGGCGACTTCTCCAGGGTCCCGAAGACCGCCCCGCGCATCGCGGCGTACGCGGACGCGGACGAGACCGGCGCGGTGCTCGGCGTGGCGATGGCCCTCGGCGCCCTCGCCGACGACGTCAAGGCGGTGGTCCTGCGCGTCCAGAACGACCTGTTCGACGTCGGCGCGGACCTGTGCGCCCCCATCGTGGAGGACCCCCAGTACCCGCCGCTGCGCGTCACCCAGGCCTACGTGGACCGCCTGGAGACCTGGTGCGACGAGTTCAACGCCCGCCTCGGCAAGCTCGACTCGTTCATCCTCAGCGGCGGCACCCCCGGCGCGGCCCTGCTGCACCAGGCCCGCACGGTGGCGCGCCGGGCGGAGCGCAGCACGTGGGCGCTCATCGAGGCCGAGCCGGACACCACGAACCCGCTGACCGCGAAGTACCTGAACCGCCTGTCCGACCTGCTGTTCATCCTCGCCCGTGTGGCGAACCCGGACGGCGACGTCCTGTGGAAGCCCGCCGACAACGCCTGAGCGCCCCCGGAAGCGCGAAGACCGCCCCGACCAGGTGTCGGCGGCGGTCTCATCGCGTTCCGGCCCGCTGCGGGCCGCTCAGGAGGCCCAGGGGATGGACCGGCCGGGCGGGGCCGACTCCAACCACGACAGGAACCCCGTCAGCGCGTCGGGCCCCATCGCGATCTCGACCTCGCCGGACGCCGTCCTGCACCGCAGCACGCGCGCGCCCGCGGGCATCGCGTACGCCTCGGGCTCGGTCGGCTCGCGCCGGGTGTCGATCTCGAAGTCGGACCGGTGGATCGTCCGGTCGGGGCCCGCCCGCAGGCTGAACACCCGGTACCAGGCGAACTCGTCCCCCCGGTACCGCCCGACCCCGAGCTGCCAGCCGCGCCCGTTCTCCTCGACCCGCGAGCGCAGGGCCACGTGCACCCCGCCCGCGCGCAGCAGGCGCACCCGCCGCCAGGCCGTGTAGGTCAGCACCAGCGCCGCGAGGAACAGGACCACCCCGACCACTTCGGCGATCCCCACCACGGCGCTGCCCCGTCCCCTCGGTCCAGGCCCGTCAGGCCGTGTGCCCGGCCGCCTTGATGCGGGCCTGGGCCTTCAACCGGTCGGAGCCCTCGGCGCTCTCCAGCTCCCGCTTGGCCGCGTCGACGTCGATCTCGCGGGCGAGGTCGGCCTCCTCGGCCAGCACGCTCACGCTCTCGGCGGTCACGGACAGGAACCCGCCGTGCACGGCCGCCGCGACGACCTCGCCGTCGGTGGTGCGCACCTTGACGATGCCGCCCTCGACGAGCTGGGCGAGCATGGGCTCGTGACCGGGCAGGATGCCGATCTCACCCTCGGTCGTCTTCGCGACCACCGACTTCGCAGAGCCGGACCACAGGCGGCGTTCGACGGCGACGAGCTGGACGGTCATCTCGGCCACGTGCATCTCCCTCACTACAGGTCGAGTCGAACGCAGTCTAAACGGTCGCCGCGACCGCGTGCCGCACCAGCCACCCCAAGCAGGCCCGCGCGGGCGCGCGGCGCGGCGGAACCGGTCGAGAACCGGGCAGGGCGCCACCGGCTCCCCCGCGCCAACCGGCCCTGACCTGCGCGAACACCAACCCTGCCGGACCGGGCGCGCACCACCGCGATTCCACCGGAAAAACGAATAGCACCCATAAGGCCCCCACCACCCGACCGGCGACGTCACGCAGTGGAGTGCGTCACACGAACGAGGGACCACCGCAGCGGGAACGGCCCGTGAAAAGCGAAGAGGACCGCCCCCTGGGGGACGGCCCTCTCAGCGAGAACCGGCTAGCCGCGCGGAGCTCAGTTGCCCGCGAGCTTCTTGGCGTTGGCCTCGACGTCGTCCAACCCGCCGCAGGAGAAGAACGCCTGCTCGGGCAGGTGGTCGAACTCGCCCTTGCACACGCGGTCGAACGCCTCGATCGTGTCCTTGATCGGCACGAAGGAGCCGGGCTGACCGGTGAACTTCTCGGCCACGATGAAGTTCTGGCCGAGGAAGCGCTCCAGGCGACGGGCGCGACCGACGAGGACCTTGTCCTCCTCGGAGAGCTCGTCCATGCCGAGGATGGCGATGATGTCCTGCAGCTCCTTGTACTTCTGCAGGATGCGCTTCACCTCCTGGGCGACCCGGTAGTGCTCCTCGCCGACGATCGACGGCTCCAGGATGCGGGAGCTCGACGACAGCGGGTCGACGGCCGGGTAGATGCCCTTCTGGGAGATCGGACGGGAGAGCTCCGTCGTCGCGTCCAGGTGGGCGAAGGTGGTGGCGGGCGCCGGGTCGGTGTAGTCGTCCGCGGGCACGTAGATCGCCTGCAGCGAGGTGATCGACTTGCCTCGGGTCGACGTGATCCGCTCCTGCAGCTCACCCATCTCGTCGGCCAGCGTCGGCTGGTAGCCCACGGCGGACGGCATCCGGCCCAGCAGGGTCGACACCTCGGAACCCGCCTGGGTGAACCGGAAGATGTTGTCGATGAACAGCAGCACGTCCTGGTTCTGGACGTCGCGGAAGTACTCCGCCATCGTCAGTGCCGAGAGCGCGACGCGCATGCGGGTGCCCGGCGGCTCGTCCATCTGGCCGAAGACGAGCGCGGTGTCGCCGAGCACGCCCATCTCCTCCATCTCCAGGAGGAGGTCCGTGCCCTCGCGGGTGCGCTCGCCGACGCCGGCGAACACCGACGTGCCGGAGAACTCGCGGGCGATACGGGTGATCATCTCCTGGATGAGCACCGTCTTGCCCACGCCCGCGCCGCCGAACAGGCCGATCTTGCCGCCCTTGACGTACGGGGTCAGCAGGTCGATGACCTTGATGCCCGTTTCCAGGATCTCGGTCTTGCCCTCGAGCTGGTCGAACGACGGCGCCTTGCGGTGGATGCCCCACTGCTCGCCGTCGCGGCCGAGGCCGGGGCTGTCGAGGCAGTCGCCGAGCGCGTTGAACACGTGGCCCTTGACGACGTCGCCGACGGGGACCGAGATGGCCTTGCCGGAGTCGGTCACCGGGGCGCCGCGGACGAGGCCGTCGGTCGGCTGCATGGAGATCGTGCGGACCAGGTTGTCACCCAGGTGCTGGGCGACCTCCAGGGTCAGCGTCTTGGCCACGGCCTCGTAGGTGATCTCGGCGTGGCAGGCGTTGAACAGCTCGGGCACGGCGTCGCGCGGGAACTCCACGTCGACGACCGCGCCGATCACCCGGACCACACGGCCGGTGCGGGTGGTGGTGGCAGTAGCACTCATGTCACTCATCACTTCCTGCGCCACCGGTAAGCGCGGAGGCGCCACCGACGATCTCGCTGATCTCCTGGGTGATCTGGGCCTGGCGGGCCGCGTTCGCCTGGCGGCTCAGGTTGCGGACCAGCTCGGAGGCGTTGTCAGTCGCCGCCTTCATCGCGGTCCGCCGAGCAGCCGACTCGGACGCGGCGGCCTCCAGCAGCGCGGAGAACAGCCTGGTCTTGATGTACTTGGGGAGCAGCGCGTCCAGCAGGCTGTCCGCGTCCGGCTCGAACTCGTACGACGCGTGCAGCCCCTCGTGCGGCTCCGCGTCGTACTCGACGGTCAGCGGGGCGATCCGCTTGGCGACCGGCTGCTGGCTGAGCATGGACTTGAACTCGGTGTAGACGACGTGCAGCTCGTCCACGCCCAGCACGCCGTCCGGCCCCGGCTCGTCGCCCTCGTCGTCGCTGCCCGCCATGAACGCCGAGACGAGCGCGTCGCCCGCCTCGGAGGCGTTCACGTAGTTCGGCGCCTGCGAGAAGCCGCTCCACTCGCCCGCGATCGCGCGGCGGCGGAAGTTGTAGTACCCCGCCCCCTTGCGACCGGCGACGAAGAGCACCGGCTCCTTGCCCTCCGAGCGCAGCAGCGCGAAGAGCTCCTCGGCGGCCTTGAGCACGTTGGCGTTGTAGCCGCCGCACATGCCCTTGTCGCTGGTGACGATGAGGACGCCCGCGCGCCGGGGGTTCTTGCGGGCCTCCAGCAGCGGGTGGTCCAGGCTGGAGGCGCCCTCGGCGAGAGCGCGCAGCACGTGGGTGATCTCGTCCGCGTACGGGCGCGACGCCGCGACCCGCGACTGGGCCTTGGCCAGTCGCGAGGTCGCGATGAGCTCGTACGCCTTGGTGATCTTCTTGGTCGAGTTGACCGAGCGGATCCGCTGGCGAAGCTCCCGAATCTGTGCCGCCATGCCTACGTCACTTCTCGGTCGGAGCGGATCGGCTGGTCTTCACCGACTCCTGTCCGACCTTGTCGGCGGCCATGGCGTCGGCGGCGGCCTCGTTCACGACCGGCGCGCCACCGGTGGCGGTGAACTGCTTCTTGAACGCGTTGACCGCGTCCACGATGCCCTTCTCCGCGTCGTCGGACAGCTTCTTGGTGTCGCGGATCGAGGACAGCACCACGTCGTGGTTGCGACGCAGGTGGTCCAGGAACTCGCCCTCGAAGCGGCGCACGTCGCCGATGGCGACCGAGTCGAAGTGGCCCTTGGTGCCGAGGTAGATGGAGACGACCTGCTCCTCCATCGGGACCGGCGAGTACTGGCCCTGCTTGAGCAGCTCGACCAGGCGGGCGCCGCGGTCCAGCTGGGCGCGCGAGGCGGCGTCCAGGTCCGAGGCGAAGGCGGAGAACGCCTCCAGCTCGCGGAACTGGGACAGGTCCAGGCGCAGCGAGCCGGAGACCGTCTTCATCGCCTTGGTCTGCGCGGCGCCACCGACGCGGGACACCGAGATGCCCACGTTGACGGCCGGGCGCACACCGGCGTTGAACAGGTCCGACTCCAGGAAGCACTGGCCGTCGGTGATGGAGATGACGTTGGTCGGGATGTACGCCGACACGTCGTTCGCCTTGGTCTCGATGATCGGCAGACCGGTCATCGAGCCGCCGCCGAGCTCGTCGGACAGCTTCGCGCAGCGCTCCAGCAGGCGCGAGTGCAAGTAGAAGACGTCACCGGGGTAGGCCTCGCGGCCCGGCGGGCGGCGCAGCAGCAGCGAGATCGCGCGGTACGCCTCGGCCTGCTTGGTGAGGTCGTCGAAGATGATGAGGACGTGCTTGCCCTCGTACATCCAGTGCTGGCCGATGGCGGAGCCGGTGTACGGCGCCAGCCACTTGAAGCCGGCCGAGTCGGACGCGGGAGCCGCCACGATGGTGGTGTACTCCAGGGCCCCGGCCTCCTCCAGCGCGGCCTTGACGCCCGCGATGGTGGAGCCCTTCTGGCCGACGGCGACGTAGACGCAGCGGACCTGCTGCTGCGGGTCGCCGCTCTCCCACGCCTTCTTCTGGTTGATGATCGTGTCGATGCAGACCGCGGTCTTGCCGGTCTTGCGGTCGCCGATGATCAGCTGGCGCTGGCCGCGGCCGATGGGGGTCATCGAGTCGATGGCCTTGATGCCGGTCTGCATCGGCTCGCCCACGGGCTGGCGCTGGAGCACCGTCGCGGCCTGGAGCTCCAGGGCGCGGTTGTCGTCGGCGACGATGTCGCCGAGACCGTCGATGGGCTGGCCGAGGGGGTTGACCACCCGGCCGAGGAAGCCGTCGCCGACCGGGACCGAGAGGACCTGGCCGGTGCGCTTGACCTCCTGGCCCTCCTCGATCTTGTCGAAGTCACCGAGGATGACCGCGCCGATCTCGCGGACCTCCAGGTTGAGCGCCACTCCGAGGACGCCGCCGGGGAACTCCAGCAGCTCGTTGGTCATCGTGCCGGGCAAACCCTCGACGATGGCGATGCCGTCGTAGGTCTCGGCGACGACACCGACCTCTTCCCGGTTGACCTCCGGGGAGTAGCTCGAGACGTACTTCTCGATCGCACTGCGGATCTCGTCCGACGAGATCGTCAGCTCCGCCATGTCGTTCCTGCTCTCACTTCGTTCATGGGAAAGGGGCTGGGCAAGCCGCGGTTCCGGGTTCGGGTCAGCCTGCGAGGTCGCGGCGGAGTGCCGCCAGGCGACCTGCGACGCTCCCGTCGATGACCTCGTCACCGATCTTGATGACCAGGCCGCCGACGAGCGAGGCATCGACCTCGACGTGCAGTGCGATCGGTCGTGAGTAGATGCGGGTCAGCGAGGCCGCGAGGCGGTCCTGCTGGTCCGCGGTCAGCTCGACCGCCGAGCGGACGTGGGCGACCGAGCGCTCGCGGCGCTTGGCCGCGAGGCCCGCCAGGAGGGTCAGGCCGTTGACCACGCTCAGGCCCCTGGGGAGCTGGACGAGCTGGGTGACCAGTGCCTCGGTCACCTTCTCGACCTTGCCCCTGATGAGGCCGTTCAGCAGGGCGAGCTTGCCGTCGGGCGAACCGGCCGGGTCGGTGAGGACCCGCTCCAGCTCGGGGTTCCCGGCGACGATGCGGCCGAGGCGGAACAGCTCGTCCTCGACGGCGTCGAGCCTGCCGTCGCGCTCCGCGTGCACCAGCAGCGCGGTGCGAGCCAGCGACTCGACCCCGTCCACCAGCTCGCGCGGGCTCGACCACTTGGCGGAGACGGCCGTGACGAGGACGTCCAGCGTGGCGTCCGCGACCTTGCCCGCCAGCAGGGAGCGCAGGAGGCGCTCCCTGCCCGCGGGGTCGGACGAGGCGTCGCCGAACGCGCGCCGCAGCTGCGGCTGCGCGCTCAGCAGACCCACCACGGAGAACAGCTCCTGCCCCAGCGCGGACGGGCCGGTGGCGCCCGCGGCGCCCTCGACCAGCTCCAGCAGCCGCAGTTCAGCGGCTGCCAGAGCTTCGCGACTAGCGGCGTGCAGCGTCATGGACTCCCCTACTTCGCCGCGGGCGCCGCTGCGGCGTCCAGCTCGTTGAGGAAGCGGTCCACGGTGCCGCGGCGCAGCGCCTGGTCCTCCAGCGACTCGCCGACGACCTTGCCCGCGAGGTCGACGGCCACGCGGCCGAGGTCGGCCCGCAGCTCGGAGACGATGCGGGCGCGGTGCGCGTCGAGCTCGTTGTGGCCGTGGGCGACGATGCGGTCGTACTCCGCCTGCGCCCGGTCCCGCATCTCCTCGACGATCTGCTGGCCCTCGGCCCGCGCGTCGTCACGGATGCGGGCCGCCTCGGCGCGAGCCTCGGCGAGCTGCTCCTTGTACTCCTCCAGCGTGCGAGCCGCTTCGGCCTGAGCCGCCTCGGCCCTGGCGATACCGCCCTCGATCTTCTCGGTGCGCTCGGCCAGCACCTTCTGGAAGAGCGGTAGCACCTTCTTCCAGAAGACGAAGCCGATGATCGCCAAGCAGACCGCGGACCACACGATGTCGTAGACGGCCGGGATGAGGGGGTTAACAGCCCCCTCGGCCGCCAGGATCAGCGGTTCGGTCATGGTGGTCACCGCCTTGTCTGGGTCCGGTCGATCAGCTGAAGAGGAAGCCGGCGACCAGGCCCAGCAGGGCCAGGGCCTCGGTGAACGCGATACCCAGGATCATGGTGGTGCGCAGCTGGCCTGCCATCTCGGGCTGGCGAGCCATGGCCTCGACGGTCTTGCCCGCGACGAAGGCGACACCGATGCCGGGGCCGATCGTGGCGATGCCGTAGCCGACGGCGTTGAGGTTGCCTGCGACCTCAGCAAGGATCATTTCTGTCGTTCCCTTTCCGGTTGGCCCGCGCCGGTTCTCGGTGGCGCGGGTCGTCCAAGACCCTGGGTGTCCCCGGATCTCGGTGGGTCTCAGTGCTCCGCGTGGAGCGCACCGTCGATGTAGACGGCGGTGAGCAGGGTGAAGATGTACGCCTGGAGGAACTGCACCATCAGCTCGAACAGGGTGAACATCAGGCCCATGACGAGCGACAGGAAGCCTGCCGGCGCCAGGACCAGGTCCCCGGCCTGGAACATCAGGTACCACGCGGCGCTGAAGAACAGGACCAGCGCCATGTGCCCGGCGAGCATGTTCGCCATGAGGCGGATCATCAGCGTTCCGGGACGGATGAGGAACACCGAGACGAGCTCGATGGGCGTCACCAGAACGTAGAGCGGCTTGGGAACCCCCGGCGGGAACAGGTTCGACTTGAGGTAGCCGCCGACACCCTGCGCCTTGATGCCCGCGTAGTTGAACGCCAGGTAGGCGACCACCGCGAGCGCGAGCGGCAACCCGATGCGGGCCGTGCTCGGCATGTTCAGGAACGGGATGATCCCGGAGAGGTTCGTCGCCCAGATCAGGAAGAAGAAGGTCGTCAGGAGCGGCAGGAACCGCCTGCCGTTCTCCTTGCCGAGGACGTCCTCGGCGATGTTGATGCGGACGAAGTCCAGCGCCATCTCGCCGAGGTTCTGGATGCCCCTCGGCACGAGCTTGGGCCTGCGCATGGCGATCAGGAAGAACGCCGCGAGGACCACCGTCATGAGGATGCGGATCAGCATGACCCGGTCGAGCTCGAACGGCGTGCCTTCAAACAGCAGGGCAGGCGGGAAGAACTCTTCGATCGCCGGCTTGTGGAACTCCCCACCCTCGGCAAGCACCAAGGTGTCCAACTGGTCTCCCTGCGTCGCGGCCGGCACTTCCTCAGCCCTGACCGTGGCGTACATAGACGATGTAGAACCCCGTGACAAAGCCCACCGTTAGCCCGATCGGAGTGAAGATCTGGCTCTCGGTGGTCTTGTCGATTAGGAAGCCGATACCGCCCCACACCGCGGGGCCGGACACCAGCGTGCCGATGATCGACCAGACAGCACCGTCACCCCTTGGGGGTGGTTTGTCTGACTTGTCACTCATCTACGCGCACCCTACCAACCGGTGGTCCCAGGTCTGCACACGGGGGTTAGCGCGCATCGCCCTGACCAGTGCTGGAGGGGTTGAAGTAGAGCATCCGGGCCTTGACCACGACCCAGGTCTCCGAGGCGAGGACGACGACGACCGCGATCATCACGACGGCGCCGAACACCGGTTTGGAGTAGAACGTCGCGTCCTTCAACAGGGCGAGTGCGACGAGCAGCACGATCACCTTGAGTAGCCAGCCGCCCATCATCGCCCCGCCGGTCACGGTCGGTGAGGCCTTGGCCGTCAGCAGGACCGTCAGCAGGGTGATGAGCAGGAAGCCACCGGCGATCCCGGCGCCGAGGAGCGCGCCCCACAGCCCTTCCCGGCCCGCGGTGAACCAGCCGACGAGCGCGGCGATCACCACCACCGGGGCGAGCACGAGGGCGGACTGCCGAAGCGCTCTGCGCGCTACGTCAGCGGCGTCGAGGAGTCGCGTCACCCCACCATTGTGGCTGCCCGCCCCCGCGAGCACTCACCGGGTGTGCTTTAGACCTCACCCGGACGGTGCGCCGGGGCCCGGCGCTGATCTGGGCGAACAGTGGGCGAACTTCACGTGGCGCTGAGGCGGTGGCCCCTCCTCGGACATTGTTCGCCGCGGTTCGGCGCGTGGTCGAGGCTACCCGAAGGTGTGTTTCCCGGAAATGGCGCGGGCGCGATCCGACAGGGTTTTCACAGGGTAATGCGCGCGGCCCCGCCGGGTAATGCGCCGGTAACGCGGAAAACCCCGCCACCGAGCCGAACCGGGCGGTACCTGCTGCTCAGGGGCGGGGTGACGCCGGGCTGCGGGGCGGTCCCGGCCCCCGCGACCCGGCGGTTGATCTTGTCGCGCTGGGTGTGCGCGTCACCCATGTCCGAATTCTTCCCGAAAAGTGGAACGGTGGGACACCCGTTCGGGCGTCCCACCGTCACGCTCGGTTCTTGCGCGACTCGCGGAGTCTCGGGACCGCCGAGATGAAGAACGCGAGCAGCAGCCCGATCAGGAAGCACCAGGCGACCACGCCGGTGTCGAACACGGTCAGCGAGACCGCGCCGAACGCCAGCAGCCCGGCCCACAAGTAGATCAGCAGGACGGCGCGGCGCTGGGAGTGGCCGATCTGGAGCAGCCGGTGGTGCAGGTGCATCTTGTCCGCCGAGAACGGGCTCTGCCCCTTGCGGGTGCGCCGGACGATCGCCATCAGCAGGTCCAGCAGCGGCACGAACAGCACCGCCGCGACGACCAGCAGGGGCGACATCAGGCCGAGCACGTCGCTGGCGTTGAGCGACTCGTAGTTGAGCTTGCCGGACGCCGAGGTGGTCGCGGCGGCGAGCATCAGGCCGATCAGCATCGACCCCGAGTCGCCCATGAAGATCCGGGCCGGGTTGAAGTTGTGCGGCAGGAAGCCGAGGCACGCGCCCGCCAGGCACGCCGCGATCAGCGCGGGCGGGTAAGCGCCGACGTCGCCCTCGTTGTTGGCGAGGACACCGCCGATGGAGAAAGCGCAGGTCGCCGCGGCGGCGATCAGCCCGATGCCCGCCGCGAGGCCGTCGAGGCCGTCCACGAAGTTCATCGCGTTGATCATCGTGACGGCGAGCAGCACGCTCAGCAGCGCGCCCTGGTTCTGGTCGAGCACCAGCAGCGAGCCGGTGCCCGAGCCGTCGTCGCCCCACGGCACCCAGAACACGAACCACTGGAGGCCGTAGAGGACGAGCACGCCCGCGGCCGTGACCTGGCCCGCGAGCTTGGTGAGCGAGTCGAGCTCGAACCGGTCGTCGACCACGCCGACCAGCACGATGATGCCGCCGCCGAGGACGACGGCGTAGGGGTCGTAGGAGAAGTCGAAGGCTGAGCGCAGCACCGGCAGCTGGTGGGCGAGCATCATCCCGCCGAGCACGCCGCCGTACATGGCCAGGCCGCCCATGCGGGGCATCGGCTTGACGTGGACGTCGCGTGTTCGGGGGTGGGCGACCGCGCCGATCCGGAACGCGAGCGCGCGGACCAGGCCGACGAGGAGGAAAGTCACCACTGCGGCGGTGAGCGCGACGAGCAGGTACTCCCGGACCGGGAGGACGTTGGACGCGGCAGGCAACTGGCCCACGGGAGGCTATCCCCTCGGGGATTCCGGTTCGGACACTGGACCCACCACGCTACTCGGCTGCTGGAGATCCACTAGCGCGCGACCTCGACTTCGACGCCCAGCACGGAGGCGATGTCGGCCACCGGGACCGCGCCCTCGCGCAGCACCAGCGGGTCCGTCCCGGTGAGGTCGACGATCGTGGAGGCCACGTTCTCGCCGGACGGACCGCCGTCCAGGTAGACCTGCACGTCCTCGCCCAGCTGCTCGCGCGCCTGCGCGGCGCTCGCGGCTGGCGGGAAGCCGGACTTGTTCGCGCTGGAGACGGCCATCGGGCCCACGTCGCGCAGGAGTTCGAGCGCGACGGGGTGCAGCGGCATCCGCAGCATCACGGTGCCCCGCGTCTGCCCGAGGTCCCAGGCCAGCGAGGGCGCGTGGTGCAGGACCAGCGACAGCCCGCCGGGCCAGAACGCCTCGATCAGCGAGCGGGCCTGGCGCGGCACCGACAGCACGAGGCCGTCGATCGTGGTCCAGGAGCCGACGAGCACCGGGACGGGCATGTCGGGCCCGCGCCCCTTCGCGGCGAGCAGCGACCGCACGGCGGCAGCGTCGAAAGCGTCGCAGCCGATTCCGTAGACGGTGTCGGTGGGGAGGACGACGAGCCTGCCCGAGCGGACCGCTCCGGCTGCGGCGGCGAGACCCGCCACCCGGTCGTCCTGGACTCGGCAGTCGTAGACCGTACTCACCCGAGGAATCCTGGCACAGCGCGTGGAGTGACGGCCGCCAGCCTCCGCCCCCACCCGAAATGACGTCCTACCACGCAGGTGGGTAGGGGTGGCGCGGCGCGGGGATCGGCGGTGGTGACGGGGAGTGGGGGCGAGGGGGGTGAGGTGGTCGACCGGGTCGGGGGTGGGCGCGGTGGTGGGGGCGCGGTGGTGGGGGCGCGAGGCACGAGGCGGAAGGCGGGAGGCTCATGCACCGGCCGGATCACCATCCGCCCGGTGCATGACCGGATGGGTCCCGGCAGGCGGTTCCGGGGCCGCCCGACTCCACGGTGGACCCGCGACCAGCGCACGGTCCGCGCACGGCAAGCGATTCCATGCACCGGGTGCATGACCCTCATCCAGCGGACACCGGTAGCGGATGGAGAACATGCGTCTCCCGCAGGGGGATTCATCCGCCCGACGGGTGAACACGACCGGGCCGGGGCGTCGAACCGCTCCGTGCAAGCGCTTTCCCCTGCGCAGGACGCGAATCGACGCTCGGCCGAGGCACGGTTCGACGCGGGATCGGGGGTCATCCCCATGCACGGCACGCATGGACCACCGGAGACGACGCGCGCTGAGGGGCGGGCTCGCGGCCATAGGGCGGGCTCGCGGCCATAAAGCGGACTCACAGTCATAGGCCGGACTCGCGGACATGGGCCAGACTCGCGGCGGAGGTCCGGTGGGCAAGCGATCCGGCGAGCGCGGCCCCGATAGCCGGTGGCCGGTGACCCGTGGGCCGTGGCCGGTGGTTGGCGGCCGGTAGCCGGTGGGCCGTGGCTGGCGGCCGGTGGCTGGCGGCTGGCGGCTGGCGGCTGGCGGCTGGCGGCTGGCGGCCCACCGTCCGGTGGGCCTCAAGCCCAGCGCGCGCCCCGAGCACAGTTCAGCGGGCGTTCAACCGGTCCGGCGGGTGTTCAACCGGTCCGGCAGGCGCTCAGCCGGTCCAGCGGGCATTCACAGCCTGTCCAGCGGGCGCTCAGCTGCGCCCAGGCCTGCTCCTGCGCGTGCTCAACCGGTCCTGCGGGCGGTCGCGAAGCGGGGGCGGCCTGCCAGGTCGTGGTGCGGGGTGGCGTTGGTGAGGACCTTGCGGGTGGCCAGGAGGGCGGGCACGGCTTCGCCGTGGGTGTCGTCGTGCTCGATCGCCACGTGGCCGCCGGGCTTGAGCAGGCGGGCCGCCAGGGCCACCACGGGGCGGATCACGTCGAGCCCGTCCGCGCCGCCGAACACCGCCGCGCGCGGGTCGTGGTCGGCGACCTCCGGCTGGACCTCGGTGGCGTCCGGCACGTAGGGCGGGTTGCACACCACCAGGTCCACCGCGCCGTCCAGGTCGGACAGGACGCCCGGCGCGGTCACGTCGCCGTGGTGCAGCCGGATCGGGGTGTCGCCCGCCGCGCTGCGGGCGTCCGCGTTGCGGCGGGCCCAGGACAGGGCGGTCGGATCCTTCTCCACCGCGTGCACGACCGCGTCCGGGCGGTGGTGCGCGATGCTCAGCGCCAGCGCGCCGGACCCCGTGCACAGGTCCACCACGACGGGCCGCTCGGCGCCGCGCAGGGCGTTCAGCGCCCACTCCACCAGCAGCTCGGTCTCCGGGCGCGGGATGAACACGCCGGGCCCGACCGCGAGGTCGACGCCCCACAGGTGCGCCTCGCCGGTCAGGTGCTGGAGCGGGACGCGGGTGGCCCGCTTGGCCACCAGCGCGCCCAGCTCGTCCAGCACGCGCGGCTCGACCATGGGCGTGAGCACGAGCTTGCCCGGCGGCACGCGCAGCAGGTGCGCGGCGAGCAGGTGCGCGTCGGCGCGCGGGCTGTCGACACCCGCCGCGGCCAGCAGGCGCTCGGCCTCGATCAGCGCGGGCCGCAGCGGGTGTCGGTTCATGCTCGGAACTGTAGGCCCGTCAGAAGTTGATCATGTGCCCGGCCAGGCCGTGCACCGCTTCCTTCACGGCCTCGCTCAGCGTCGGGTGGGCGTGGACGTTGCGCGCCACCTCGTGGACGGTCAGGTCCCACTGCTGGGCCAGGGTCAGCTCGGGCAGCAGCTCGGTGACGTCCGGGCCGATCATGTGGGCGCCGAGCAGCTCGCCGTGCTTCCCGTCGCTGATCAGCTTCACGAAGCCGCTGTAGTCGCCGATGCCGTGCGCCTTGCCGTTCGCGGTGAACGGGAACTTGGCGACCTGGACGTCGAAGCCCTTCTCGCGGGCCTGCGCCTCGGTCCAGCCGAAGCTGGCGATCTGCGGCTGGCAGAACGTCGCGCGCGGGATCATCGGGAAGTCCAGCTCCATGGTCTCCGCGCCCGCGATGGTCTCGGCGGCGATGATGCCCATGGACTCGGCGGCGTGCGCGAGCATGAGCTTCGCGGTGACGTCGCCGATGGCGTAGATGTGCGGCACGTTGGTGCGACCGCGCTCGTCGACGGCGATCGCGCCGCGCTCGGTCAGCGCAACGCCGGTCGACTCCAGGCCGTAGCCCTCGACGCGCGGCTGGAAGCCGATGGCCTGCATGACCTTGTCGGCCTCCAGGACCTCCTCCTTGCCGTCCTTGGAGACGGTGACGCGGACCTTCGCGCCGGAGTCGTCGATGGACTCGACGCGGGTGCCGGTGCGCACGTCGACGCCCATGCGCTTGTAGCGCTTGGCCAGCTCGGTGGACACCTCGACGTCCTCCAGGGGCACCATCCGGTCGAGGAACTCGACGATGGTGACCTTGACGCCGTAGTTGTGCAGCACGTAGCCGAACTCGACGCCGATCGCGCCCGCGCCGGCGATGATGATGCTCTCGGGGAGGTCCTCGGTGAGGATCTGCTCCTCGTAGGTCACGACGCGCTCGGACAGCTCGGTGCCCGGCAGCAGGCGGGTGCTGGCGCCCGCGGCGATGATCGCGTGCGAGAAGGTGATCGACTCGCCGTTGACCTCGATGGTGTTGGCGTCGGTGAACGTGCCCCGGCCGTTGTACTCGGTGATGCCGTTCTTCTTCATGAGGAAGTGCACGCCCTTGACGCGCCCGTCCGCGACCTTGCGGCTGCGCTGGAAGGCGGCGGCGTAGTCGAACTTGACCGTGCCGTCGACCTGGATGCCGAAGGTCTTCTGCTCGTGCGTGAACAGGTGGGCGAGCTCGGCGTTGCGCAGGAGCGCCTTGGAGGGGATGCACCCGACGTTGAGGCACACCCCGCCCCAGTACTTCTCCTCGACGACCGCGGTCTTCAGCCCCAGCTGAGCCGCGCGAATGGCGGCGACGTACCCGCCGGGCCCAGCACCGAGGACCACGACGTCAAAGTGTGCGCTCATGCCGCACAGATTAGTGCGGTGACGGTGGGCGTTCGCCGGGTCAGGGGTGCGACGGGGGTGGCCCCGCACACACCTGGTGACAGGAGTGGCCGGTACGGGTGTCACCGGGGCGGGGGCGGTCGGGTGGGGCCGGGTGGACGACGAGACAGTTGGTCGCTGCGCGTGATCGAGGGGCGGGACACGCCCACTGTGGGCAACGGCGGGTGTGGAGGGTGGGGGCGCGAGCGGAACCGGCCGGTCCGATCAGCCGATCGCGGGCGGGACAGCCGGTGCTCCGGGTACCGGCCAGGCAGTCGGCGCCCAGCCCGATGCCGACATCTGCCGCGGCATCGGGCTGGGGACGGTGGTGAGCAGACCGACCAGCCCCGGTGAGCGGACCGCGTCACGGGCCGATGCCTGTGGTGGGCCAGGCCGCGCGGTCGGGACTGCCTTAGCTCTCGGGGTGGTTCTTGAGGTGGGTCTTGAGGAAGGCCGTGGTGCGGTTCCAGGTGTCGGCCTTGGCTCGGGCCGTGGTGGCGCGGTCACCGCCCATCTCGAAGCGGACTCCGGGGCCGTCCACGACGCTGTCCGGCTGGGGGCGGTTCGGGGGGCCTGCGAGCAGGTGGCCCGCTCCGGGGTGGACGACGTGCTCGCAGGGGTGCGGGTGGTCGTTGGCCTTGAGCCTGCGGTGCGCCACCTCGCTCAGGTCGGCGCTCGGCCAGCTCGCGTCCCGGTCGCCGGAGACCAGGAGCACCGGTCCCGCGATGCGCTCCACCGGGATCTCGACGTCCTCCGGAAAACCGTCCCCCAGGTCGAACGCCTCGGCCAGCACGACCGGTTCGCCGTCCACGATCGCCGCGCGCATCCCCGGACTCACGGCGCAGGGCAGGTACGGCAACGGCTGCCCCTTCCAGGTCCACGCCGCCGCGTCCACGTCGAGGACCTCCAGCAACCGCTTGCCAGCCCCGATGCCCTGCGTCACGAGCCCGCTCCCGACCACGCTGACCACGGCCCGCACCGAGGGGAGGACGGACGCCGCCAACAGCGCCAACTCCCCACCGCGCGACCCGCCCACCAGCCCGACGGGCCCACCAACCCGCTCGGCCAGGGCGTCCACCGCGTCGCCGACGTGCTCCAGCGGCACGTCCACGAGGCTCTCGGGCACACCGGGCGCGCCGAAGTACGGCAGCGCCAGCACGGCGAACCCGTGGCCAGCGAGCAGCGCGGCGTCCAACTCGTGCAGACCACCCTCGCTGCCACCGAGCACGATCACCCCGGCACCGGCAGCCCCCGAACCACCACCCTCGGGCTCGAACAGCACCCCACCCGCGAACTCCACACGCCGCACCCCATCCGGCACGGACAACCGCTCGAGCTCGACCGCGACAACCGTCGACGCCCCGGACACCGGCGCAGACCCGGCAGCAGGAGCAGACCCGGCAGCGGGGGCAGCAGGAGCAGCCGCAACACCGACAGCGCCAGCAGCGCCAGCAGCGCCCGGAGTGGAGGCGTCGGCAGGAGCGGAGGCGTTGGCAGCGGGACCAGCGGCAGCGGAGCCGTTGGCCGCGAAGTCGTCGGCGGAGGCAGGCGTCAAGACATCGGCGTCGGCGGAGGCATCGGTGGAGGTGTCAGCGCCGGTAGAAGCGTCAGCACTGGTGGAGGCGCTGGTGCTGGCAGAGGAAGCAGCGTCGGAGGAAGGAGCATCACCCGCCTCTTCCGGGTGCGAGGTGCTCGACAGGGCCTTCCTGGCCAGCGCGGACACACCCGCGGACGCAGCCAGAGGCTTGGCGGACAGCGCAGAGGCACCGGAGCCAGCCGCAACGGCATCCGAGTCGGCTCCGGCTGCGCCCAAACCGCCCAGTGCCTGATCGGCTGTGCCCGACTCGACCGACGTGGACACAGCTGCCGAGGAGACCGTCGCGGCAGGCGCGACAGGACCGCTTCCCACCGAAGCACCGCTCGCCGGAACGCTGCCGGCAGAAGCACCGCTGGCAGAACCACCGCCAGCCGGACCGCTGCCCACCGGGCCGCTTCCCGCTGAACCGCTGCCCACCGGAGCGCTGCCCACCGGAGCGCTGCCAGCCGGACCGCTGCCCGCCGGGATGGCGGTCGCGGTCAGCATTGCCTTGCCCGAGGCGTCCGGCTGCTCGCCCGTGGGGCGGGCCGACCAGAACAACCCCATCGGGTCCACACCCGCGTACGAGCCCGACACCGGAGCGTGCCTGGTCACGTCGACCACGCCGCGCTCGTCGGCCAGGAAGACCGCCTCCGACTCGTGGCCGTCCGCGGACAGCCGCAGCGTCACCTCCGCCCCGGCGCGCGCGCCGCGAACGGTGATCGACACCTCGTGGTCCACCGGGGCCCTCAGCGGCTCCACGACGAGTTCGAGACGACCGGGCGAGTTCTCCACCTGCCCTGCGTCCTGCTCCTGCTCCCCCTGCTCCCGCACTTCCCGCTGCGCCTGCGCCCGCCTCTGCGCCTCCTGCGACTTCCGCGCCTCCTGAGACTTCTGCGCCCTCTGTGACTTGTGGGACTTCTGAGACCTGTGGGACCTCTGGTGGGACTCCTTGGCCATCAGTGCCCTCCCCCTCGCCGGCATCACCCGTCCAGGTGGACGGAAGTCACACCAGGAACAGTCGCCAGGATCTCACCGCACCAAACCAAGCACCTCCGCAAAAGCGGGTCCCGACCGCTCCGGAGGCGGGAAGGACCAGCACGGTCGACAAGAGGTCCAGCCCAGCGCCGAACCACCTCCCACGTTATCGAACACATGTTCGAACGAAAAGGCAGTTCACTCGATCAAGCGACCGTCCGCGCAGGTCGGAGCAGCTCAGCCCCCGGCCAGCCGCTCCGCCCGGTCCGCCGACGACAGGGCGTCCAGCACCGCGTCCAGGTCCCCGTCCAGCACCGCGTCCAGGTTGTGCGCCTTGTACCCCACCCGGTGGTCCGAGATCCGCGACTCGGGGAAGTTGTACGTCCGCACCCGCTCCGACCGGTCCACCGTCCGCACCTGCGTCCGCCGCGCGTCCGACGCCTCCTGCTGCGCCTTCTCCTCCGCCAGCGCCTGCAACCGCGCCTGGAGCACCTGCATCGCCCGAGCCTTGTTCTGCAGCTGCGACCGCTCGTTCTGGCACGACACCACGATCCCCGTCGGCAGGTGCGTGATCCGCACCGCCGAGTCCGTCGTGTTGACGCTCTGCCCGCCCTTGCCGGACGACCGGAACACGTCGACCCGCAGGTCCTTGTCGTCGATCTCGATCGACGCCACGTCCTCGGTCTCCGGGATCACCAGCACCCCGGCCGCCGACGTGTGGATGCGCCCCTGCGACTCGGTCACCGGCACCCGCTGCACCCGGTGCACGCCGCCCTCGTACTTGAGCCGCGACCACACCCCGTCCGGCGCGTCCCCGCGCGACTTGATCGCGACCGTCACGTCCTTGAACCCGCCGAGGTCCGAGTCCGTCCCGTCGAGCACCTCGGCCTTCCACCCCTGCCGCTCCGCGTACCGCAGGTACATCCGCAGCAGGTCCCCGGCGAACAGCGCCGACTCCTCGCCGCCCTCCCCGGACTTGATCTCCATCACCACGTCGGACGAGTCGTGCGGGTCGCGCGGCAGCAGCAGCTCGGTGAGCCGCTCCTCCAGCTGCGGGATCCGCGCGGACAGCTCGTCCGCCTCCTCCGCGAACGCCGGGTCCTCCCCGGCCAGCTCGCGCGCCGCCCCCAGGTCGTTGCGCGCCTGCTCCAGCTCGCGGGCGGCGCGCACGATCGGGGTCAGCTCGGCGTAGCGCTTGCCGAGCTTGCGCGCTCCCGCCTGGTCGGCGTGCACCGAGGGGTCGGCGAGCTTGGTCTCCAGCTCGCCGTGCTCGGCGATCAGTGCGTCCAGCGGGGCGGTCACGTGCGGCTCCTGGGCTCTCGGCGTGGGTGGAAACGACGACGGCGCCCACCCAGTGGAGACTGGGTGGGCGCCGTCGGAGCAGCTACTTGGCGCGCTTGCCGTAGCGGGCCTCGAAGCGCGCGACCCGGCCACCGGTGTCGAGGATCTTCTGCTTGCCCGTGTAGAACGGGTGGCAGTTGGAGCAGACCTCGACGTGGATGGCGCCGGAAGTCTTGGTGCTGTGGGTCGTGAAGGTGTTGCCGCAGCCACAGGTGACCTCGGTCTTCACGTACTCCGGGTGAATGCCAGTCTTCAACGTCTCGTCCTGTTCTTCTCGTGAGGCCGCCGGGTCCCCGCGCTGGTAGCCGGGGTGAACCGGAGCCGGACTCGACCTGACAGTCTGCCAGATCCACTGCTGCCCGGTGCAACGCGTCCACCTCCTCGGGTGTTCCCGTGGCGCTCGTCACGGCCGCCGCTCACCGACGGCCGCCGACCACTGGGCGCTGCGCCCCCGGAGGTGGTCCGGGCGGGGTACCGGCGCGCGGCCCCGACCAGCACACTGGGTCACGTGCTCAGTTCGTTCGGTCGCCCCCTGGCGCTGACCACGTGGCTGGCGGTCCCGTTCGTGTTCGCCGGGGCCGTGCTGGGCCTGAGCGCGCTCGCGGGGCTCGCGCTCGGCCTGCCCGGTGACGTCGCCCTGTCCAGCGCCCTGCTCGGCGCCGCGACGGCCGTCACGGCGGCGGCCAGCGGCACCGTGGTGTGGACGGCGCGGTGGCAGCGGGTGTGGCTGCGCTGGCCGTTCCTGGCGGCGGTGCTGGGCGCCGGGATCGCGCTGGACGGCGTGGAGGTGCCGGTGTGGGCCGCGCTGGGGCTGGGGCTGCCCGCCGTGGTGCTGCTCGTGATCGAGGTCTACCTGGAGCGCCGCCGCACGGCCGCGCTGCTCGCCGACCGCCGCGCGAACGCCCAGGACCGCTAGACCCTGCTGAAACCCGTGCAGAACCACGACGGCCCCACCCCGGAAGAACCGGGGCGGGGCCGTCGAACCCGGCGCGGGGTCAGTCGTTGTCCGCGCCCGGCGTGGTCTTCGCGACCTGCATCAGGAACTCGATGTTGGTGCGCGTCTTGCGCAGCCGGTCGAGCAGCAGGTCGATCGCCTGCTGGCCGTCGAGCGCGTGCAGCACCCGGCGCAGCTTGTGCATGACCGCCAGCTCGTCCGGGGACAGCAGCAGGTCCTCCTTGCGGGTGCCGGACGAGTCCACGTCCACCGCGGGGAAGGTCCGCTTGTCGGCGATCTTGCGGTCGAGCTTGAGCTCGGCGTTGCCGGTGCCCTTGAACTCCTCGAAGATCACGCTGTCACCGGCCGACCCGGTCTCCACCAGCGCGGTGGCGATCACGGTCAGCGAGCCGCCGCCCTCGATGTTGCGGGCCGCGCCGAGGAAGCGCTTCGGCGGGTACAGCGCCGTCGAGTCGACACCACCGGACAGGATGCGCCCGGACGCCGGGGCCGCCAGGTTGTAGGCGCGGCCGAGGCGGGTGATGGAGTCGAGCAGCACGACCACGTCGTGACCCATCTCGACCAGGCGCTTGGCCCGCTCGATGGCCAGCTCCGAGATCGTGGTGTGGTCCGACGGCGGGCGGTCGAAGGTGGAGGCGATGACCTCGCCCTTCACCGACCGCTGCATGTCGGTGACCTCTTCGGGGCGCTCGTCCACGAGGACCACCATCAGGTGGCACTCGGGGTTGTTCGTCGTGATCGCGTTGGCGATCGACTGGAGCACCGAGGTCTTGCCCGCCTTGGGCGGCGACACGACGAGGGCGCGCTGGCCCTTGCCGATCGGCATCACCAGGTCGATGACGCGCGTGGTGAGGATGTGCGGCTCGGTCTCGAGGCGCAGTCGCTCGTTCGGGTAGAGCGGGGTCAGCTTGGTGAAGTCGGGGCGGTTGCGCGACTCCTCCGGGTCCAACCCGTTGATCTTGTCGACGCGCACCAGCGGGTTGAACTTCTGCCGCTGCTGCTCGCCGTCGCGCGGCTGGCGGACGGCGCCGATGATGGCGTCACCGCGCCGCAGGCCGTGCTTGCGCACCAGCGAGAGCGACACGTAGACGTCGTTCGGGCCCGCGAGGTAGCCGGAGGTGCGCACGAAGGCGTAGTTCTCCAGCACGTCCAGGATGCCCGCGACGGGCAGCAGGACGTCGTCGTCGCGCACCTCGGTGTCGGTGCCCGCGCCGGTGCCCTCGCCCCGGCCGCCGCGACGGCGGCGGTCCCGGAAGCGGCGACCGCGACGGCCGCCCTCGTCGTCGCCGTCGTCCTCGGGCACGTTGTTGCTCTGGCGGTCGCGGTCCCGGTCGCGATCCCGGTCGCGGTCGCGGTTGCGCTCGCCCCGCTCACCCCGATCGCGGTCGCGGTTCCGGTCGCCGCGCTCGCCCCGCTCGGAACGCTCGCCCCGGTCGGAGCGCTCGCCGCGGTCGGAGCGCTCGCCGCGCTCACCCCGGTCACCGCGCTCGGAGCGGTCACCCCGGTCCGAGCGCTCGCCCCGCTCCCGGCCCTGGCGCTCGGAGCGCTCGCCCCGCTCACCCCGGTCGGAGCGCTCAGCCCGCTCGGGCCGCTGCTCCGCCTGCTGCGGGGCCTCGACCTGCGCGGGAGCGGCGGCGGCAGCCGCGGCGACGGGCGCCTCGGGGCTGCCCGCGGGGCGGTTGGCGGACCGGCGACGGCGGTTGCCGCGACGTCCGGTCTCCTCCTCCCCCGCGCGCTCGGGGACGTCGAGCTGCTGCTGGGTCGGCTTCTCGACCGCCTTCTCGGCGGCGGGGGCGGGGGCCTCGGCGGGCTTCGCGGCGGCCTTCTCGGCCTTCGGCTTCTCGGCCTTCGGCGGCGTCGCGGCACTGCCCCGACCGGAGGTGCCGCCCTGCCGCTCCTTGATGGCCGCGATGAGGTCGCCCTTGCGGAGCTTGGCCGTGCTGTCGATGCCGAGCTGACCTGCGAGTTCACGCAGTTCGGCCAGCACCATGCCGGAGAGTCCCGCGCGCTTGCGCGCCGGGGCGCCGCCGTTCGTAGGGGTGGACAGAGCGTTCTCCTCGGCTCCGGAACTGGCAGCGGCGTTGGGAGCAGCGGAATCACTGCTCAGCACATCGGTGTTGCTCACACATGTCCTTCCTGACCGGACCGCGCCTCCTACGCGGTCCAGCGGACCTGCCGTCCGACGAGTCGCGGGCCGGCAGTCCCATCCCGGTGCAGGCGGATCTCAAGCGCGTGAAGCGACAAAGACCGCCGGCACGAGACGGCAATCTCGGTCACACGGCGAGCGGGGTGCCTTCCAGCGGCGATCCCGCACGTTCGGCGCGGGACCAAGTCACTGGAGGAATGCGATCCGGAGAGACTTCTCCGGGCACCACACCGGCGCCCGTGCGCGCGGTGACTGATGGCCCCGAGGGTAGACGCCGCCACTGCGCGGTGCAACAACCGGGGGTCCGGCGTGGCGCGCCCTCAGCCGAGTGGCGCAACCCGCACGCCGTCGACGTCGACCGGGACCGCCAGCGCCTGGAAACCGGTGATGTCGATCTCAGCGGGCAGCGCCCCGCCCTCGGGCAGCGCGAACACCGTCGGACCGGCCCCGGAGACCGCCGCCGGGACACCGGCTTCCCGAAGCTCCGCCACGAGCCGCGAGGTCGCGGGCCAGGCGGGCTCCCGGTAGGGCTCGTGCAACCGGTCGCGCAGGGCGTCCAGCAGCACCGACGGGTCCCTGGTGAGCCCGTGCACGGCCAGCGCCGACCGGCCGGCCGCGTGCGCCGCGTCGGAGTGCGGAACCCGCGCGGGCAGCAACCCCCTGGTGGTCCTCGTGGACGACTCCTGCGCCGGGATCAGCACCACCGGGGACAGGTCCGGGTGCGGGTCGACCCGCACCGCCCGGTAGCCCCCGGCGTCCGACCAGGCGATCGCCACCCCGCCGAACAGGCACGCCGCGACGTTGTCGGCGTGCCCCTCGAACTCGGCGGCGACCTGGAGCGCGGACGCGTCCAGCTCCCGCCCGGCCAGCGCGGACGCCGCCGCGACCCCGGCCGCGACGGCGGCGGCGGACGAGCCGAGCCCCCGGCTGTGCGGGATGCTGTTCCGGCAGGTCAGCGCCAGTCCGGGCACCGGGAGGCGGTGCAGCTCGCACGCCTTGCGGAAGGCTTGCACGACCAGGTGGCCCTCGTCGGTGGGCACGTCGGTGAACGCGCCCTCCACGGTGATCGACAGCCCGCTGGCGGTGATCGTGAAGTCCACCTCGTCGTGCAGGCCCAGCGCGAGGCCGAGCGCGTCGAAGCCGGAGCCGAGGTTCGCGGTGGACGCCGGGACGAGGACCCGGACGCCCGCGCCGATCAGGTCCGTCACGCCAGCTCCAGCGCGCGCGCCACGGCGCCGGGGTCGACCTGCAGCGGCTCGACCTCCTCCACGTCCCGCAGGGCCGTGTCGGGGTCCTTGAGGCCGTGCCCGGTGACCGTGCAGACCACCAGCGACCCGCGCGGCAGCCTGCCGTCGGCCGCCGTGGCCAGCAGGCCTGCGACGCTGGTCGCCGAGGCGGGCTCGACGAAGATGCCGTCGTGCCTGGCCAGCTCGCGGTAGGCGGCCAGGATCTTCTCGTCGGTGACCGCCTCGAACAGGCCGCCCGACTCCTCCTTGGCCGCGACCGCGCCGTTCCACGAGGCGGGGCTGCCCACCCGGATGGCCGTCGCGATCGTCTCCGGGTTCGCCACCGGCGCGCCGTGCACCAGCGGCGCGGCCCCTGCGGCCTGGAAGCCGAACATGCGCGGGGTCGACGTGGTCACGCCGTCCTCGGCGTAGTCGCGGTACCCGCGCCAGTAGGCGGTGATGTTGCCCGCGTTGCCGACCGGAAGGCAGTGCACGTCCGGGGCGCGCCCGAGCACGTCGCACACCTCCCACGCCGCCGTCTTCTGGCCGACCAGCCGCACCGGGTTCACCGAGTTGACCAGGGTGACCGGGTACTCGGCGGAGGTCTTGCGGGCCAGTTCGAGGCAGTCGTCGAAGTTGCCGTCGACCTGCAGGATGCGCGCGCCGTGCGACACGGCCTGCGCGAGCTTGCCCAGCGCGATCTTGCCGCGCGGCACGAGCACGGCGGCGGTGAGCCCGGCCTTGGCGGCGTAGGCGGCGGCGCTGGCCGAGGTGTTGCCGGTGGACGCGCAGATCACCGCCTTGATGCCGCTGGCCAGCGCGTGCGTCATCGCCACGGTCATGCCCCGGTCCTTGAAGGACCCGGTCGGGTTCGCGCCCTCGACCTTGACGTGCACCTCGCACCCGGTGACCTCGGACAGGTGCTCCGAGAAGACCAGGGGCGTTCCGCCCTCGTGCAGGGTGACCACGCGCGCGCCCTCGGGGAGCGGGATGCGCTCCGAGTAGGCGTGGATGATGCCGGGCCACCCCGGTCGCACGCCCGCTCCGGTCGTCATGACTCCCCACCTTCCACGCGCATGACGCTCACCACGTCGCGGACGATCGGCAGGCCGCCGACCTTGTCCACGGTGGACCGCAGCGCCGCGTCGGTCGCGGCGTGCGTGACGATGACCAGGCTCGCGTCGGCGACGCGGCCCTCCTGCCGCACGGCGGCGATGCTCACCCCGTGCTCGGCGAACACGGCCGCGACCTGCGCCAGCACGCCCGGCTTGTCCTCGACGTCGAGGCTGATGTGGTACCGGGTGGGCGTCTGCCCCATCGGGCGCGCGGGCAGCGCGGCGTACGCGGACTCGCGGGGGCCGTGGCCGCCCGCCACCCGGTTGCGGGCCACCGCGACCAGGTCGCCGAGCACGGCGCTCGCGGTCGGCGCGCCACCGGCGCCCTGGCCGTAGAACATCATCTCGCCCGCCGCGTCGGCCTCGACGAACACCGCGTTGAACGCGCCGCCCACGCTGGCCAGCGGGTGGCTGCGCGGGATCATCGCCGGGTGCACGCGGACGGAGACGGACTCCTCGTCGCCGTGGCTGACCCGCTCGCAGATCGCGAGGAGCTTCACGGTGCGGCCCAGGCCCTTGGCGGCGGCGATGTCGGCGGCGCTGACCGCCGAGATGCCCTCGCGGTGCACGTCGGCGGCGGTCACCCGGCTGTGGAACGCCAGCGAGGCCAGGATCGCGGCCTTGGACGCGGCGTCGAAGCCGTCGACGTCGGCGGTCGGGTCGGCCTCGGCGTACCCGAGCCGGGACGCCTCCTCCAGGGTCTCGTTGTAACCCGCACCGGTGGCGTCCATTCCCGAGAGGATGAAGTTCGTGGTGCCGTTGACGATGCCCATCACGCGGGTGATGCGGTCGCCCGCGAGGGACTCGCGCAGCGGGCGCAGCAGCGGGATGGCGCCCGCGACGGCGGCCTCGAAGTAGAGGTCGGCCCCGGAGGCGTCGGCGGCGGCGAACAGCTCGCCGGAGTGCTCGGCCAGCAGCGCCTTGTTGGCGGTGACCACGGACTTGCCCGCGTTCAGCGCGCCCAGCAGCAGGGTCCTGGCGGGCTCGATGCCGCCGATGACCTCCACGACCACGTCGACGTCGGAGGCGACGAGCGCCTCGGCGTCGGTGGTGAGCAGCTCCGACGGCACCTCGCGGTGCTTGTTGGGCTTGCGGACGGCGATGCCGACGAGCTCCACCGGGGCGCCGACCCTGGCGGTGAGGTCGGCGGCCTGCTCGGTGAGCAGGCGCGCGACCTCGGTGCCGACGGTGCCGCAACCCAGAAGGGCGACCCTGATCGGCTTGCCGTCGGGGTTTTTCTGGCCAGGCACGTCTAAACCTCCAGGCGGAACAGGTCTTCCTCGGTCTCCCGGCGCAGCAGCAGCCGGGAGCGGCCACCGTCGACCGCGGCCAGCGCGGGCCGGGGCAGCCGGTTGTAGCCGCTGGCCATCGAGTAGCAGTAGGCGCCGGTGGCCGCCACCGCTACCAGGTCGCCGGGGGCCAGGTCCGCGGGCAGCCAGCAGTCGCGGACGACGACGTCGCCCGCCTCGCAGTGCTTGCCCACGACGCGGCACAGGACGGCTCCGCTGCCCTCCTCGGCGGCGCGGGAGACCAGGCGGCAGTCGTACACGGCGTCGTAGAGCGCGGTGCGGATGTTGTCGCTCATGCCGCCGTCCACGCTGACGTAGCGGCGGGTCGCGCCGGCGTCGAGCTGGACGTCCTTGATGGTGCCGACCTCGTAGAGCGTCACCGTTCCGGGGCCCACGATCGCCCGTCCGGGTTCGACCGCGAGCTTCGGCACGGGCAGCCCGGCGCGGTCGCACTCCTGGGTGACGATGTCGCGCAGCTGGGCGGCCAGCACGGCGGGCGGGGGCGGGTCGTCGTCGGCGGTGTAGGCGATGCCGAGGCCGCCACCCAGGTCGAGCGTGGTCAGCTCGTCGAGCAGGGTCGGGCCGTGCTCGGCGCGCAGCTCGGCGAGCAGGGACACCACGCGGCGCGCGGCGACCTCGAAGCCGCTGGCGTCGAAGATCTGCGAGCCGATGTGGCTGTGCAGGCCGACCAGGCTCAGGCCCTCGGCCTTGACCACCCGGCGGGCGGCCTCGGCGGCGTCGCCGGAGGCGAGCGAGAACCCGAACTTCTGGTCCTCGTGCGCGGTGGCGATGAACTCGTGGGTGTGCGCCTCGACGCCGACCGTGACGCGGATCATGACCTGCTGGACCCGGCCGCGCTCGCGGGCGACCTGGTCGAGCCGGGCGATCTCCTGGAACGAGTCGAGCACGACCACGCCGACGCCCGCGTCGACGGCCGCCGCCAGCTCGGCGAGCGACTTGTTGTTGCCGTGCAGCGCGATCCGCTCGGGCGGGAACTGGGCGCGCAGCGCGATGGCCAGCTCGCCGCCGCTGCACACGTCGATGCTCAGGCCCTCCTCGGCGACCCAGCGGGCCACCGAGACGGACAGGAACGCCTTGGAGGCGTAGTGCACCAGGGACGGGTCGCCGAAGGCCTCGGCGTGCTCGGCGCAGCGGGACCGGAAGTCGGCCTCGTCCATGACGAACAGCGGGGTGCCGTGCTCCTCGGCGAGCGCGCGCACGTCCACGCCGCCGAGGGTGACGACGCCGTCGGCGCGGCGCTCGGCGTTGCGGGGCCACACCCGTTCGGGAAGGGCGTCCAGCTCGGAGCCGTCGGCGGGGGGCCGCCCGGCCGTGCTGGCCTGGGCGATGACGTCGGCGTGCCGGGGTCCGGCGGGGTGGGCGCGCATCACATCCGCTCCGGCGCGGTCACGCCCAGCAGGGCCAGGCCGTTGGCGAAGACCTGCTGCGCGGCCTGGCACAGCCGCAGGCGGGCGCCGTGCAGCTCGGTGGCCTCCTCGTCGCCGCGCGGGAGGATGCGCAGCGCGGGCTTGTGGTCGTACCAGCGGTGCAGGTCGCCCGCGAGGGAGTGCAGGTAGTTGGCGACCCGGTGCGGCTCGCGCAGCTCGGCGGCGGCCTTGACCACGCGCGGGAACTCGCCGAGCGCGCGGATCAGCGTGCCCTCGGCCTCGTGCTCCAGCAGCTGGAGCGAGTCGTTGGCCTCGACCTTGAGGTCGGCGGCGTTGCGCAGCACGGAGCAGATGCGCGAGTGCGCGTACTGGACGTAGTAGACCGGGTTCTCGCTGGAGCGCTTGCGCAGCAGGTCCAGGTCGATGTCGACGGAGGAGTCGACGGAGGCGCGGATCATCGCGAACCGGGCCGCGTCGACGCCGACGGCGTCGACCAGGTCCTCCATGCTGATGATGTTGCCCGCGCGCTTGCTCATCCGGACCGGCTTGCCGTCGCTGACCAGGTTGACCATCTGGCCGATCAGGACCTCGACGCTGTCCGGGTCGTCGCCCAGCGCGGCGGCGGCGGCCTTGAGGCGGCCGATGTAGCCGTGGTGGTCGGCGCCGAGCATGTAGATGCACAGGTCGAAGCCGCGCGAGCGCTTGTCGACCAGGTAGGCGATGTCGCCGGCGATGTAGGCGGGGGCGCCGTCGCTCTTGATGACGACGCGGTCCTTGTCGTCGCCGAACTCGGTGGAGCGCAGCCACCAGGCGCCGTTCTCGAAGTAGAGCTTGTCGGAGCCCTTGAGCTTCTCGACGGCGGTGGTGACGGCGCCGGACTTGTGCAGCGAGTCCTCGTGGAAGAACACGTCGAAGTCGGTGCCGAAGTCGTGCAGGTCGCGCTTGATCTCGTCGAACATGAGGTTGACGCCGATGCGCCGGAACACCTCGGGGCCGTCCTCGGCGGTCAGCGCCTCGGGCTCCTGGCGCAGCACCTCGGCGGCGATGTCGGAGATGTAGCTGCCCGCGTAGCCGTCCTCGGGGGCGGGCTCCCCCTTCGCGGCGGCCATGAGGGAGCGCACGAAGCGGTCGATCTGGGCGCCCGCGTCGTTGAAGTAGTACTCGCGGGTCACGTCGGCGCCGCTCGCGGCCAGCACGCGGCCGAGCGCGTCGCCGGTGGCGGCCCAGCGGGTGCCGCCCAGGTGCAGCGGGCCGGTGGGGTTGGCGGAGACGAACTCCAGGTTGATCTTCCGGCCGGCGAGCAGGTCGCTGCGGCCGAATTCTTCACCCTTAGTGATGATTTCGCGCACAATCGCGGCCTGCGCGTCGGGGGCGAGCCGCAGGTTCAGGAAGCCGGGGCCCGCGACGGTGACCTCGGAGAGGGCGTCGTTGCTGGTCAGGGCCTCGGCGAGCCAGGTGGCGAACTCGCGGGGGTTGGTGCCCGCCTTCTTGGCGGTCTGCAGGGCCACGTTGGTGGCGTAGTCGCCGTGCTCGGGGTTGCGCGGTCGCTCGATAGTGACCTCGGCCGGGAGGGCGGAGGGGTCGAGACCGCGCGTGGACAGCACGTCCACGGCCGTCGCACGGACCAGTTCAGCGAGCGCAGCGGGAGTCACCCGGTGAAGTTTAGGGAAGTGTTGCCCCTGGTCTCGACCGGGTTCTCCCGTCCCAGGGCGTGGAACGTCAACTGTGATCACCCGAAGGGCGTCACTCAGGGTTGACGGCCAGCAGACACCTGGTCCCTAAACTGACCTGCGGCATGGGTGTGACGAATCCCTGATGACCTGAGGCGGACATGACCAGCGGCAAGAAGACGAAGGCCGCGCGCTCCAGCGTGCAGGCGGCGCGTTCCTCGGTGGTGGCGAGCAAGCCCAAGCCGTGGGGCACCATCATCGCGGTGATCGCCGTGCTGGGACTCGCGGGCGGTGTTTTCGGCTACGCGTACACGCGCATCGACGAGAAGAACCAGCGCGACGCGGCACTGGCCAAGTGGAACCCCACCGAGGAGAACAAGGACCCGTCCGACCAGATCGAGGGCGTGGTCAAGCAGGAGTACGCGGCGGGCAAGCACGTCGACGCGACGCAGCGGGTGGCGTACAACTTCTCGCCCCCGTTCGGCGGGCCGCACGACTCGGTGTGGGCCAACTGCACGGGCGTCGTCTACTCCAGCGCGGTGCGCACCGAGAACATGGTGCACGGCCTCGAGCACGGCGCGGTGTGGATCGCGTACAACCCGGACCAGGTCTCGGGCCCGGCGCTGGACACCCTGAAGGCCAAGGTGGACAACCAGCCCTTCACGATGATGTCGCCCTACCCCGGCCTCGACAAGCCGATCTCGCTCCAGTCCTGGGGCCACCAGCTGAAGCTGGAGTCGGCCGACGACGAGCGGATCGACCAGTTCATCCAGTCGCTGCGCCGCAACCAGTACACGTACCCGGAGATCGGCGCGACCTGCGACTCCGCCACGTTCAACGTGGACAGCCCGCCGCCGTTCGTGGCCGAGGCGCCCGGCGCCGACGCGGTCCCGATGGAGGGCGGCACGCAGGCCACCGACGAGATGCCGCAGGACGGCCAGCCCGCCCCGCAGGCCTCGACCCCGGCCGGTTCGCAGGCCCCCGCGACCGGGGCCTCCGCCCCCGCCTCGTCCGCGCCCGCCGGCAGCTGACGTGGCCGACGTGGAACGGGTCCCCGATCCGGACGACCCGCTGACCGACCCCGCCGACCCGACCCCCTCCCCCGAGGGGGCGGGCGGCGGGCGCCCCACCGCCGCGCGCGCCGTGGTGATCGGCGCCGCCGTGGTGGCCGTGCTGCTGCTGGGCGCGGCGATCGGCCTGCTGGTGAAGGTGCCCGGCGCGGACACCGGCACGACGCCGGGCCGGGACTCGGTGGACGTCGGCTTCGCGCAGGACATGGCGGTGCACCACGTGCAGGCCGTGACCATGTCGAACATCGCCCTGGACCGCACCGAGGACGACGCGGTGCGGCAGCTGGCGTTCGACATCGGCTCGACCCAGCTGGAGCAGGTCGGCCGCATGAAGGGCTGGCTGACGCTGTGGCGGATGCCCGAGCAGCCCACCGGCGGCACGCACATGGCGTGGATGTCGGGGCAGGGCGGGACCGGGCACCACGACGGGGCCGTGGCGACCGAGGGCGCGTCCGCCGGGCGCAGCGGCCTGATGCCGGGCATGGCCACGTCCGAGGAGCTGGCGAAGCTGCGCTCGCTCGGCGGGGCCGAGTTCGACGTGTACTTCCTCCAGCTGATGCTGCGCCACCACCAGGGCGGCGCGCCGATGGCGGCCTACGGGGCCGAGCACGCCGAGCAGGACGCGGTGCGGACGCTGGCGGACAACATGCTGCGGTCGCAGACCGGCGAGTCCGAGTACATGGAGCACCTGCTGGCGGACCGGGGCGCGGCCCCGCTCCAGTAGTGGAGCGCGCCAGGCGAAAGCCGCACCGGCTGGGCCGCAGCGGAGGGGCGGGCGCGGCGGTCGGGGGTTCGCGCTGCCGCGCAGCACGGGGCAGGCGCGTCTTGCCGGGCGCGGCGCCTGCCCCGTGCCACGGTCGCGACGGGGACGAGTCCCCCGAACTCCCCACCGCGGCTCCCCTGTCGCGCGTCACTCGGACGGCGCTCCTCCAGGAAGAGGTGCCGGTAACGCTATGCCACTTCCAGGGAATTCAGGTCTGGTTCTTTTGGGTGAAAAATAGCTGAAAACATTTCATCTATGTCGAACCGGTAATCGCATTCCACACAGCAGTCGCACACGGCCCCCCGGTCGCCGGAACCGACGACCTACCGTGATCACCCGATCGCGCCGCGCCGATCAGCCCCGGTCGGAGCAGTGGCCGGACATTCTTCCGGACAGGATCCAGCAGCGATCTTGACATCGATGTCAGCCTCCCGCTTCTCTGCCCGCTACGGGGGCCCACGAGGTCCGGACCTGGCGGAAGGCGTGCGCAATGGGGCACATGCGGGGCAGGCGGAGATCATTCGCGGGAGCGCTGGCGATATCCGTGGCGCTGGCGGGCGTGCCAGTCTGGGGGCAGGCCACCGCTGCCCCCGAGGAGCCGCCCGTGCGCGAGACCGTCTTCGCCACCTCCTTCGAGGAGGGGCAACCGCTCCCCGACTGGGCGAGCACCGTGGAGACCGGACCGGACGGGAAGCCGAGGACCGGCGGCGTCAACGGCAACGACTCCACCGGCATCCCCGGCAACATCACCGACCGCGTCACCTCGGTCGCGGCCAACGCCGAGTACGTCGAGTCGGACGAGGTGAAGGAGAACCTGGTCGACGGGAGCCCCAGCAGCAAGTGGCTGGCGTTCACCGCGACCGGCTGGCTGGAGTTCACCTTCGACGCGCCCGCCACCGTCAAGGACTACGCCCTCACCTCCGCCAACGACGCGCCCGAGCGCGACCCGAAGGACTGGAGGCTCAGCGGGTCCGACGACGGCGAGACCTGGACCGAGCTGGACGCCCGCACCGGGCAGACCTTCGCCGGTCGGCACACGACGGTCACCTACGAGACCGGCAACACCACCGCCTACCGGCACTACCGGATCGACATCACCGCGAACCGGGGCGGCCAGGCCGTGCTCCAGCTCGCCGAGGTCACCTTCTCCGACGGCTCCACCTCCCCGCCCGCCGAGCACATGCGCACCACCACCGGCGAGGGCGCCACGGGGGCGTACAACTCCCGCTCCCGCACCGGGTTCACCGGCACGCGGGCGCTGCGCTACCAGGGCACGCACACCGCGCAGGGGCGCGGCCACTCGTACAACAAGGTGTTCGAGGTCGACTTCCCGGTCACCGCGACCACCGAGCTGTCCTACCTGCTGTTCCCCTCGTTCAGCGCGGGCGACCTGCGCTACCCGTCCACGTACGCGGCGCTGGACGTGGCGTTCTCCGACGGCACCTACCTGAGCGAGCTGGGCGCGCGCGACCAGCACGGGTTCGAGCTCTCGCCGAGGGGCCAGGGCGAGTCGAAGGCGCTGTCCACGAACCAGTGGAACCGGGTCGCGTCGGTGATCGGGCAGGTCGCGGCGGGCAAGACCGCCAAGCGCATCCTGGTCGGCTACGACAACCCGGCGGGTCCGGCGGCGTTCAACGGCTGGGTCGACGACGTGGCCGTGCACACCGCGCCCGAGGTCGTGGAGCACGCCCGCCCGTCCGACTGGGTGCTGACCACGCGCGGCACCAACTCCAGCGGCGGCTTCTCCAGGGGCAACAACTTCCCGGCCACCGCCGTGCCGCAGGGCTTCAACTTCTGGTCCCCGATGACGAACGCGGGGTCCACGAGCTGGATCTACGAGTACGCGAAGGCCAACAGCCGCACCACGAACCTGCCGTCGCTGCAGGCGTTCACCGCGAGCCACCAGCCGAGCCCGTGGATGGGCGACCGGCAGACGTTCCAGGTCATGCCGACCACCGGGACGCCCACCGCCGACCGGGCGCTGCGCTCGTTGCCGTTCCAGCACGCCAACGAGATCGCCCAGGCGCACTACTACGGCGTCACGTTCGAGAACGGCATGAGGACCGAGATCGCGCCGACCGACCACGCGGCGGTGTTCCGGTTCACCTTCGTCGACGACGCCTCGAACCTGGTGTTCGACAACGTCACCAACGAGGGCGGGTTGACGCTGGACGCCGAGAACGGCGTGGTGAGCGGGTTCTCCGACGTGCGCAGCGGGTTGTCCGCGGGCGCGACGCGGCTGTTCGTGTACGGGGAGGTGGACCGGCCGGTCACCGGCAGCGGGAAGCTCACCGGGGCCGGGCGGGACAACGTCGCCGGGTACCTGCGGTTCGACACGTCGGCCGAGAAGACCGTGACGCTGCGGATCGCCACCTCGCTGCTGGGCGTGGAGCAGGCCAAGAGGAACCTCGACCTGGAGGTGTCCACTTCGGACACCTTCGAGTCGGTGCGCGACCGGGCGCAGGGCGCGTGGGACGACATCCTCGGCAAGGTGGAGGTCGAAGGCGCGAGCCGGGACCAGCTGACCACGCTGTACTCCAACCTGTACCGGCTGTACCTGTACCCGAACTCGGGCTTCGAGAACACCGGGACGGCGGCCGAGCCGGAGTACCGGTACGCGAGCCCCGTGCGGGCGGGCGGGGCCAGCACGCCGACGCGGACCGGCGCGCAGGTCGTCGACGGGAAGGTGTACGTCAACAACGGGTTCTGGGACACCTACCGGACCACCTGGCCCGCGTACAGCCTGCTGACGCCGGAGAAGGCCGGTGAGATGGTCGACGGGTTCGTGGAGCAGTACCGGGACGGCGGCTGGATCTCCCGCTGGTCCTCCCCCGGTTACGCGAACCTGATGACCGGCACCAGCTCCGACGTGGCGTTCGCGGACGCGTACCTCAAGGGCGTCGGCGGGTTCGACGCGGAGGCGGCGTTCGCGGCGGCGGTGAAGAACGCGACGGTGACCCCGCCGAACGCGAGCGTGGGCCGCAAGGGGCTCGACACGTCGGTGTTCAAGGGCTACACGTCCACCGCCACCGGCGAGGGCATGTCGTGGGCGCTGGAGGGCTACGTCAACGACTACGGCATCGCCACCATGGCGAAGGCGCTGCACGAGGAGACCGGCAAGGCGGAGTACCTGGAGCAGCACGAGTACTTCCGCGAGCGGGCGCTGAACTACGTGACCATGTTCGACCCGTCGGTCGGGTTCTTCCAGGGCCGCAAGCCGGACGGCTCGTGGCGGCTGCCCGCCGGGCAGTACGACCCGGAGGTGTGGGGGCACGACTACACCGAGACCAACGGCTGGAACATGGCGTTCACCGTGCCGCACGACGGGCAGGGGCTGGCGAACCTGCACGGCGGCAAGGAGGGCTTGGCGAAGAAGCTGGACCAGTTCTTCGCGACGCCCGAGACGGCCACGAAGGTCGGGTCGTACGGCGGGGTCATCCACGAGATGCTCGAAGCGCGGGACGTGCGGATGGGGCAGTACGGGCACAGCAACCAGCCCTCGCACCACATCCCCTACATGTACGACTACGCCGGGCAGCCGTGGAAGACCCAGGAGAAGGTGCGGGAGGTCCTGTCGCGGCTGTACCTGGGCAGCGAGATCGGCCAGGGCTACCCCGGCGACGAGGACAACGGCGAGCAGTCGGCGTGGTGGCTGTTCAGCGCGCTGGGGTTCTACCCGCTGCAGATGGGCAGCGCGAGCTACGCGGTCGGGTCGCCGCTGTTCACCAAGGCCACGGTGGACCTGGGCGGCGGTCGCAAGCTGGTGGTGAACGCGCCGGGCAACAGCGCGTCGAACGTGTACGTGCAGTCGTTGAAGGTCAACGGGAAGGCGTGGGACAAGGCGCACCTGCCGCACTCGGTGCTCGCGGGCGGGGCGGTGCTGGACTTCGAGATGGGCGCGGCGCCGTCGACGTGGGCCAGCGGCCCGGACGCCGCTCCGCCGTCGCTGACCACGGGTCCGGCGGCGCCGACACCGCTGCGGGACGTGGTGACGGCCGCGTCGACGACCGCGTCCGGTCCGGTGGGGCCGCTGGTGGACGACACGTCGGCGACCGAGTCGGCGGTGTCGTGGGTGCAGGTCGCGGCGCCGGACCGGCGGGAGAAGGCGGAGTTCTACACGCTGACGTCGGGCAGGGCGGCGGGCGCGGACCCCGGTTCGTGGGTGCTGAAGGGCTCGTACGACGGGAAGACGTGGGTCGCGGTGGACGAGCGGTCCGGGCAGGGGTTCGCCGACCGGAAGCAGACCAGGGCGTTCAAGATCGCGCGTCCGGGGCACTACCGGCACTACCGCCTCGAACTGCCGGGGTCGGCCGCGCTGGCGGAGTTCGAGCTGCTGGCGAAGCCGTTCGCCACCTGCGACCGGGTGGTGTCCGGTGAGCACGCGGGCCCGTTGGCGGTCGGGTCCGGGACGGTGTGCCTGACCGGCGCGGTGGTGTCGGGGCCGGTCACGGTCGGGGCGGGCGCGGCGCTGTACTCGTTCGACTCGGTGGTGCGCGGTCCGGTGTCGGCGGCGGGCGCGTCGGCGGTGGTGCTGGTGGAGACCGAGGTGGCCGGTCCGGTGTCGGTGACCGGGACGACCGGCGAGGTCTCGCTGGAGCTGGCGCGCGTGGCGGGCCCGGTCTCGGTGGTCGGCGGTCGCGGCGGCACGCTCCTGGCGGGCAACGCCGTGGCCGGTCCGCTGTCCTGCTCGGGCGGTGACCCGGCCCCGGTGGACCACGGCTGGCCGAACGAGGTGAAGGGCCCGAAGTCGGGCCAGTGCACGGGCTTGTAGGTGGTGGCTACCAGGGGATTTCGCGGCAGCGGTCCGCGGAGTCCCCTGGTTCCACCTGGAGCGTGGCGTGCTCGATGTGGTACCGCTGCGCGAGCAGCTCCTGCGCGGCCTGGAGCACCACGGCCGGGTCAGCGCCGCCGCGGGTGGCGAGGTGCGCGGAGGCGACCTCCATGCCGGAGGTGAGGGTCCAGACGTGCAGGTCGTGCGCCTCGGCGACGCCGGGCAGCTGGGCGAGGTCGGCCTCCATGGCGGCGACGTCGACGCGCTCGGGGGCGTGCTGGAAGAGGATGCGCAGGGCGTTGCCCGCGAGCTTCCAGGTGCGCGGGAGCACGAAGAGGCCGATGGCGACGCCCATGACCGGGTCGGCGTACCGCCACCCGAGGACGAGCGTGACGAACCCGCTGATGAGCACGCCGACGGACCCGATGAGGTCGGCTAGCACCTCCAGGTAGGCCCCTCGGACGTTGATGCTCTCCTTGGCGCCCTCGCGGAGGGCGAGGAACGAGACGACGTTGGCGAGGAGCCCCGCGGTGGCGGCGGCGATCACCGGGAGTCCGGGGACCGCGGGCGGATCCCCGAGCCGCTGGACGGCCTCGTAGACCACGTAGCCCGCGACCCCGAAGAGCAGCAGCGCGTTGGCGAGGGCGGCGAGCACCTCGGCCCGGTAGAGCCCGAACGTCCGGCTGTTGCGGGCCTGCGCCCGCCGGGCGATGAGGATGGCCGCGAGCGCCATGCCGACGCCGAGCACGTCGGTGAGCATGTGGGCGGCGTCCGAGAGCAGCGCGAGCGATCCCGTGGCGAGCCCCACGACGAACTCGACGACCATGAACCCGGCGCCCACCCCGAAGGCGATCCAGAGCCTGCCGACGTGCGCGCTCCCGAGCGAAGCCCCACCACCGTGCCCATGCCCGTGCCCGTGTCCCATGGGGGGGAACATATAGTGACATGCGCATGTATGCAACACATCCCAGTGGTCG